>JAZJZP010000001.1:0-19398 GCA_040389805.1 Pseudomonadota bacterium
CCGATCAACTCAAGAAAACCGAGCAGGTTGCGTTTGCCGCGACCCAGGGTTTGTATGACGCGACCCACAAGGTGTTTGTGTCGGAGGGCGAGCCCAACCTGGCGTACGCCACCCAACTGGTTCACAGCAGCCATTACGAGCATGACGGGGCCGAGCTGGTTCGTGCCATGTCCGACCTGGCCCGATTGGTCAATGCCAGAACCGAGGCGTCAGTCCAGCAGGCCTCGGCACGGGTCAAGCAGTTCATTGGTCTGGCTGTGGCCGTTGATGTGGGTTTGGTGCCAGTCATGCTGTTGGCGCTGATGATGGTGCGTCGCCGGGTGTTGCTGCCCATTGGCGCGCTCAGCGAGAAGGCCCGTGCGTTTGCTTCAGGGGACTACGCCGTGCGCACCAGCGTTGCGCAAAACGCCCTGGATGAGGTGGGCTCTTTGGGTCAGACGATGGACGCCATGGCGCAATCGATACAAGGTGATCTGGCGGTTCGTGCGCGCACCCAGGCGGACTTGCTGGTGGCTCGTGATCAGGCCGAGGCGGCGACCCGCGCCAAGTCACTCTTTTTGGCCAATATGAGCCATGAGATCCGCACGCCCATGAACGCCATCATTGGCATGACGCACCTGACCTTGCAAACGCCGCTGACGGTGCAGCAGCAGGACTACCTGGGCAAGGTGGCTTCGGCCTCACAGATTTTGTTGGGCGTCATCAATGACATCCTCGACTTCTCGAAGATTGAAGCGGGGCACTTGAGCCTGGAGAATGCACCCTACCGAATCGAAGAGGCGGTGGGCAGTGCATTGATGCTGCTGCGCCAAAAAGCCCAAGAGCAAGAAGTCGAGTTGCTGTGTGAGTTTGCCGATGCCGACTTGCTGACCAACGCCAGCGTGGTCACCGGCGACATGCTGCGCGTGGGGCAGATTTTGACGAACTTGTTGTCCAACGCGGTCAAGTTCACCCACAGCGGCTATGTCAAGGTCACCGTCAAGCTGGAGGCGCGGCAAGGCGCGGTCGTGACCTTGAGATTTGACGTGAGTGACACCGGCATTGGCATGACCGCCGAGCAAATGGGCCGGCTCTTTCAAGAGTTCACGCAAGCCGATGACAGCACGACGCGCCGCTACGGGGGCACCGGCTTGGGCTTGAGCATCAGTCAGCGACTGGCGCAACTGATGGGCGGGCGCATTGAGGTGCGCAGTGACTATGGCCGCGGTTCGACCTTCAGTTTGATCCTGCCGGGCACTATCGTGCCCAACGCCTTCGCGGACATGACACCGGTGCCGGTGGAAAGCCTGCGCGTGCTGGTGGTGGATGATCAGGCCGAAGCCCGCTTGATGCTGGCCGGCTTGTTGCGGGCCTTGGGCGTTGGTTCGGTGCATGGGGCGCATCAAGGCTGTATTGAAGTGGCCGACAGTGGCGGTCACGCCTTGAAATTGATGGCGCAAGCGTTGGCGGTGGGGGCGCCCTTTGATGTGGTCTTGCTCGATTGGGTCTTGCCTGATCTGGGTGGGGCCGAGGTGATGGCGCGTTTGCGTCAGTGCGACCCGGATGTGAACGTGATCGTGATGTCGGCCTATGACTGGGACAGCTTGCATGTCAATGCGTTGCAGGCGGGTGCCACGAGCTTTTTGTCGAAGCCCATCTTGCCCAGTGCCCTGCGCAGCTTGTTGGCACGAATCACCGGGCTTGAAGTGGCGGCCGAGTCGACGTTGAGCAGCGGTGAGCGCGCCATTCGCCTGGACGGTCTGCGGGTGTTGCTGGCGGAGGACAACAGCTTGAATCAGCAGTTGGCCACCGAACTGCTTAGCCGCCGCGGTGCCCTGGTGGATGTGGTGAACAACGGCTGCGAGGCGCTGGAGCGCTTGCGTGCCACGGGGGCCTCGGGCTATGACGTGGTGTTGATGGATTTGCACATGCCGGTGATGGATGGCTATGAGGCGACTCGGCAAATACGCAATGATCCAAGTCTGTGCGAGGTGCCGGTGTTGGCAATGACCGCGCATGCGCTGCAGGAAGAGCGCGACCGTTGTCTGGCCTCGGGCATGCAGGGGCATATCAGCAAACCGCTGGATCCCCAAAAGTTGTACGCCTCACTGGCGGCCTACTGTCCCGCAGTGACTGACGTGATCCCTCGGGCGGCCATGCCCACAGGCGAGGGGCTGGTGAGCCACCCTCTTGTGGTGCCGAAGGCGGCGGGTTTGAATACGGAGCAAGCCTTGGCCCGGTTGAGCGGCGACGCGGATTTGTACGCGCGCACCTTGCAGGGGTTCATGCAACACGTGGACGGCATCATGGTGCCACTCCAGCGGGCCATTGAAGCCTCGGACTGCACCACCCTTGATCGTGAGGCCCATACCCTGCGCGGTTTGTTGGCCACCGTGGGTGCGAACGACCTGGCGCAACTCGCTGGGTGCCTGGAGTCGGCTGCGAAGGCGAGAGATGCGGTCGGGGTGGTGGCGGCTGCGGCCCCCTTCGTTCATGCCTTGGAGATGTTGGCCGATGCGTTGCGGCCACAAATGCCATCGCTGCAGCAGGCCGCCGGTGGCGCAAGCGGCGACCCGGTGACCGTGCCCGGCGAGTTGCGTGAGGTCTCGGGCCCTGTCATGGCACAGGCGCGACAAGCCCATCAGACCATGATCCGTTTGCTAGAAGACTCCGACAGCCAGGCCATGGTGGTGTGGCAACAAGAACGAGCGGTCCTCAAGAGAATCCTGGCGCCCTTGGCGGTTAACCGCTTGAACAGCGCGATGGATCGATGTGACTTTGAAAGTGCATTGAGCCTGCTTAAGGAGGGACTGCAACATGTCGACGCTTGATACCGCATTGACAGGGCGAACGGTGCTGGTGGTGGATGACGCCCCGGCCAACCTCAACTTGTTGGCCAGTTTGCTCAACCCGTCGTATCGCGTCAAGCTGGCGCCCTCGGGCGCCAAGGCCCTGGAGATCGCCCTCAGGACACCGCCAGACCTGATCTTGCTCGACGTGATGATGCCCGAGATGGATGGCTACGAGGTCTGCCGTCGACTGAAGCAAGATGAGCGGACCCGGTACATTCCGGTGATCTTTCTCACCGCCATGCAAGAGACCGAGCACGAAGCCTTGGGTTTCGAGGTCGGCGCGGCAGACTTCATCCACAAGCCGATCAGCCCCGCGATTGTGCGTGCCAGGGTCAAGACGCATCTGGAGAACAAGGCGTTTCAAGACCAGTTGCGCGACCACAATGCGCGCTTGAGCACCGAGTTGGATGAGCGCATGGTGCAGTTGGATCGACTGCGAGAGTCCACGCTGTTTGTGATGATTTCGTTTGCCGAGTTCCGCGATGAAGACACCGGCAACCATGTCAAGCGCACGCAGGAATATGTGCGTGTGCTGGCCACCTATCTGTGGGAGCAGCAGCGCCATCTTGATGTGTTGAACCCGGAGACGATTGCCCTGATCGCCAAGTCGGCGCCTTTGCATGACATGGGCAAGGTGGCGATTCCAGACAACATCTTGCTCAAGCCCGGCAAGCTGACGGTGCCGGAGTTCGAGGTCATGAAGGGTCATCCGCTGCACGGCTGGGAAATGCTGCGCCGGGCCGCTCAGCGCATGGGGGATGACACCGATTTTCTGACCTTTGCCATGGAGATCGCTCGATCACACCATGAGAAATGGGATGGGTCGGGCTACCCCGATCAACTGGCGGGGGATCAGATCCCCTTGTCCGCCAGGTTGATGGCCGTGGCCGATGTGTACGACGCCTTGATCAGTCGGCGCCCGTACAAAGAGCCCATGAGCCACGAGATGGCCAAGTCGTACATCGAAAGTAATTCCGGGGCGCATTTCGACCCGGAAATCGTGCGGGCGTTTCTGGCGCTCCAGCATCGCATCATTGAAATTGCAAAACAATGGCAAGACTGAAGGGATTCAATATGGCAGGAACAACAACAACGCGGCGCTTGGTGCTGACGTCGGTCTTGACGGGGGCGTGTTTGGGCGCTGGGGCGCAAGAGTTCTCCTACTCGGGCTTTGGCACCGCGGGTGCGGCGGTGTCCGACAAGAACTACAACTACCAACGCTTCATCAATGACAACGGCACGGTCAAGCGAGACAGCGTGTTGGGCGTGCAGTTTGATGCCAAGTTCTCGGCTCAATGGTCGGCCACGCTGCAAGGCAAGGTGGCGCCGGCCGTGGACAACGATCAAAAATGGACCACCAGCGCGGCCTGGGCCTTTGTGTCATGGCGTCCCCGCAATGAATGGCTGGTGCGTGCAGGCAAGGTGCGATTGCCGCTGTATCTGTTCTCTGAAAATCTCGATGTGGGGCAAAGCTATGAATTTGCCCGCATGCCCACCGAGATGTATTCGATCTCGCCCACCACCGACATTGCTGGCTTGTACGTGACGCGCAACTGGGCCCTGGACAGTGGGGACGTGAGTCTGGATGTGTACTCGGGTCGGACGCCCAAGGTGGTGCAGCGCATCTACTCTCGTGATGCAGGGACGATGTTTCTGTCGGTCAACACCCGCGTGACCGGTGGCGTGTTGACGCTGCGCGCGGAAGACAGTACCTGGCGCATGGGCGTGCACCATGCAGAGTCTGCTTTCAACTCGGGCGGACAGGCGGCTTCGTCGTTGCAATCCGTGACGACACCCCTCACCGGCTACATGCCGACGGCCTTTATTCAAAATTTTTCCAACGACATTGTGACCTTGGGCTTTGATGTCAATCTGCCCCATGCCTGGCGTGTGATTGGCGAGTTCGAGCGCAATTTTCAGCACGATATCGATCTGGGTGCCAACACGGTGGGGGGCTATCTGTCGGTGCTGCGCAAGCTGGATAAGGTCACGCCTTATGTGACCGTCTCCAAGCTTAAAACGGTGGGGGCGCCTGCACGGTTATGGAGTCAAGTCAGTCAAGTCGGAGTGACGGGTGTTCCTGACTTTGACGCCGGCCAAAGACGAACAGCCGACTCCATGCCCTTCTTTGACCAGTACTCGCTGTCGCTGGGGGCCTCCTACGCGCTGACCCCGCAAAGCAAGCTCAAGGGCGAGTGGATGCACACTTGGATCGGCAAGGGCTCAGCCATGGTGGACTCGCCAGCGGGTGGCGCGGCCGTGGCGGATGAGGGCATCAATGTCCTGTCCCTCAGTTATAACTTCGTGTTCTAAGAGGAGGCCCGTGATGAGACTCCTCAAGATTCCCATTGCCGCGTTGCTGGTGCTTGGCACCTGGTCAACGTGGGCGGCCGATCACATCGTGATCATTGGTCACCCCTCCATGCGCAAACTTGACTTGGTGACCGTGCAGCGCATTTACACCGGCAAGGTGGTCGAGCTCGATGGCAACCCGGTGATCCCGTTGAACACCCTGCCCAATCAAAACATCCGGCAGCGTTTTTTGAACGACTACCTCAAGCAAGATGAGGAGCAGTTCGTCGCCTACTGGACGGTGCGTCGCTACGTTGGCAAAGGCACGCCACCGCGTGAACTCAGTGACGCCGCCGCGCTCATCGCGTATGTCCAAAAAACGCCAGGGGCGATTGGCTATGTCGACGACAGCGAGGTCGCGCCCGGGATGAACGTCTTGCTTCGAAAGTAGGGGGCCTCCTGCGTGGCGGTGTGCTACACGATGGTGTAGTCTGCCGCCATGCATACCTTTGAACTCAATGGGCGGCCTGTGTCGGTGGATGTCGAGGATGACATGCCACTGCTGTGGGTCTTGCGGGACGAACTGGGCCACACTGGCACCAAGTTTGGTTGTGGCGTGGCCGCGTGCGGCGCCTGTACCGTGCACATCGATGGGGTGCCGGTGCGCTCCTGCGTGATGCCGATGATGGCGGTGGCCGGTAAATCGGTGCAGACCATCGAGGCGCAGTGTGACCCGGTGTTGACCCGCCTGCAAGCGGCCTGGATCGAGCACCAGGTGCCCCAATGTGGCTACTGCCAGTCGGGCATGTTGATGGCCGCCACAGCGCTGCTGCGCCAGACCCCGCAGCCCACCGATGCCGACATTGACGCGGCCATGACCAACATCTGCCGTTGCGGCACCTACCAGCGTGTGCGTGCCGCCATTCACAGCGCAGCGGGGGCACGCGGATGAGCGCCGTGCTGACGCGTCGGCATTTTCTCATCGCGGGCGCCGCCGCGACCGGAGGCTTGTTGGTCGGCTGTGGTGCGCCCACGGCCAGCGAACGTTTGGGCCATGCGGGTGACTTACCCGTCGAGGGCGGACAGGTGTCGCTCAATGGCTGGGTCAAGATCGCGCCCGATGGCCAGGTCACGGTGGCCGTCCCCCGCGCCGAGATGGGCCAGGGCGTGCTGACCGCCTTGCCCATGCTGCTGATTGAGGAGCTGGAGGCCCGATGGGAGGACGTCCACGTCGAGCACGCGCCCGTCGCGCAGATCTATGCCAACCAGGCCCTGCTGCTCAATGTCCTGCCCTTTGGGGCGGACGACGATGGTTTGCTGGCCCGGATGGCGCGCGCGTCCATTCAGCGCGTGGGCTATGCCCTGCATTTGCAGGTCACGGGCGGCTCCAGCAGCGTCCGCGATGCATGGCATCCCCTGCGTCTGGCCGGCGCCACCGCCCGCGCGATGCTGGTGCAAGCCGCCGCGCAGCGCTGGAAGGTCGAGGCGTCCGCCTGTCGGGTCGAGGCGGGGCAGGTGCTTCATCCGACCACGGGCGCCCGCTTGGGCTTTGGTGAGCTGGTGCACGAGGCGGCCAAGTTGACCCCGCCAGAGCACGTGCCCTTGAAGGATCCGGCCACGTATACGCTGATCGGCAAGCCCATCGCGCGCAAGGACATTCCGGCCAAGCTCAATGGTTCGGCGGTCTTTGGGGTGGACGTGCGCGTGCCCGACATGCTGTATGCAGCGATCTTGCAACCGCCGGTGTTTGGGGCCTCGGTGGTCTCGGTGGATGCGGTGGCCGCCAGCCAGATGCGTGGCGTGCACAAGGTGCTGCAGATCCCGGCCGGCGTGGTGGTGGTGGTGGCCAACAGTTGGTGGCGTGCCCAACAGGCCTTGGCCAGCGTCAAGGTGCAGTTCTCGGCCACGCCGAACGACAATGTCACCTCCGCCGACATCGCCCGTCAGTTCAGGCAGGCGCTGGATCAGGAGTCCGGCTTTGCGTTCATCAACAAGGGCGATGCCGCCGAGGCCTTGAAGGCCCCGGCCAAGGTCGTCGAGGCGGTCTACTGGGCGCCCTATCTGGCCCATGCCGCGATGGAGCCGATCAACTGCACGGCGCAGGTCCAGCAGGGCCGGGTGGAGGTCTGGGTGTCGACCCAGTCGCCGTCATTGGCCAAATGGCGCGCCGCCCAAATCGCCGGTGTCGACACGGATCAGGTCACCTTGCATTTGCCCTTGCTGGGTGGAGGCTTTGGCCGCCGCCTGGAGATCGACATGGTGGAGCAAGCCGTGGCCATTGCCATGCAACTGGAGGGGCGCCCGGTCAAGCTGCTCTGGAGTCGCGAAGAAGACACCCAGCATGACATGTACCGGCCAGCGGCCCTGTCTGCGTTCCGTGCCGCGCTGGACGACAAAGGGCGCGTGACGGCTTGGCACAACCGCGTGGCCGCGCAGTCCGTCGGCTATGACGCCTTGAAGCGCTTGCTGCCTTGGGCGGCGGCCGATACACCCGACAAAAATCAGATTGAAGGGGCGTTTGACATCCCCTATGCCTTTGACAACATTGAGGTGCGACAGGTGCGCACCAAGGGCCATGTGCCGGTGGGGTCGTGGCGCAGCGTCGGGCATTCGTACAACGCCTTCTTCACTGAAAGCTTTGTGGACGAGCTGGCCCATGCCTGCGGGCAAGACCCTTATGCCTATCGGCGCAGTTTGCTGACGGCTCATCCACGCCACCGTGCGGTGCTGGAGTTGGCCGCGACCAAGGCTGGCTGGGGCCAAGCGTTGCCGGCTGGGCGCGCCCGGGGCATTGCGCTGCACGAATCCTTCGGCTCCATCTGTGCGCAGGTGGCCGAGGTGTCGGTGGTCAACCAGACCGTGAAAGTGCACCGCGTGGTGTGTGCCATCGACTGCGGTGTGGTCGTCAACCCGGACACCGTGGTGGCTCAGATGCAAGGCTCGATTGTGTTTGGCTTGAGCTCGGCCTTGTTCGGCGAGATCACCGTGGCGGCCGGGCGGGTTGAGCAAAGCAGCTTCCCCAACTACGACATGGTTCGACTCGAACACATGCCGGTGATTGAAACCCACATCGTGCAGAACGCGCATCCGCCAGGTGGCGTGGGCGAGCCGGGCACGCCGCCGATCGCTCCTGCGGTCACCAATGCCTTGTATGCATTGACCAAGCAACGCATCCGCTCTTTGCCCATCAAGATCGGCCATGCGCAGCAATGACCACGAAGTCCTGAGCCAGGCGCTGCGCTGGCAGCTTGCGGGGCTGCGCTGTGCCTTGGTCACGGTGCGGCACACCTATGGGGCGTGCCCTCGACCGCCGGGCGCGATGGCCGTGATGAGTGAGTCGGGCTTGATCGTGGGCTCGGTCTCGGGGGGCTGTGTGGAAGACGACCTGTTGCATGAGGTCATGAGCGGAGCCTTTTGGCAGGAGCCGTTAGCGGTGATGCTGCGGGTTTATGGCCGGGATGCGGCCGAGCGCGAACGCTACCGCTTGCCTTGTGGCAACGAACTGCGGCTGGTCATTGAGCCTCACTGGTCCCCCGAGGTGATCACGCAGGCGGTGCAGGCCATCCAGGCACGGCGCACCGTGGTGCGGCGCCTGGACTACGCCAGCGGACGATCATGGCTGGAGGCCCCTGAGGGTCGCAGCAGTTTCACGGATGACGCGCAAGGCTTCATGTCGGTGCTGGGGCCGCGCCTGCGCTTGCTGCTGATTGGCGCCACCGAGGTCAGCCGGTATCTGCTGCCGATTGCCCAGTCGTTGGGCTATGTGGTCACCATTTGCGACCCGCGTGAGGAGTACACCGGGGCCTGGGTCGAGCTCGGTGTTGATCTGGTGACGGACATGCCCGACGATGCCGTGCTGGCCTTTGGCTGCGACGAGCGCGCCGCTGTGATCGCCGTGACCCACGACCCCAAGCTGGACGACCTGGCCTTGATGGAGGCGCTCAAGTCGCCCGCGTTTTATGTGGGGGCGCTGGGCTCCAGCATCACCACCAGCAAGCGCCGCGAGCGACTGCGGCTGTTCGACTTGTCGGCATCGCAGGTGGACGCCCTCAAAGGGCCGGTGGGCTTGCCCATTGGCTCGCGCTCGCCTGCCGAGATCGCCGTGTCGATTGCCGCCGAACTGGTGCAGGTTCAGCGGTGGTTGGAGTCGGGTATTGATCCGGCGGCGGTGGTGGCCGCACGTCCCGAATGGCTGCCCGCCACGGCGGGGCAGGCTTGTGCCTTGCTCGATCCATGACGCGCATGACGAACAGGGCGCCCGTGGCGGCGCTCATTCTGGCCGCCGGGGCGTCCCGCCGTTTTGGTTCTGACAAGCGACAAGCCCGGCTGCCATCGGGGCAGACCATGCTGGAGGCGGTGATACGACTCCATCAGCAGGTGTTTGAGATGGTCTGGGTGGTCACGCGCGAGCACGATGATTTTGCCGAAGCTGTGTGCCGGGCCACGGGCGCTCAGCGTGTGGTGTGCCTGGATGCAGCGCACGGCATGGGGCACTCGCTCGCGACGGGCATGGCGGTGGCGGCCGCGCAGCCGGGCCTGCAGGCCGTGATGGTCTCGCTGGCCGACATGCCGGCGGTCGTGCCGGACACCTTGCGGGCCTTGCTGAGACGCTTCCAGGCAACGGGTGCAAAGGTCGTGCCGCGCTACGTTGAGCCGTCAAGTACTGCGCGGGCGCACGGACGTTGGGGCAACCCCCGCATCCTGCCGCGTGCTTGCTGGCCGGGCTTGCTGGCCCTGACAGGCGACCAGGGCGCGGGCGCTGTGCTGGATTGGACGGATGCCGAAGTGGTCGAGGTCAACGACCCCGGTATCTGTTGGGACGCGGACACGCCGCAGGATCTGGCCGACCTGCCGTGATGCTCCGCACGTGCGGGGCCTCAGTCGTCGTCCCCGTTGCTGCGGTCTTCAATGTGGTCGGTCGCGCGGGGTTTGTTGCGACGCTCGGCCATCTCGCGGCTCATGGTGTGCAACTCGTCGGGGCTCAACTGCGCCCGGGCGGGCGGATAGATCAACGACTCCTCCAGTGCAATGTGATTTTGGTAGAGGCCGGTGAACCCCTCGATGTGGTGGTTCACGTCGGTCATGTCGTGCCATTGGTGGCCGCGTGCCATGTAATCGAGGCGTGGCGCCAGCGCCATCCAGCGGGATTCCAGCCAGGCATGGTCCTGCTGCAACCGATGGATGGCGCTGCGCAGTGACGCGTTGTCGCTGCGCAGTAGGGCAGGGAACACATGGCGTTCTTCGTCCAGGTGGTGATTGACCGCGGTCGTGGTGAAAAACAAATGGGTGTTTCGAGCCAGGGCCCGGGCGGTGTCATCCAGGCCCTGCTCAGCCACGTGCGCCATCAATCGCCGGAGGTCGCCGAGCATTTCGATCATTTCTTGATGACAACCATCCAGCACCTCGAAGGGGGCCATGCCAAAGGAGGAAGATCGTGCGTCGGACAGGGGCGGGGCGGTGCGAACGGTCATGGCAGCCTCCGTGCGGGCGCTTTAAACGGCCAGTCTAAGAAGCCCTCGGGTCAGCGTCTACGGTTATCGCTGCGGGGTTTGATGTACCGCAAGCAATGCAGGGTATACGTGGTGTAGGTCTTGCCTTCGGAGATGTCTTGAATGTGTAAACCGCTGTTAATGTCATGTCCAGGCGAGCTGCGTGAACTGGCGCTGGCCGTGCAAGCATGCTTGAACCTCACCAGGAATCACCACCATGAGCGGACCCGACGTCGCTGGAACACCGGCCGGCACGCGGTGCTTGACCGCAGACGATCTGGATCGCCTGTTGGTTTTGCGGACGTTTTGGTTTGTGTCGGTACTGACCACGGCCATCCTCACGCCGTTGTCGGTCGCCTGGTTGATTCAGGGGGGGTATGTCAGCGGGACGGCAGGCATGGCGTTCGTGGCACTGGTGGGGTGGTGTGCCTGGCGTGTACGAAATCGGCGGATTGAGCGGGCGGATGCCTACTTGCACACCCTCTTGGTGACCCTGTATGGCTTGTTGGTCTTGATTGCGTGGTTGCAAGGCGGGCTGAATGCGCCGTCCTTGCGGTGGATGGCGATCTTGCCGCTCATGGCCATCGTGGCGGGCGCGGTGCGCATCGGTATGGCCATGAGCACGGCCTTTGTGGTCCAAGTGGTGGTCCAAGCGTTCTATGCCCCGACGTATCTAGACGCGGTTCGACCTTGGGTGCTGCCCAATCCGGCGGCTCAGACCTTGATTGCGACCGCTGGCTCGCTCGCGACCTTTGCGGTGTTTGGCTTGGTCTCCATGCGCTGGCGCCGACAAGTGCTGGAGGCGCTGGATGACGCACGCGGCCAGGCCCATGCGGCCAGTGAGACTAGGCAGCGTTTTCTGGCGACCATGAGCCACGAGATTCGCACCCCGCTCAATGGCATTCTTGGCACCGCGTCGCTGCTTAAAAAAAGCATGGGCGTTGCGCAAGATCAGCAGCACCTAGTGCAACTGCTTGAGGACAACTCGCACCTGTTGTTGCACATGCTCAACGACGTTCTGGATTGGGCAAAGCTGGAAGCGGGCTCCGTGGCCATGCGCCAAGAACCCGTGAACCTGCAAGCGTTGGTGCGTGATGGGGTGGGGCTGTTCGAGGCACAGGCGCAAGGCAAGGGGCTGCGCCTGACGCAAACCCAGGATGACCCGCTGCCAGAGGCCTTGCTTGGCGATGGCATGCGCTTGAGACAGGTCATCAACAACCTGCTCTCCAATGCCATCAAGTTCACCCCTCAAGGCGGCGTGCAGGTGCACCTTCAGTGTGGGGTGCCTTCACAGCCTTCGGCGCCCGACGAGGTGCCCATGGTCTGGGTGCGACTGGAGGTCAGTGACACCGGCATCGGGCTCAGTGCAGAGCAATGCGTCAGCCTGTTTCAGCCCTTCACTCAGGCGGATCAGGGCATCACACGGCAATACGGTGGTACTGGCTTGGGCTTGTCCATTAGCCGCGAGTTGATCCGGGGCATGGGGGGGGACATCACCGTGACCAGTCAGCCCGGCCAAGGCAGTAGCTTTGTGGTGAGTTGGCCCATGGGCGAGGTGCCACCGCAGGCTGAACCTCAGACCCCTTCGGTCGAGGTCACCACGGTGGCCGACGAGGTCGCGTCGTCAGGGCAAGCGCAAGCGCTGCGTGTGCTGGTGGCCGAAGACCATGAGCTCAATCGACTACTGCTGGAAGAGATGCTGCGGCACTGCGATGTCCAGCCCCAGTTTGTAGACAACGGCGCTGCGGCCGTGGAGGCCGTTGGTTCAGGCGCGTTTGATGTCCTGCTCATGGACTACCAGATGCCCGAGATGGATGGTTTGACTGCGGCGCGCCATATTCGCGAACATGAGCAACGACGAGGGGGGCCGGCCATCTACATCGTGCTGGTCAGCGGTGATGTCCATCTGGAGCGCAGTGGTGCGTGGCGCGAAGCGGGGATTGATGCCTTGCTGCTCAAACCGTTTGTATTCACCGACTTGGCGAGCTTGATCGCCGAGCGGCGCCGTGCAGCACCAGCCGTTCTGAAATGACAAATGCCGACGATGAGACATCGCCGGCACAGCAGCCAAGATCATGTGCTCCCAACGGTGTCCGAAGAAAAGCCAAGGCGTTGGTCGCGGGCCGTTGGGGGAGCCCGGACCAGTTTCAAACTGAATTAGTAGCGAAAGCTCATGCCCACGCTCGCTTGGGGAACGAAGTTGTTCCTGCCGACACCGTTTTTGCGGATCTTGTTGACCTCCGCATCAATGTCGGCCTGGGTGATGGCGGGGCTGCCGAGACCTTTCACATTGGTGTCGACATCAATCTTGAGTCGGCCATACATCACGCCCAGATCGGCCACGAAGTCCAAGCCCGTGCCGGTATCGTGGTGGCCCCAGCCGATACCGAGGTACGGTGTGACCACGGGCATCTTGACCAAGACATCAACGTATTGGCTGGCGGTCGGTGTGATGGTGGTGCTGCCAATGGTGATGGCCGTCGAGCCATCAAACAAGGCGTTGAACCGACCCCTGGTTTGATTGACGGTCAGCCCGCCGGTGACGCGAAATCCGTTCTGCATCGGGAAGTGATCAACGAACAGGCCCAGGCGCTTGACGTTGGTCGTGCCGCTGTAGTTGATGCCGGATTCTTTGAAGGTGCTGCGCATGTTGGCGCGAGCCGCGTAGTCTGCGCGCCAACCCCAGGATGAATTGACGCTGCGCGAGTAGCCCACCATGGCGCCGGGCAGGCCTGCGCCGACATAAATGGCATCTGGAGAATCACCGGCCCACGCCAACCCAGTCACCAAGCTGGCCAGCAGGCTCGACAAAACAACACGGCGAAAATGGACCTGCATGGCGGGCTCCTTGCGTCTAAAACATCGTTACTGTAGGGGCGAGACGCATGGAGGGAGCCTCCTCAAAGACGTGGGAAAACGGGCCTTTTCAATTAATGTGGGGCGAGCGCCTAAGGCCAAAAGCGGTCGTCAGGGCCACATTGAGCCCATCGACTCAGTTTTTGTGAGGTAATATGAAGTGTATATAATTCGTATACGTTTCATATGGAGTTCGTTGATGGGTATCGTTAAAATTTCGGCCCTGATGCACGAGAACCTGCGCGTGGCGGGCACTGCCCTCAGCAGGTCTATCAATGCGCAGGCAGAGCACTGGATGCGCGTCGGCATGCTGACCGAGATGCACCCGGAGTTGAACCACCGAGACATCTGCCAACTGTTGATTCGGGCTGAACTCGCAGGGGGGCTGGACATCGTCGCGGCTGTCTCTGCCCAACCTGGCAAGCCCCGAGCATCCTCGACGGGGAAGCACTGATGGTGCGCGGCATTCCTATCCATCCCGCCGAGGACATCGAGATGGCGCGGCGGGCAGCTCGGCTTGCCGCAGAGGTTCTCAGTATGATTGAGGCGCACGTGGTGCCGGGTGTGAGCACAGAGACGCTCGACCGCATCTGCCACGACCACATCGTGAATGTCCAGGGCGCCACGCCCGCCAACCTGGGGTATCACGGGTACCCCAAGACCATCCTCACGTCGGTCAACCAGGTGGTTTGTCACGGCATCCCTTCTCCCGACAAGATCTTGAAGAAGGGTGACATCGTCAACATCGATGTGGCCGTCATCAAGGATGGCTGGTTCGGCGACACTAGTCGCATGTACTTCGTCGGCGCCCCCAGTGTGCTGGCGCGGCGTCTCGTGGAGACGACTTACGAAGCCTTGCTGGCCGGCATCCGGCAGGTCAAGCCTGGCGCGACGCTGGGCACCGTAGGTCATGCCATCCAGTCGGTCGCTCACCGAGAGCATTTCAGCGTGGTGCGTGAATACTGCGGGCATGGCATTGGCCAGATCTACCACGATGAACCGCAAGTAATGCACTACGGGCGGCGCGGCGAAGGGCTCATGCTTGAGGCGGGGATGGTGTTCACTATTGAGCCGATGCTCAATGCAGGCAAATGCGAAACCAGGCAAATGGCCGACGGGTGGACCGTGGTGACCAAGGACAGGTCTCTGTCCGCCCAGTGGGAACACATGGTCGCTGTGACAGCCGAAGGATATGAAGTGCTGACGGCTTGGCCAGGGGACACGTGGTCTCAGTCCTTGCACCGGTCATGAGGCCATCGGCCCGAAGCGCGCCTACAAGCTGAAGTCGTAATCGATGCTCAACGGCGCATGGTCTGAAAACCACTGCCCCTTGAACACGGCCGCCTGACGCGCGGTCTCGGCCAGTGCCGGCGTGGCCAGCTGGTAGTCAATGCGCCAGCCCACATTCTTGGCGCGGGCTTGGCCCCGGTTGCTCCACCATGTGTAGCACTCATCCGTGGTGTCGGGGTGCAGTTGGCGGTACACATCCACCAAGCCGGTGGGGCCTGCCGGGTCGAGCAAGGCCGTCATCCAGGCGCGCTCTTCAGGCAAGAAGCCGCTGTTCTTGAGGTTGCCCTTCCAGTTCTTCAAGTCCTTTTCTTGATGGGCGATATTGACGTCGCCCACCAGGATGAACTCGCGCTCACTGCGCAGGCGGGCCAGGTGCGGTGCGATGACCGCGAGAAAACGGAATTTGGCCTGCTGACGCTCCTCGCTACTGGAGCCGCTCGGAAAGTAAGCGCTGATGAGCGACAACTTGCGCCCGGGGCGATCAAAGCGCTTCTCGATCCAGCGGCCTTCATCGTCGAATTCGGGCACCCCAATGCCTCGAATGATGTCGCTGGGTTCATGCCGTGAATACAGCCCGACCCCTGAGTAGCCTTTCTTTTGCGCGTAGTGAAAGTGGCCTTTGAGTTGCTCGCAACTGCACAGGATGCCTTCCACATGTTCACCCTGAGCCTTGACCTCCTGGACCCCCACGACTTCTGCTTGTTGCTGATCGAGCCAGTCAAAAAACCCCTTGGACGCCGCAGAGCGGATGCCGTTCAAATTTGCCGAGATAACACGCATGGATAGGTTCTGGTTTTAAAGGAAGGGTGGCGATCAATGGCGCGCCACAAGCGGTGCATTTTCTGCGATTTTCTTGAAAGTATCGGCGGCCATGCCCACCCCTACAATTGGCGCAAGGGTCTGCGGCCCAAGTCAAAACACAAGGCATTTCATGATGAGCAATCTCCCTTCCGACAGCACCTTGGCCCAAGAGTTTGTGGCGTTTGCGGTGCAATCTCAGGTGCTGCGTTTCGGAGAGTTCAAGACCAAAGCGGGGCGCTTGTCCCCCTATTTTTTCAATGCAGGCCTGTTCGATGACGGGGCTAAATTGGGGCGCCTGGCGCAGTTTTATGCCCAGCGCCTGATCGATTCAGGCTTGCAATTTGACATGCTGTTTGGCCCGGCCTACAAGGGCATCACGCTGGCGGCGGCCGTGTCGATTGAGTTGGCGCGTCTGGGACACAACGTGCCCTTTGCCTACAACCGCAAAGAAGCCAAAGACCATGGCGAAGGCGGCACACTGGTGGGCGCGCCCGTGCGGGGGCGGGTGTTGATCATCGATGACGTGATCTCGGCGGGGACCTCGGTGCGCGAGTCCATCGACCTGATTGCCCGTGCGGGCGCGACGCCCTGTGGCGTCACCATCGCGCTGGATCGGCAAGAAAAAGCCACCAAAGATGGGCAAGATTGTGCCGAGAGTGCGGTGCAGCAAGTAGAACAACACTATCAACTGCCCGTTGTTTCGATTGCGACCTTGGCCGACCTGATGCAATATCTGAACCATCAATCAGACCCGGCCTTGGCAGCGTTCCACCCGGCGGTGGCCGCCTATCGTCAGCGCTACGGAGTCTGAGGCGCACAACGAGATCGATCCATGCAACGATTTTTGGTAAGTTGGCTGAGCGCGGGGGCCCTGATGGGCGCGCTGTGTGCGCCCGCCATGGCGGGGGGGACCTTGTTTCGCTGCGGCAGCTCCTATCAGGACCGACCCTGCGATGCCAGTCAGCCCAGCAAAGTGATCAGCGGCAACGGACGGGTTCGCCAGCAAGCCCCGGAGGCTGAGGCCGCGGTCGTGGATGTCGAGTGTGCTGGCCGGGGGGCTCGCGCCAAACAGATCGTGTGGGCCAAGGAGTCCGGCAAGACCGCCGAAGTGCAAATGGCCTCGGCCACTTCAGATGAAGATCGCCGGATGATTGCCGATGTGTACCGCCGCCGTGGCTCCTCCCTGGACGTGAAAAACGGGATCGAGGCCGATTGCATGGCCGAGAAGGACCGGGCCGCCCAAGGAGCCGCCATGATCGAGGCAGGCCTCAAGCTGCAAGGGCGTGACAAGGTGGCGTCAGCGCCTGCGGTGCCATCGGATCGGGCTCAGCCTGCGCCGGCGCCTCAGGCGGCCACCGTACCCAGCCCCGCAGCGGCGGCTGATAAAGCAGCCCGCTGCCAGTCCCTGAAGGCCCAGGTGGATTCAATCACCAGCCGCCAGCAGTCGGGCGGCAGCATGGACCAGATGGAACAGCTCAATCGACAGCGGCAAACCGCCGCAAAGGCCATGCGTGATGTGGGTTGCTGATACCAAACGATTGTGTGCCGTGCTGGTCTGCGGGTTGGCGGCCTTGTGGTCACTGCCGGGGCTGGCTGCGACGGGTATTTATTCGTGTGACGATGGCAAAGGCCACAAGCTGACGTCGGATCGTCCGATTCAAGAGTGTCTTGACCGTGAGCAGCGGATGCTCAACAAAGATGGGTCACACCGCGCCACCGTGCCGCCCCGCATGACGGCCGAAGAAGAGGCGGTGTATGACGATCGGCAGAGGAAAAAGGCGGCCAGCGAGGCTGCCCTGAAAGATGCGGTACGGCGTGATCGCAACTTGATGATGCGCTTTCCGGACGAGGTCGCGCACAACAAGGGGCGCGTTGCGGCGCTCGATGACCTGCGCAAAGCCATCGCCTCCTCAGAAAAGCGCGTGGCTGAATTGCAGGCCGAGCGCAAAGACCTGATGGCCGAGGCCGAGTTCTTCAAAGGCAAGACCTTGCCCCTCAAGCTGCGCTTGCGGGTGGGGGACAACGATGCCACGCAGTTGGCGCAACGTGACATCATTCAGAACCAGAAGGCCGAGATGGTGCGCATCAACGCGCTGTATGACGCCGAGCTGGCCCGGCTGCGGCGCCTGTGGGCCGGAGCGCGGCCTGGCTCGCTGCCAACCGAGGCGAGTCCCGCCTCGGCGCCCGCGGTCAACCCATCAGCTTCTGCTTCAATAGTTCGTTGACCTGAGCCGGGTTGGCCTTGCCCTTGGTTGCCTTCATGGCCTGACCCACCAGGGCATTGAAGGCCTTTTCCTTGCCGGCACGGAACTCTTCCACTGATTTGGCGTTGGCGGCCAGCACCTCGTCCAGGATGCGTTCCAGTTCGCCGGTATCGCTCATCTGCTTGAGGCCTTTGGTCTCAATCAAAGCGTCGACGTCCTGGCCTTCGCCCGTCCACAAGGCGTCAAACACCTGCTTGGCGGCGTTGTTGGAGATGGTGCCGTCAACAATGCGCTGGATCAACGTGGCCAGCAATGCCGCGTTGACGGGGCTTGCCTCAATGCCCTGTTCGCTGGCATTGAGGCGACGCGAGACCTCGCCCATGATCCAGTTGGACACCAGCTTGCCCTGGCCGCAGGCCTTGGCGGCGGTTTCGAAGAACGCAGCAACGGCCTTGGACTGCGTCATCAACGTGGCGTCGTAGTCGGGCAGGCCGTAGTCCTTCTGGAAGCGGGCGGCCATGGCGCGAGGCAACTCCGTCATCTCGCCGCGCACGCGCTCAATCCACTCCGGTGCGATCACCAGCGGAGGCAGGTCGGGGTCGGGGAAGTAGCGGTAATCATGTGCGTCTTCCTTGGTGCGCATGGCGCGTGTCTGGCCGGTGTCGGCATTGAACAGCACGGTGGCTTGTTGAATCTGGCGACCGTCTTCGATCTCATCGATCTGCCATTGGATCTCGTAGTCCACGGCCTGCTGGATGAACTTGAAGCTGTTGAGGTTCTTGATCTCGCGGCGGGTGCCAAAGGGCGCACCGGGCTTGCGCACCGACACGTTGGCGTCGCAGCGGAAGGAGCCCTCTTGCATGTTGCCGTCGCAAATGCCCAACCACATCACCAGGGCGTGCAGGGCGCGCGCATATTCGGCGGCTTCGACACTGGCGCGCATGTCGGGTTCGGTCACGATCTCCAGCAAGGGCGTGCCGGCGCGGTTGAGGTCGATGCCGCTGGACTTCTCGCCATTGAAGCCGACGAAGTCATCGTGCAGGGACTTGCCCGCGTCTTCTTCCAGGTGGGCCCGGGTGAGTTGCACGGTGTGCTCACGGTCGCCCACGAAGAAGCGCACCGAGCCGCCCTGCACGACCGGGATCTCGTACTGGCTGATCTGGTAGCCCTTGGGCAGGTCGGGATAGAAGTAGTTCTTGCGGGCAAAGATGGAGCGCGGGGCCACGGTGGCGCCCACGGCCAGGCCAAAGGTGATGGCACGCTCCACGGCGCCCTTGTTCATGACCGGCAGGGTGCCTGGCAGGGCCAGGTCGACGGGGCAGGCCTGGGTATTGGGCTGGGCACCGAACTGGGTCGACGCGCCCGAGAAGATCTTTGAGCAGGTTGAGAGCTGGACATGGGTTTCCAGGCCGATGACGACTTCGTAGCCACGAATGAGTGCAGGTGCGGTCATGGTGCAAGGGTTCCGGGGGTGCGTTGATGCCAATCGGTGGCCTGTTGAAAGGCGTGGGCCGTGTGCAGCAAGGTGCCTTCAGCCCAGTAGTTGCCGATCAGTTGCAAGCCCACAGGCAAGCCGTGCTCACCAAAGCCGGCGGGCACGCTCATGCCGGGCAAGCCAGCCAGGCTGGCAGGCAG
>JAZJZP010000001.1:19408-20164 GCA_040389805.1 Pseudomonadota bacterium
GGTCAGAGGGTCGGCCTGGCGGCCCCCGTCGACTGCGATGGGGCGGGCCACCGCAGGGGCCACGGGCCCGGCGATCACGTCGCATTGCTGAAAGGCCGACTGGAAGTCGTCGGCGATCATGCGGCGCAGCTTTTGGGCTTGCAGGTAATAGGCATCGTAGTAGCCGTGCGAGAGCACATAGGTGCCAATCATGATGCGGCGCTTGACTTCAGGGCCGAAGCCTTCGGCACGGGTCTTGCGGTACATGTCGGCCAGATCGCCGTAATGCGCGGCACGGTGGCCGAACTTGACGCCGTCAAAGCGGCTCAGGTTGGAGCTGGCTTCGGCAGGGGCAATGATGTAGTACACCGGGATGGACAGCTCGGTGCGGGGCAGGCTGACATCGATCAGTGTGGCGCCGAGGGTTTGCAGCTGGGCCAGTGCCTGGCGGGTGGCGTCCAGCACCCCAGGGGCTACGCCCGCGCCGAAAAATTCTTTCGGCACGCCCACGCGCAAACCCAGCAAGGGTTGTGTGGTCGTGGCGCCGGCGCGCAGTGTGTTCAGGCCGCCGACAAAGTCGGGCACGGCTTGGGGTGCGCTGGTCGCGTCGCGTTCGTCAAAACCGCTCATGGCCTGCAGCAGCAAGGCGCAGTCTTCTGCGGTGCGGGCCATCGGGCCGGCCTGGTCCAGGCTGGATGCAAAGGCGATCATGCCGTAGCGTGAACAGCGGCCATAGGTCGGTTTGATGCCGGTGATGCCCGTCAGCGCGGCGGGTTG
>JAZJZP010000001.1:20174-25485 GCA_040389805.1 Pseudomonadota bacterium
GGTGATCAGGCGCGCGGCCACGGCCACAGCCGAGCCGCCCGAGGAGCCGCCGGGGATTCGGTCGGTGTCCCAGGGGTTGCGCGCAACCTGGTAGGCCGAATTTTCGTTGGCGCCGCCCATGGCGAACTCGTCGCAGTTGAGCTTGCCGACGGTCACGGTGCCGGCCGCTTTGAGGCGGGCGACCACGGTGGCGTCAAAGGGGCTGAGGTAGCCCTTGAGCATCTTGGAGGCGGCCGTGGTGGGCAGGTCTTGCGTCACAAAGATGTCTTCGAGTGGGCCGCAGGATTGGCCCGCCGTGCGGCGCGCATCGGCGGCGGCGGCTTGTGCCAGCGCGCCCTGCGCGTCAACGTGCAGGAAGGCGCCCAGGGCGCTGTGGGCGGCGATGCGGTCCAGGGCATGGCGGGTCAGGGCCGTGCTGGTGATGCGGCCATCGGCCAGTTGGGCGCTGGTCTGGGCCAGGGTCAGGTCATGGAGCTGGGTCATGGCGTCACTCATTCGATCACTTTGGGCACCAGGAACAGACCTGCATCCTGGGCGGGCGCGTTGCGCATATTGGCCTCTCGGTGGTTGGTCTCGGTCACGGCGTCTTCGCGCAGGCGCAAGGTCACGTCTTCAATGGCGGACAGCGGGGTGTAGAGCGGCTCCACGCCGGAGGTGTCGACGGCGCGCATTTTCTCGACAATGGCGAAAAAATCGTTCAACTGGGTCAGCATCGCCGCTTGCTCGTCGCTGTGCAGTTCAAGGCGCGCGAGTTGGGCAATTCGGCTGACTTCTTCTGGGGTCAGGGCCATGGGGGGTTCCAAGGGGGAAAAGGGCGTCCGCAGTGGGGCCAGGGAAGGGAAAGTCCTGGGGCTTGGGGTATTATCCTAGGTTATCTACACGCGGTGAATGCACAACAATTGCGCATCCCGTTGTTGTGGGGTCCAAAAGATTATTTTTGAGCGTTGGCCGGTGCCCAGTTGCCGAACAGCGCGTCTTGTTTGCAGGGCTTTTCTCGGGGCGGTGGGGTCGATGCGTGCGGTCAAGCGGCACGGTGGGTTCACTGCATCCTGATGATGGCTAGCCGGAGTGTCGTCGCATGTATGGAATGTTTCGCAAGTATTTCTCCACGGATCTGGCCATTGATCTGGGCACCGCCAACACGCTGATTTTCGTGCGTGACAAGGGCATCGTCCTGGACGAGCCCTCCGTGGTGGCCATCCGCCACGAGGGCGGCCCCAATGGCAAAAAAACCATCCAGGCGGTGGGTGCAGAGGCCAAAGCCATGCTGGGCAAGGTGCCCGGCAACATCGAGGCCATCCGCCCGATGAAGGATGGCGTGATCGCCGACTTCACCGTCACCGAGCAAATGCTCAAGCAGTTCATCAAGATGGTGCACCCGCGCTCGATTCTCAAGCCGAGCCCACGCATCATCATTTGCGTTCCCTGCGGCTCCACCCAGGTTGAGCGCCGCGCCATCCGCGAGTCGGCGCTCGGCGCGGGCGCCTCGGAGGTCTACCTGATCGAAGAGCCCATGGCCGCGGCCATTGGTGCCGGTCTGCCGGTGTCTGAGGCCTCGGGCTCCATGGTGGTCGACATTGGCGGCGGCACCACCGAGGTCGGCGTGATCTCGCTGGGCGGCATGGTCTACAAAGGCAGTGTGCGCGTGGGTGGCGACAAGTTCGACGAACACATCATCAACTACATCCGCCGCAACTACGGCATGTTGATTGGTGAGCCCACGGCCGAAGCGATCAAGAAGCAAATTGGCTCGGCCTTTCCTGGCTCTGAAGTCAAGGAAATGGAAGTGCGGGGTCGCAACCTCTCTGAAGGAGTGCCGCGCAGCTTTACCATCTCCAGCAATGAAATTCTCGAAGCCTTGACCGATCCGCTCAACCAGATCGTGTCGGCCGTCAAAAATGCGTTGGAGCAGACGCCGCCCGAGTTGGGTGCGGACATCGCTGATCGGGGCATGATGCTGACCGGTGGCGGTGCGCTGTTGCGCGATCTGGACCGACTGCTGGCCGAGGAAACCGGCCTGCCGGTGTTGGTGGCCGAAGACCCCTTGACCTGCGTGGTCCGCGGTTGTGGCATGGCCCTGGAGCGCATGGACCGCTTGGGCAGCATCTTTACATCGGAATAACTTGGCGTCCTGACGGGGCTGCTGGGTAGCGGCCTTGTCTTTTTGCGCGGGAGCGCTGCATGCCTCTGGGTACTTTCGATCGTTCGCCGCCGCCCTTCTTCAAGCAAGGGCCGTCGGCATTGACGCGGTTGACGTTTTTTTCTGCATTGGCGGTCTTTTTGATGGTGGCCGATGGGCGTTGGCACGTCACACAGCCCCTGCGCGCGGTGATGGCCACGGCGTTGCAGCCCGTGCAAAGTGCCTTGCTGGCACCTCAAGCGTGGTGGGCCGAGGTCGGGCACTATGCGTCGGGCTTGCAAGAGGCGCGCAGGGCGCAAGACCGGGCCGAAAAGAAAAACGCGCTGCAGGCCGAACGGGTCATGCGCGTGGAGCAGCTGGAGCGTGAAAACACACGGTTGCGTGGCTTGCTGTCCTTGCGTCCGCGCTTGACGGTGCCGTCCTTGACGGCCGAGGTGCTGTACGACGCAGCCGATCCCTTTACCCGTAAAGTGGTCATCGACCAGGGCAGCACCCATGGTGTGGTGCTGGGCTCGCCGGTCATTGATGACGTGGGGGTGCTTGGCCAGATCACACGGGTCTATCCCTTGACGTCCGAAGTTACCTTGGTGACCGACAAAGATGCCGCGGTGCCCGTCGTCAATGGCCGCACTCAGCAGCGTGGTGTGGCTTACGGTACGGCGCAGGCCTTGAGCATGGAGCTGCGTTTCATGGCCGGCAATGCCGACGTCCAGGTGGGTGATGAGTTGCAAACGTCCGGGCTGGATGGGGTCTACCCGGCCGGGCTGCCGGTGGCGCGGGTGTTCAAGGTGGACCGGCGAGCCGATTCGGCATTTGCCCGCATCATGCTGACACCGAAATCGACGCCAGACAACGTCCGCCATGTGCTGTTGCTCACGCCCTTGTCGGCGCAGCTGCCGCAGCGCCCGGCGTCAGAGGCTGGCGAGGCGGCTTCCGCGGTCGCCCATGCACCAGGCCGCCATCCAACCAAGGCCCAGCCTGTGGCCTCAGGAGTCAAGCCATGATGCCCCGTGGCAGTCCGCTGCTGATGCCGGTCAACCCCCTGTTTGTCTGGGCGACGCTGGCATTCGCTTTTGCGCTGAACCTCCTTCCCATGGGCCGTGACGCAGGGTTGCCTGATTTCCTGGCGGTGGCGCTGGTGTTCTGGACCGTGCACCAGCCGCGCCGTGTGGGCGTGGGCGTGGCGTTTGTGTTTGGTCTGTTCATGGATGTGCACCAGGGCGCCCTGCTGGGGCAGCATGCCTTGTCCTACTCCTTGCTGAGCTTCATCGCCATCGCGGTGCATCGCCGTTTGCTGTGGTTCACGGTGGGTTCGCAAGCGGTGCAAATTTTGCCGCTGTTCATCACGGCTCATGTGGTCTCGCTGCTGGTGCGCTTGATCGCTGGCGCGGGGTTTCCGGGCTGGGGCTTGATGGTGGCGCCCTTGCTGGAGTCTGCGTCCTGGCCGGTGGTGACGTTCCTGCTGTTGGCGCCGCAGCGTCGTGCCCCTGACCGCGACAAGAACCGACCGTTGTGACGCATTTGAAGTATCCATGACCGAACTCAAGAACCTTGAGCAAGAGCTAGGGCGTTTTCGCCTCCGCCTTTGGGCGGCGGCGGGCTTTGTTCTGTTCTGCTTTGGGTTGCTGGCGTTTCGCTTGTCGGTGCTGCAGATCACGCGCCATGAAGAGTTGTCCACCCAGGCCGAAAACAACCGCATTGCCGTGGTGCCCATCGTGCCCAACCGCGGCCTGATCGTCGACCGCAACGGCGTGGTGTTGGCCAATAACTATTCGGCGTACACGCTGGAGATCACCCCCGCCAAGGTGGACGATGTCGAGGCGATCATCGATGCGCTGGCGCAAGTCGTTGAAATCGCACCGCGTGACCGCCGTCGTTTCAAACGGCTGCGTGAAGAGTCCCGCAGCTTCGAGTCCATCCCGATCCGCACCCGCTTGACCGACGCGGAAGTGGCCCGTTTCACGGCGCAGCGATTTCGCTTTCCTGGGGTGGACATCCAGGCGCGCTTGTTTCGGCACTACCCCTACGGCGAGTTGGCCAGCCATGTGCTGGGCTACATCGGCCGGATCAACCAAAAAGAAAAAGAAGCCATTGAGGATTGGCCGGATGAAGAGCAGGCCAACTACCGGGGCACCGACTACATCGGCAAGCTGGGTATCGAGCAGAACTACGAGCGCGAATTGCATGGCCTGACGGGCGTAGAAGAGGTCGAGACCAGTGCGGGCGGTCGGGCGGTGAGGCGTCTCAGCTCGCACCCGCCCACACCCGGCAACACCGTGCACCTGTCGATCGACATCAAATTGCAGGCCTTGATTGAGCACATGTTTGGGGACCGACGTGGTGCGCTGGTGGCCATTGATCCGCGCAACGGTGAGGTGCTGGCCTTTGTCAGCAAGCCGACGTTCGATCCCAATTTGTTCGTGGATGGCATTGACAGCGAGAACTGGCGCGAGCTCAACGAATCGCCCGACAAGCCCTTGCTGAACCGCGCCTTCCGGGGCACCTACCCGCCTGGGTCGACGTACAAGCCCTTCATGGCCTTGGCCGCGCTCAACAGCGGCAAGCGCAGCGCCACGATGACCATGTACGACGGTGGCTTTTTCATGTTCGGAGGGCATAAATTTCGCAGCCCCGAGCATGAACAAACGGGCATGTTTGACATGCGACGCGCCATCGTCAAGTCCAGCAATGTCTATTTCTACTCATTGGCCAATGACATGGGGGTGGACCTGATTCACGACCAGATGGCGCCTCTGGGCTTTGGACGACTCACCGGTATCGACCTCAAGGGCGAGGTCACGGGGACCTTGCCCTCCACCGAATGGAAGAAGCGCTACTACAAGCGGCCCGAGCAGCGCCGCTGGTATGCCGGTGAAACCATTTCCCTGGGCATCGGGCAGGGCTACAACAACTTCACCATGCTGCAGATGGCCTCGGCCTTGTCAACGCTGGTGTCCGATGGCCGGCGTTACGAGCCGCGCTTGGTGCGCGAGATTGAAGACGTGTTGACCCGCGATAAGCGCGTGGTGTCCAGTCAGGCTCTGCAGCCGTTGGCGTTCAAACCCGAACACACCGCCTTCATCCGCGAGGCCATGTATGGCGTCACGCAGGAGGGCACCTCCACGCGGGTGTTTGTGGGGGCACCCTACCAAAGCGGTGGCAAGACCGGGA
>JAZJZP010000001.1:25495-28064 GCA_040389805.1 Pseudomonadota bacterium
AGCCGTGGGCCTCAAGCAGAACGAAAAATACGTGGCCTCGCGCATGGACGAGTATCAACGCGACCACTCTTTGTACGAAGCCTTTGCCCCCTTGGACGCGCCCCGCATTGCCCTGGCGGTGATTGTCGAGAACGCGGGCTTTGGCTCGGAGGCCGCGGCACCGATTGCCCGGCGCGTGCTGGACTATGTGTTGCTGGGGCAGTATCCCAGTGAGGAGGACCTCGCGGCCGTGCGCGAGGGCAAAGCCAGCGCGCCGCTGGGCACACCCCGCAAGGCGGAGGACATCCCCATGCCACAAGGGCTGGATGCGTTTGGTGTGGATGTGCCGATGCCAATGCCAACCCCTGTGCCTGTGCCCGCCTCGGGGATTCAGGCTGCCCCTCCACCGAGGGCGACTTTGCCGGCCTCTTCAGCGAGTGCGCCATGAACCATCGGTCCTTTGAGCAACCTTCGGTCTGGCGGCGCATCAAGCCGGTCTTTCAGGGCTTTGACCTGTTCTTGATCCTGGTGGTCCTGGTGATGTGCGGCATTGGCCTGGTCACCATGTACTCGGTGGGTTTTGACCATGGCACGCGGTTTGTCGACCAGTCTCGCAACATGCTGCTGGCCTTTGTGGTGCTGTTCCTGGCCGCGCAGATTCCGCCGCAAAGGTTGATGAGTCTGGCCGTGCCTTTGTATGTTGTCGGGGTCGTCCTCCTGATCCTGACGGTGCTTCCGCATGTCGGGATCACCAAGAAAGGCGCCACGCGGTGGCTCAATGTGGGGGTGGTCATTCAGCCCAGTGAGATCCTCAAAATTGCCATGCCCTTGATGCTGGCCTGGTGGTTCCAGCGCCGCGAGGGACAACTGCGAGGCTTGGACTTTGTCGTCGCCGGCTTGCTGTTGATGATTCCGGTCGGACTGATCATGAAACAGCCCGATCTGGGCACGAGCTTGCTGGTGTTGTCGGCGGGTCTCTATGTGATCTTCTTTGCGGGGTTGAGTTGGCGCCTGATTTTGCCTGTGGTGCTGTTGGCCGCCGTGGCGATCACCGCCGTGGTGGTGTCCGAAGACAAAATCTGCCAGCCCGATGTGGATTGGGTGGTGCTGCACGACTACCAAAAGAACCGCGTCTGCACCTTGCTGGACCCGACCACCGACCCCCTGGGTAAAGGCTTTCACATCATCCAGGGCATGATCGCGATTGGCTCGGGCGGCGTCACGGGCAAAGGTTTCATGAAGGGCACACAGACCCACCTGGAGTTCATCCCCGAGCGCACCACGGACTTTGTGTTCGCGGCGTTTTCGGAAGAGCAGGGTTTGATCGGCTGCCTCGTGCTGATGGTGGGTTTTCTGGCCTTGATTTTTCGCGGACTGGTGATCGCGGCGCAAGCCCCCACCTTGTTCTCCCGCTTGCTGGCGGGCAGCGTGTCGCTGAGTTTCTTCACCTACGCCTTTGTCAACATGGGCATGGTCAGCGGCATCTTGCCGGTGGTGGGGGTGCCACTGCCCTTCATCAGTTATGGCGGCACTGCCATGGTCACCTTGGGCTTGGGCCTGGGCATGTTGATGTCCATTGCCAAGAGCCGAGGGTTGATGCAGCGCTGATGATCGCCGCAGGCCTTGCTTTAAGATCAAGCGCATGACTGAATCGACCCCCCACTCCCGGGCGCATGCCGCCACCTCCACCGGGCGCGACCACAGCGCCGTGGATCAATTGTTGATGGCGCTGGATGTGGGCTTGCGCACCGTGTTTGCAGAGCACAGCGCGTCTCGGCCATGCCCGCAGTCTTTGGTGGTGGACACCGGCACCTTGACTGCCCCCGAGAAGCGCTTGTCAGCGGCCTTGATGCGCGTCAACCATGTGGGAGAGGTCTGCGCCCAGGCCTTGTATGCCTCGCAAGCGTTGGGCACGCGCAACCAGGCCTTGAAAGCACAGTTCGAGGCGGCGGCCCGTGACGAGACCGATCACTTGGCGTGGACGGAGCAGCGTCTGCGCGAGCTCGGTGGCCGCACCAGTGTGCTCAATCCGCTGTGGTACGCCGGGGCCTTTGGGCTGGGTCTGTTGGCGGCCCGGGCGGGCGACCCGATCAGTCTGGGTTTTGTGGTCGAGACCGAGCGGCAGGTCGAGCAGCACCTCGATGCGCACCTGGGCCAGCTGCCCGCCGCTGACCACGCCTCACGCGCGGTGGTGTCTCAGATGCGAGACGACGAAGTCGAGCACGCCCGAGCCGCCCAAAAGGCAGGCGCCGCGCCTTTGCCCGCGCCCGTGCGTGGGCTGATGCGCGTGGCGGCGAAGGTCATGACGACCACCGCGCATTACCTCTGATCAGGCCGCCACGAGCTCAAAGCTGGTCGTGATCTCGGCCGTCTTGCCAAGCATGATGGACGCCGAGCAGTACTTTTCGTGGGACATCTGGATGGCCCGTTGCACGGCGGTCTCGCTCAGGTTCACGCCCGTCACCACAAAATGCATGTGGATTTTGGTGAACACCTTGGGGTCGGCGTCGGCGCGCTCGCTGGTCAGCTTGAGCTGGCAGCCGCGCACGTCCTGGCGACCGCGTTTGAGGATCAACACCACGTCATAGGC
>JAZJZP010000001.1:28074-29764 GCA_040389805.1 Pseudomonadota bacterium
CGCCCGTGCCGGCCAGCACGGTTTCCATGGGACGCGGCGCCAGATTGCGACCGCCGCCTTCAGGGGCACCGTCCATGTTGATGAGGTGGCCGCTGCCTGTTTCCGCCATGAAGGCCATGCCCGAGGTGGGCTGCCAGTGGATGGTGCATTCCATACAAGTGCTCCAGAAAATACAGTGAATTGATGTTGAGAGGGTAAATCTTGCGTGGTTTTCCCTAAGTTGCTACAATTTGCAACAGTGGTGTGGAACTTTTTGTTGATGGATCAGTCCCACATCCGCTTGTTTCATTTGTCTCCTCCACTCCTCCTTTTAGGCGGATTCGAACCCGAGGTTCACGCCTCGGGTTTTTTTTCGTCGGCTGTTTTGACCTGGGCGGCCAGTTCCGCACGAAGACGTCGCAGTTTTTCGCGCGGGTCTTCCTTGGGGCCGCCTTCGCCCAGCTTCATTTCGCTGATGAAACGGCTGGGGATGGCCTGGACAAACTCGCGACCCTTCTTGCGTCGCTTGAGCGTGCTGACCGACAGGGTCAGCCGGGCACGGGTGATGCCCACATACATCAGGCGCCGTTCTTCTTCCAGCCGTTCGGGGGTGATCTCGTTTTCTTCGTTGTTGAACGGCAGCGAACCTTCATTCACGCCGGCCAGCACCACATGTGGCCACTCCAGCCCTTTGGACGCATGCAAGGTGGACAGCGTCAGCACATTGGGATCGCCGCCGCGGTCGGCCAGGCTGGTGATGAGCGAGATGGTTTGGGCGACATCGATGACGCTTTTCTTCTCCGTCTCGACCGTCATGCCGCCGTCGTTCTCGATCTCGCCACCGCAGCGCCGCGTGATCCAGTTGATGAAATCCAGGACATTGCTCCAGCGACTGGCCCCGATCTTGTCGCTTTCGGCCTCGTCGTGGAGGTGCTGCTCGTAGCCAATGTCCTTGAGCCAGTCCATCAGCACGACCTTGGCATCTTCGCCGCCCAGCGTGGTGCGAGCGCGGTGCTCCAGATCGTTCACGTAGCGACCAAACTCGTGCAGTGAGTCGATGGCGCGGGTGTTCAGGCTGGCGGACAGTGAATCGGCAAAAAGAGCCTCGAACAAGCTGACCTTCCATTTGCCTGCAAACTCGCCCAGCGAGCCGAGCGTTTGGTGGCCGATGCCGCGTTTCGGGGTGGTGACCGCCCGCAAAAAGGCCGGGTCATCGTCGTTGTTGACCAGCAAGCGCAGCCACGCACACAGGTCTTTGATCTCCGCGCGGTCAAAAAAGCTTTGCCCCCCCGAGACCTTGTAGGGGACATTGGCCTTGCGCAGCGCTTTTTCGAACGATTTGGCCTGAAAGTTGGCGCGGTACAGGATGGCGAAATCGCTCCAGGGCCTGGGTCCGCCCGGTCCGGTGGTGTTTGCCTGCAAGGCCAGGACTGTCGCCACGGCACGTTCGGCCTCGTGTTCTTCGTTGTCGCACTCCACCACGCGCACGGGTTCGCCTTCGCCCAAGTCGCTCCACAGCGTCTTTTGATAGAGCTTGGGGTTGAGGGCGATGACGTGGTTGGCGGCCCGCAAGATGGCGCTGGTCGAGCGGTAGTTCTGCTCCAGCGGGATGACCTTGAGTTGCGGGTAGTCCTGCGGCAGGCGCTTGAGGTTGTCCAGCGTGGCGCCGCGCCATCCATAAATGGACTGGTCGTCGTCGCCCACGGCGGTG
>JAZJZP010000002.1:0-2868 GCA_040389805.1 Pseudomonadota bacterium
CATAGTCGACATCGCGCGGGCGGTGCATCTCGGCGGACGCCAAGCCGCGGTTGATCAACAGTACATGGGCGACCTGGTGGCGAGCCAGGCGCAGGGCCTCGTCCAGCAAGGGTTTGTAGGCCACCACTTTGCCGCCACGCGAGCCGGCGTCGGCGGTGACAATGAGCCTGGGCTCGGCATCGTCGATGCGGCTGGCCAGTGAATGGCTGGCAAAGCCACCAAACACCACCGAGTGGATGGCGCCCAGGCGCACCGTGGCCAGCATGGCGATCACGGCTTGAGACACCATGGGCATGTAGATCAACACCCGGTCGCCCTTGCGCACGCCCAGGGTCTGGAAGATGGCCGCCATGCGTTGCACCTCGACGTACAACTGGCCGTAGCTCAGGGTGTGCTCGATACCGGTTTCTGTGGAGACGTGGATCAGGGCGGGCTGGTCGGCGCGGGTCGCGACGTGGCGGTCCACTGCGTTGTGACACAGATTGGTCAGGCCGCCGACAAACCAGCGCGTGAAGGGCGGGCTGCTGTTGTCACAGACCTGATCAAACGGGCGATGCCAGTCGATGCGGGCTGATTGTTCATGCCAATAGCCGTCGCGATCGTGGATGGATCGCTGGTACAGGTCCGCATACGTCATGGTGATCTCCGCTGTTGCCCTTGTGAGTCGGCTCCAGACATGGGCCGACGGGCTATAGGGAGATACTAAGGGTTTGCCACCCCCCTAGAACAGGGGGTTTCCCGCGGCTAGATGAAGACGGCGGCGCGGCGCAGGATCAAGAGACCAAAAAAGCACAGCCCCAGCACCACCAGCCACTTGAGCAACTGCACGGCACGTTGGCGCCAGAGGGCTTGGCCCGTGACCGTGTAGGCAGCCATGCACAGGACCATGCCCAGGGCCAGCAGCAACACCATCCATCTAAACAGGATCATTCAGGGGCTCGCTTTCAGGCCTCACCAGGCCGGAGCCAGTTCGGTCATCCCTTTGGGGGCCTTGGTTTCGTCCTCGAAGGTGACGATTTCATAGGAGGTTGGATCGGCCAGCAAGGCGCGCAGCAGCACGTTGTTCATGGCGTGTCCGGACTTGAAGGCGCTGTAGGCGGCCAGCAGGGGGTGCCCCACCACATACAGATCGCCAATGGCATCGAGGATCTTGTGCTTGACGAACTCGTCGTCGTAGCGCAGGCCGTCGCTGTTGAGCACGCGGTGGTCATCGATCACGATGGCGTTGTCCATGCTGCCCCCCAGGCCCAGGCCGCGCGAGCGCATCACCTCGAAGTCCTTGGCGAACCCGAAGGTGCGGGCGCGGGCGATGTCGCGCTTGTACTGGCCGCTGCCGAAATCGAACTCGACGCGTTGGCCGGTCTGGTCGACCGCCGGGTGGTCAAAGTCGATCTCGAACGCCAGTTTGTAGCCTTGATATGGGTCCAGGCGGGCCCATTTGAGGGTGCGTCCTTCGCCTTCGCGAACCTCTACGGGCTTGAGCACCCGGATGAAGCGCTTGGGCGCCTTTTGCAACTCGATGCCGGCGCTTTGCAACAGGTAAACGAATGCCGACGAGGATCCATCCAGGATGGGCACTTCTTCGGCCGTGATGTCCACGATCAGGTTGTCCAGCCCCAGGCCGGCACAGGCCGACATCAGGTGTTCGATGGTGTTGACCTTGGCCAGGCCGGGATCACCGCCGGGTGAGATGGTCGAAGCCATCCGGGTGTCGCAGACGGCGGTGGTCGTCACAGGGATGTCCACGGGCACGGCCAGGTCAACGCGGCGAAACACGATGCCGGTGTCGGGCGGCGCCGGGCGCAGGGTCAGTTCCACCCGCTGGCCGCTGTGCAGGCCCACGCCCACGGCGCGTGTCAGGGATTTGAGGGTGCGTTGTTGCAGCATGGTGTGATTATCGGTGCTTCGCCGTTTTCAGTGCCTGAGCCGAACACGAGGCCTTCGTTGGCGAGTCCGGTGGCAACCGTGAGGAACTTTCACGGGAAGCCGGGTCTGAGGCTGGGAATAGGGAAACTGACTAACTGTTCGTTAACCAAATAACGCACACTAGCCCATTGCTTTGTAACTCTTTGTTGATGGCTGTGTTTTGGTTTGGTTTCTGGCATGCAAAATATTCTGAAAGCGCAGAAGGTGTTTGGCAAATTAGACGGCTGTCTGGCTGGGATCGTGCATGCGTTGTTGGTCCCTGTGGTTTTACTCAAGAATGACTTGGCCGCCAAAGGTGGTCCGGTGGGTGTGTGGAATACAGGCCTGCGACTGCTGTTGGTGGCGTTGAATCTTCGTCAACACCTCCAAGTTCGTGAGGCTATAAGCGGACCACATACCAAAGGTATTTTGGCCGTCTATCCACGGGTGGTCTATCGATACACTTTGCCGTACTTGGCCATGGGGTTTTCAAGGCGGGCGCGCCTGGAGATGCTCAAGGGCCACTATGAATTCATCAATACCGAGCTCAGCAGCGGGTTTTTTGCGCAGATATTGAACGAATCGTTGGTGATTTGGGAGCGGGTGCTCGAAGACAGTCATTTTTCGATTGTCATGGCGGGCCCTTGTCTGCACCGAGAGGGTGATCTGACCTTGATTTTCAAGATGGATGGCACCCCTTTGTACAAGCTGGCTTTTTCCATCATTGACTTTTCACTGCTGCGCCTGCCTGTCAAGGCGCTTGAAAATCCCTCTGATTCAGCCCTGTATGTTGGACAAGTTCAGGGGTGTCCAGGGCACTTTGAATCGATTCGAAAGTCAACCAAGGCGTGCCTGGATGTGGCGCCGCCCGATCTGCTCATGGCGGCCCTGTTTGGGGTGGCCTGTGCCCTGCGAATCAATGTGGTGGCTGGGGTGGATTCCGAAAGCAATTTGTCATTTCAT
>JAZJZP010000003.1:0-2225 GCA_040389805.1 Pseudomonadota bacterium
CAATAGCCTGATTCGGCCTCGATCACGCCTCGCACCTGATTGAACACGGTTTCGACGCACCAAAAACAGCCGCCTCCAAAAGTGGCTTCTTCTATAGGTTGCTGGATTGGGCTGGGTGTGGCGTCCATGAAGGGTGTCCTTGTGCGTAGACTGGCGCCTTCATCTTAAGGTGTTCGCATGATTGATGTAGGGTCGTTGAAGCCGTGGCTGACAGTGTTGGTGTTGCCGCCTGTTCCTTGGATGGTGCTGGTGCTGGTGGGGGCGCGTTTGATCTTGCCTAAACGCGGGCTGGGCTATTTGGTGCTGCTATCGGGGCTTGCACTGATGTGGCTGAGTGCCTGTGAGGGCACGGCGGTGTGGATGCAAAACCATTGGTTGACGCCGCCGGCTCCTTTGCTGAGGGGTGAGCAGGTGCGCTTGAGTCTGCAAGGCCAGGTTCATTTACAGCAGGGGGCACAGGCTCGGCGCATGGGCCGTGCGCTGCCGACCCCGACCACTGGGATCTTGGTGCTGGGGGGCGGGCTGGTGCCGCTGGCGCCTGAATATGGGGTCACCGATCTGAGCCATTTTTCAGCGGAGCGTTTGCGCTATGGCGTGTGGCTGAGTCGCCAGACGGGCTGGCCGCTGGGCTTCAGCGGTGGCGTGGGCTGGGGACAAAAAAAGATCCAGGAGGGACCGGGCGAGGCCGAGGTGGCCGGGCGTGTGGCTCAGCAGATGTATGGCCAGCCCTTGCGCTGGATCGAGTCCGACTCGTCTGACACGCGAGAAAATGCGGCCCGCAGTGTGGCGCTGCTGGCTGGGCAGGGGGTGACCGAGATTGTGCTGGTGACCGATGCGTGGCACATGAAGCGGGCCCGGCGGGCGTTTGAGCAGGCCGCGATGCACTGGGCTGCGCGTGAGCGCAAGCCGGTGCCGGTGATCACGCCCGGGGCCATGGGGTATTGGTCTCTGGATGCGGGCAGTGCGCTGGATTGGATGCCGTCCAGCAGTGGCTTGACCAATGTGCGAGCCGCGTGCCGCGAGTTGTTAGGCCTCTTGATGGGCAGTTGACTCAGTTGACTCCGCCGCCAGCACGTGGCGATCACGGCCGTCGGCTTTGGCGCGGTAGAGGGCTTGGTCGGCCCGTTCCAGGGCGAGGTCCATGGTCTCGTCGGCGACATGAACGGCCACGCCCGCCGAAAAATTGATGCGCAGTTCCGGCTCGGTCTTTGAGACCATTTCTTCTTTGAGCGCCTGACGCAGTCGACCCAGCCCCACTTGCGCGTGCAGTGCCGGGGCGGTATCGGGCATCAGTACTAAAAACTCTTCTCCACCCCAGCGTGCAATGACATCGGTTTCGCGCAATACACGTTGTGCAACCTTGGCAAAGCTGACCAGGACGTCGTCGCCCACGTTGTGGCCGTAGGTGTCGTTGACGCGTTTGAAATGATCCAGGTCGATCAAGGCGATGCTGTAGTTGTTGCCGGTGCGTTGCGAGCGCGCGTATTCACGCTCCAGCAAGTCTTGCATTTGCCGCCGGTTGTACAGGCCGGTGAGGGCGTCGTGCATGATGATGTGATTGACTTTTTCTACCGCGTCGGCCATCTCGCCTCTCTGAGCGCGAACGCGCACGCCGATCACCGCGTAGGTGTGGGTGGACCAGCAGAGCAAGCCGACGATGAAGCAGGCCAGTAAGATGTCTTGCGTCTCTTGGGCGGGATTAAATTGCGGTATGCCAAGTAGCGTGCAGGTCAGCAACATGACCAGCAGGGATGCGATGGCGCTGAGGCCGGAAATTTTGATCGCCGCCGGGGTCAGGGCGAGCACGCCAAACATTTGCGTCATGCACATCAACTGCAACACGGCGCCACGCCAGTCGGGGTTGATGGCGTAGCCGAAACTGATGACCATGAAAGACAGGATGAGCTGGGGCAAGATCATGCCGGGTTCGGCCAAGCGCATCGACCAGCCACTGCGAACCAGAGGGTAGGTCAGCAAGGGATGAAGACACAGCAACACGATGAGCAAGACTCCCGCCTGTTCATTGATGAACAGGCCATGCTGAATTGAAAACCAGCTGAGCCCAGCCCAGGTGTAATAAACCAGCGACGCTACCAGGCACATGCGGGTGCGAACCTTGATGCGCCGGTCGGTGCCGAAGAGGAGGTCGTCCCATCGATTGGTTCGGGCGGCTTGAGTCATGGGCTGCCCTCCATGGCGATGGCTTGATCTCGGCCACGCTCTTT
>JAZJZP010000003.1:2235-3972 GCA_040389805.1 Pseudomonadota bacterium
CGCTGGCCACGGTGTCTTGCAAGACGTATTGGGTGACCCCAGCCGAAAACCGAACGGCCAGATTGGGCGCGTATTGGGTCCAGTCATGCTGCGCGATGCGCTCGCGCACGTCTGCCAGCACCGCCATGGCCTGCGGGATGTCGCATTCGGGTATCAGGAGCAAGAATTCCTCACCACCCCATCGGCAAAGCGTGTTGCTCAGCCCCACTGTTGATTGGGCGATTTTTGCAAAGTCGCGCAGCACGATATCGCCAACGGCGTGGCCATGTTGATCATTGACATGCTTGAAGTGGTCAATGTCGAGGATGGCCACACAAAAAGGGCGATGGTTGCGGGCATGTCGCTTGATCTCCTCTTGCAGGACGTCTTGCATGTGCCGGCGATTGAAAATGCCGGTGAGCGCATCGTGGATGCTCAGTTCGTGCAATTGAGTCAAGGTTTTTTTCAGCGCAATCCCTTGTTCAATCTGGCGTGCCCTCATGCGCCGGACCACCCTGGCAATCATGGTGATGACAGGCAGTTGCACTGCCGCCATCGTGATGTTGATGATTTCTCGACGCAGTTGGATCGTCTCAGGCGCCATCCACCAGGTGACGAACAGGGTCAGGCCCAGCAGGCCAACCGCGCCAAAGGCCGCCAAGCCTATTTGGCGCTCCGTCAAGCGCTGCATGTCGAATACCAGTATCAAGCACATCATTTGAAGTGCGGAGCCACGTGCATGCTCTGTGACACCGTACGTCAACACAATGGCGCTGATGGCAAACAGGACCTGTGGAAAGGCAACGGCGGGGTCAGGCAGGGCCAGGGTGCGACCGGAGCGCACCAAGGCATAGAACAGCAACACGCCGGTGACTTGGTAGGCCGATTGGACTGCAACTTGCCACGGCTCCATCAGCTTGAAGTAGTAGGCCATCAGCAAGAAGAGATTGGCCACCCCATAGGTGCCCATGGCAAACAGCATCCGTTTGATGGCTTTGCGTTGCGGGCCATCGCTGCCCATGAACCAATGGCTTTTTTTGGCCTGTGCTTGGTCAGGTTTGGATGAATTCGGATGGGTGGCGAGGGCCTGCATACGAGCGTTTTCGGCTGTTGGCGGTCATCGCTTGAGCCTATTTTCGGCTCCACAAAGAGAAACCCCCGGCCTAAGCCGGGGGCTGGAGAGGCACGTGGCCTTCCGAGGAAAGGGCAAAGAGATTTGGTTTGCCCCTCCCGAGACTCAGTGACTGAGTCTGCTTGGGTGCCTGACGATCAGGCAATTACAGATTAAATCAAGACGTTCGACGGCGCAAGTCCTTTGGTCCGGCGAGCGTGTAACAGTGCCGATCTGGCTGGCGATCGCCTCAACGGGTATGTTTCATGATGTCGGCCAACAGAGCGTCGACGCGCCTTGTCACCTCGTCCGGCATGGTGATGGTGCGGCCCCATTCGCGGCTGGTCTCGCCCGGCCATTTGTTGGTGGCATCCAAGCCCATCTTGCCGCCCAGGCCGCTCACCGGTGAGGCAAAGTCCAGGTAATCAATGGGGGTGTGGTCGACCAGCGTGGTATCGCGCACCGGGTCCATGCGGGTGGTGATGGCCCAGATCACTTCTTGCCAGTTGCGGGTGTCCACGTCGTCGTCGACGATGACAATGAACTTGGTGTACATGAACTGGCGCAGGTAGCTCCACACCCCAAACATCAAGCGTTTGGCGTGCCCGGGATACGCTTTCTTCATGCTGATGATGGCCATGCGGTAG
>JAZJZP010000004.1:0-4125 GCA_040389805.1 Pseudomonadota bacterium
GTGATGCGGTGATCGAGGCGGTCAATGCCGTCTTTGGCACCCAGTTGCCTGAGGACGAGTTCGACACCATCGGCGGTTTGGTAGCTCATGAGCTTGGCCGGGTTCCTAGGCGTGGCGAGGCCGTGGACATCGGCGGCCTGCGGTTCGCGGTCATGCTGGCGCGAGGTGGTGCGGTGCGGTGGTTCAAAGTCACTCGTGTGACAGACGCTGCAGCGTTGAGCGACTCCTGAGGCTGTGACACCGTTCATGAGTGACTCCCTCAAGGAGCAGGGCGGGATCGCGCCGCTGCGGGCTTTGGCATTGGCGTTGTTGTCAGGGGCGTTGCAGGCGGGGGCGTTTTCGCCTTGGGTGGCAGAGTTGGGGTCTGCTTGGCCTACCTTCATGTCGGCATTGGGGGGCGCGGCATTGCTGTTCACCCTTCGTGCGCTCCCAACGCCTTCGATGGCTGCTTGGTGTGGGGCTGTATTTGCCACGGTTTGGCTTGTTGGCGGCACCGGTTGGATGTTCGTCAGCTTGCACCGTTTTGGGGGTTTGCCGGCGTGGATGGCTGCTTTGGCCGTGCTGGCGCTGTGTGCTGCATTGTCTGGGTTCACAGCCATGGCTACTGCGGCGTGGGTGCGTTGGCGCAGAGGGAACTGGTTGGCTGATGGGGTGCTGTGGGCGGCCCTGTGGTTGCTGGCCGAATGGGCCCGTGGTTTTATTTTCACGGGTTTTCCGTGGGCGGCCAGCGGTTATGCCTTGGTGGATTCGCCCTTGGCGGTTCTGGCTCCTTGGTTGGGCGTTTACGGTGTCGGGGCCGTGTTCACCCTGCTGGTTGCGTGGGTCGTGCTGGCATGGCCGCAGCAGCAAGCCATGCGCATCAGTGCCTTGGTGTTGCTGGTGACGGTGGGGGGCTTGGCGGGCATTTCCGGCAGGGCTCAGGTTTTATTCACGACGCCGCACGGGCGACCCCTCACGGTTACGCTGCTGCAGGGTAACGTTCCGCAAGGTGAGAAATTCTCAACCGAACACCTGGGGGCTCAGCTGATCTGGCATGCCCAGGCCTTGAGGGCGGCACGCTCCGATCTGGTGGTGGCGCCTGAAACGGCGATTCCCTTGTTGCCAGGGCAATTGCCCCAAGGCTATTGGGAGGCACTGGCCGATGTTTTTCACCGCGGTGAAGGGGCGGCCCTGTTGGGCGTGCCTCTGGGCGACTTTAATCAGGGCTACACCAATTCGGTCGTGGGTTTGTCCAGTCAAACGCGTTCGATGCCCGATGGGTTTTACCGTTATAACAAACACCATCTGGTGCCTTTTGGCGAGTTCATTCCACTGGGGTTTCACTGGTTTGTGCAGATGATGAACATGCCCTTGGGCGACTTCAGTCGTGGTCCACGCAACGCACCCTCGTTTGCGGTGAAGGACCAGTACGTGGCCCCTACCATTTGCTATGAAGATTTGTTTGGTGAGGAGTTGGCTGAGCGGTTTGTGTCGCCTGCGCAGCCCGCGCCAACGCTGTTTGCCAACGTCAGCAACCTGGCTTGGTTTGGCGACACGGTGGCCATCCATCAGCATTTGCAGATCGCCCGAATGCGCTCACTGGAGTTCCAAATCCCAACAATTCGGGCGACCAATACAGGTGCCACGGTCGTGATTGATCATCAGGCCAAGGTGCTGGCATCCCTGGCGACGAATACCCGCGGTGCCTTGGTGTCGTCGGTGCAAGGCCGCGTGGGCATCACTCCTTATGCCCAATGGGCTGGCCGCTTGGGTTTGTGGCCGATGGTGGCTTTGGCGGTGGCTGCGGTGTTTGGCTTGCGCCGTCGTTCCGAAGGTGCCTCTGCGAGTCTTTAGAATCGGGCATTCGCCTCAGCTTTGGCTGATGCCCTCCCACTGACCAGAAACAAGCGGACGATGTTTCCCTTAAAGGCTTTGCCATGCTGACTTTCCAGCAATTGATCTTGCGCCTTCAAAGCTACTGGGACGCCCAGGGCTGCGCTTTACTCCAGCCCTACGACATGGAAGTCGGCGCGGGCACCAGCCATACCGCTACGTTTTTGCGGGCGCTGGGGCCAGAGCCTTGGCGCGCGGCCTATGTGCAGCCCAGTCGGCGTCCTAAAGATGGCCGCTATGGCGACAACCCCAACCGTTTGCAGCAGTACTACCAGTTCCAGGTGGTGCTCAAACCGGCGCCTTCCAATATTCTGGAGTTGTACTTGGGGTCGCTGGAGGCCGTGGGCTTCGATCTGAAGAAAAACGACATTCGCTTTGTCGAAGACGACTGGGAAAACCCAACCCTGGGCGCCTGGGGTCTGGGCTGGGAGGTCTGGCTCAATGGCATGGAGGTGACCCAGTTCACCTACTTCCAGCAGGTGGGGGGCATTGACTGCAAGCCGCTGACGGGCGAGATCACTTACGGTCTTGAGCGTTTGGCCATGTACTTGCAGGGTGTGGATAACGTCTATGACCTGGTCTATGCGCCGGGCATCAAGTACGGGGAGGTGTTCCACCAAAACGAGGTCGAACAGTCCACCTACAACTTCGAGCACAGCAATGTCGAGTTTTTACTGGGGGCGTTCACCAACTACGAGACCCAGGCCAAATACCTGATTGAGCAGCAATTGGCCTTGCCGGCTTATGAGCAGGTGCTCAAAGCGGCGCACACCTTCAATTTGCTGGATGCCCGTGGCGCCATTTCGGTGACTGAGCGTGCAGGCTACATCGGCCGTATCCGCAACCTCGCACGCAGTGTGGCACAGGCGTATCTGGACAGTCGCGCTCGTCTGGGCTTTCCCATGGCCCCCAAGGCTTGGGCCGAAGAGGTTCTTGCACAACTCCAAAAGAAAGTTGCCTGAGCATGAGCGCTGCTAATTTGCTGGTTGAATTGTTTGTTGAAGAGTTGCCTCCCAAGGTGCTCAAAAAATTGGGCGATTCCTTTGCCACCGTGCTGGCTGACAGCCTCAAGTCACAAGGCTTGGCCGATGCACAGTCGCAGGTGACGGCCTATGCGTCGCCGCGTCGATTGGCGGTTCACGTGACGGGGGTCTTGTCCAAAGCCGCCGATCAGGCGGTGCAACAAAAGCTCATGCCGGTCAGTGTGGGCCTGGACGCATCCGGGCAGGCGACGCCCGCCTTGCTCAAACGCTTGTCGGCGTTGGGTGCCGGTCCTGAGGCGGTGGTGAGCCTCAAACGTGCGCCTGATGGCAAAGCCGAGGCCTTGTTTTTTGACAGCGTCAAGGTCGGGGCCGACTTGGCTGATGGCCTGCAAAAAGCGTTGGATGAAACCATCGCCAAATTGCCCATTCCCAAAGTGATGAATTATCAATTGGAGCAGGGGCCTGGTGCTGACTTCCAGCCGGGCTGGACCAGCGTTAATTTTGTCCGTCCGGCCCACGGTTTGGTGGCCTTGCACGGCGACCAGATTGTCACGATCGGCGCGTTGGGGCTGGTCTCTGGCCGCCAGACCCAAGGGCATCGGTTTGAGTCCACGGTGAACCCGGTGGTGCTGCGTCATGCAGACAGTTATGCCGAGCAATTGGCCAGTGAAGGCGCCGTCATCGCCAGCTTTGAAGAGCGCCGCGCTGAAATTGTCCGCCAACTCAAGGTGGCCGCTGCCAAGGCGGGTGAGCAGTTGCAGCCCATTGACGACGATGCGTTGCTTGACGAGGTAACCGCGTTGGTGGAGCGTCCCAACGTCTTGACAGGTCGCTTTGAGGAAACCTTTCTGGAGGTTCCTCAGGAGTGTCTGATCCTGACCATGAAGGCCAACCAAAAATACTTTCCGCTGCTGGATACGTCTGCGGGCAAGGAAGGCAAGCTGACCCATCAGTTTTTGATCGTCAGCAACATCAGCCCTGACGATGCCAGTGCCGTGATCGGCGGCAATGAGCGCGTGGTGCGCCCTCGCTTGGCAGATGCCAAGTTCTTCTACGACCAGGATCGCAAGAAGACGCTGGAGTCGCGTGTGGCGGGCTTGTCCAAAGTGGTGTACCACGGCAAGCTGGGCACCCAAGGCGAGCGCGTCGAGCGCGTGCGGGCCATTGCCCGTGCGATCGGCCAGCAACTGGGCGGCGATGCGCTGGCCCAGGCGGCTGACACCGCAGCACGGCTTGCCAAGACGGACCTCGTGACCGACATGGTGGGCGA
>JAZJZP010000005.1:0-5089 GCA_040389805.1 Pseudomonadota bacterium
GTTTTTGATTCACGGCAGTATGGGAATGTTGTCAGGCAGCTCAGCTGCGAAGGACGGCCAAGACGTCTGATCGAAACTCGCGTCGGTACAGGACCCAGATCACCGCGAGGGTGCCCAGGACAAACGTCGCGGGAGAGATGAACCAGCCCATGACCGCAAAGGCCATGTAGTAGGCCCGCAGACCGTCGGCAAAACTCTCGGCCGCCATGCCCATCAGGCGTCCGGCACGGTCGGCGAAGTCTTGCCGGTTGGCGCCGCCCGCATCGAACACGTCGACGTTGGGCGCGGCCGCGACCATCAGCGCACCGAAGGAGTAGACGCGCATGGACCAGGTGAAGCGAAAGAAGGCGTAGACGAAGACGGCCAGCATGACCAGGATCTTGACATCGAAGATCAGCATGGAGGTGCGGGCGGCAAAGGGCAGGTCTTTGACCAGTTCGGTGGCCTTGTCGTTGGTGCCCAGCACGGCCAGCAGGCCGCCCACCACGAGGATGGTGGTCGAGGCCCAGAAGGAGGGGCTGGACGAGAGGTTTTGCACCACCGCGGCATCGACGATGCGCTGGTCACGGTAGGTGACCTGGTTCATCCACAACTGGCGGTAGTGGTTGGTGCTGGCCAGCAGGGTGCGCTCTGTCTTAGCCCGCCAGCGGGCGAAGGTTGCATAGGCCAGCCAGCTGGCGATGAAGAGCGCCAGCGCCGCCCAGTCGACGGCGGGCAGGACCTCGATGAGGCGCTCGACGTTGACCACCATCACAGCGCCTTGCGCAGGTTGGCGGGCGCGATGCGGAGTGCTTCGCGGTATTTGGCGACGGTGCGGCGTGCCACTTGAATGCCTTGCTCTTCGAGCATGACGCTGAGTTGGCTGTCCGACAATGGTTTTTTGGGGCTCTCGGCGCCCACGAGTTGTTTGATGAGGGCGCGCACCGCGGTGCTGGAGGCGTTGCCGCCGGCCTCGGTGTTCAGGGACGAGCCGAAGAAGTACTTGAGCTCGAAGGTGCCCATCGGGGTCGACATGTACTTGGCTGTGGTGACACGCGAGATGGTGGATTCGTGCAGGCCGAGTTCGTCGGCGATTTCACGCAGCACCAGGGGCTTCATGGCGATTTCGCCATGCGTGAAGAAGTTCTTTTGGCGCTCGACGATGGCCGAGGAAACCCGCAAGATGGTGTCAAAGCGCTGCTGAATGTTTTTGACAAACCAGCGCGCCTCTTGCAGGCGGGAGCTCATCGCAACGTGACCCTCGGAGGCGGTGGTCCCCCGTGGGGAGCGACTATTGCGCAGCGCCTGCGCGTACAGGTCGTTGATGCGCAGCTTGGGCATGACGTCCTGATTGAGCACGACGCGCCAGCCACGGCCCGCCTTTTGCACGATCACGTCGGGGATGATGATGTTGGCTTCAGCGCGGGTGAAGGGGCGACCGGGTTTGGGCTCCAGGCTGACGATGAGTCCCTGCGCTTCTTTGAGCAAACCCTCGTCGGCCCCTGTGGCGGCCATGAGTTTCTTGGTGTCGCGCCGGGCCAGCAATTCCAGGTGGCTTTTGCAGATTAGGATGGCGATCACCTGCGCTTCGCTGCGGGGCAAGGCGCGCAGTTGCAGGATCAGGCACTCCGACAGGTTGGCCGCGCCCACGCCGATGGGCTCAAGGTTTTGCAACCAGCTGAGACCGCAGCGCAGGCGCGAGAGCACTTCGTCGCGGGTGTCTTCGTCGGCGTCTTCGGTCAGCAAGGACTCGGCGATGTCTTCGATCGAGTCGGCCAGGTAGCCGTCTTCGTTGAGGGATTCGATCAGCATCTCGACCACGGCCATGTCGGCGCTGCCCAGGCGGGTGCCGCGCAGTTGCTCGCGCAAATGCTCTTGCAGGCTGATGGCGACGCTGTTGCGCTCCATCGGGTCGAAGTCGTCACCGTCGTTGTTGGTGTTGCTGCTGTTGCTGGGGGTCTCGCGGATGCCGTCAAAGTCTTCGCGCTCGGTGCCGTTTTCCCAGTCGTCGCGCTCGGTGGTCCCCAGCTCGGCGGCATCCAGACCTGCGGGGGCATCGGACTGAGATGCCTCCGGGGCCTCGTGCTGGGCGGCTTCGTTGTCAGAGGCGTTGCGGTCGTTGCGCTGGCGCTCGTATTCTTGCCCCGCGGCCAGATCCAGCGAGACGCTCTCGTCTTCGGGCTCCAGGAACGGGTTTTGTTCGAGCATTTGCTCGATTTCCTGGTGCAACTCAAGGGTCGAGAGTTGCAACAGCCGGATGGACTGCTGCAACTGCGGCGTGAGCGCCAAATGCTGGGAAAGCCGAAACTGCAGGGAGGGCTTCATGGCCAGCTAGACACTCACATCCGGAAGTGCTCGCCAAGGTAGACCTTGCGCACTTCGGCGTTGTTGATGATGTCGGCAGGCCGCCCCTCGGCCAGGACGCGACCTTCGCTGATGATGTAGGCGCGGTCGCAAATGCCCAGCGTTTCGCGCACGTTGTGATCGGTGATGAGTACACCGATGCCGCGCGTTTTGAGGAAGCTGATGATGCGCTGAATCTCGATGACGGCGATGGGGTCAACCCCCGCGAAAGGCTCGTCCAGCAGGATGAAACGCGGCTGGGTGGCCAATGCACGGGCGATTTCAACGCGGCGACGCTCGCCGCCGGACAAGGACAGGGCCGGATTGGTGCGCAGTCGCTCGATGCTCAGGTCATGCAGGAGCTGGTTGAGGCGTTTGTCGATCTCGGCCTCGCTCAAGGCCTTGCCGCGCTCGTCAATCTGGAGCTCGAGCACGGCGCGGATGTTGTCTTCGACGTTGAGTTTGCGAAAGATTGAGGCTTCTTGCGGCAGGTAGCTCAGGCCGCGGCGCGAACGCTCATGGATCGGCAGGCGCTCGACCCGCTGTCCGTCGATTTCAATCAGCCCGGCGTCGGCACGCACCAAACCGACGATCATGTAAAAACTGGTGGTTTTACCGGCGCCATTGGGGCCCAACAAGCCCACCACTTCACCCGCGCCAACGGCCAGATGGACATCATGGACGACCGTGCGGGCGCCATAGCGCTTTTTCAGACCTTGCGCGAACAGGCGACTGGAGGAGGGCACCACAGGCTCAACAGCAGAAGTCATCAGCGGGCGCTTTCGCGTTCGGTCTTGGGTGCTGTTTTGGCGGCCGGACGCGGCGTGATGACGCCACGGACTCGTCCGCTGGGCACCCCAGACGCTGCACCGCCCACCACTTGGAACACCTCGGTCTTGTTGTCATACAAGATGGTTTGACCTGACACCTCGTCGGCCAGCACGGTGCCGTTCAGGCGCCGCATGATGGCGTGGCCCGTGAAGCGCACGGTGTCGAGGCGTCCATCGTATTCAATGCGGTCGGCATCGCCTTCGATGGTCTCGTCCAGCCCTTCGCGCTTTTGGCGAAAGTAGGCCTGCCCCTCAGGGCCCCCGGTGGCATGGGCCGTTTGCGTGCCGTCCGGGTTTTGCCGAATCTCGACCCGCGCCGCCCGAAACAGCATGGAGCCCTTGGAGATCTCGACCCGGCCGGTGAGGATGTTGAGCTTTTTGGGCTCATCAACCCGCGCACTGTCGGCCGAGAAATTGAGCGGTTGGTCTCGGTCGGCTTTTTCAGCATGTACGGCCGAAGCCGACAGCGACAAGCCGATGACCACGAGACCTGTCAACCCTCCTGCGCAGGAAAGGAGGCGCCACGCCGTGGTGGCGTGCTTAGAAAAAACAGGAGGAATGATGGAAAACGAGGGCATATTCGGCATGGAAATTGCATTCATTCTAGCCGCGAAGCACACGCTTCGGGCAAAGAATGACGTGATTTCCGCACCGAGCCACTGGCTTTAAAGGCCAATGGCACTCAGACCCAGGCCCCAGGCCCTTACTTCGACTTGCGCGCCTTGGCGATCAAAACGTCGGTGGTGGCCAAGGTCTTTTCAGGGGTGGCGTTGAGCGACACCGAGGTGTAGTACTGCCCGGCAACCCCAATGGCGGGCACGCCATCGATCTTGTAGGCATCGACCAAGGTTCGCGCCTGGCGCGACTTGGTTTGCACCGCGAAGGAGTTGAACATCTCCATGAACTTGGTGGCGTCCACGCCATTTTTGGTCACAAACGTCGCAATGGCTTCCGGGGTGTCCAGCTTTTGTTGCTCGACATGCATGGCGTGGAATACCTTGGCATGCAGGCTGGGGATCAAACCGAGCGCCTCAATGGCGAAAAACAGCTTCTGGTGCGCCACGAACGGCACCTCGCGAAATGCCACCGGAACCCTGCGGAACGACACATCGGCCGGGAGCTTGGCTGCCCAAGCGGCCAAGCTCGGTTCAAAGTGGTTGCAATGCGGGCAGCCGTACCAGAAGAACTCAACGACCTCGATCTTGCCTGCGGGCGCCGACACCGGTGCACGCTGAGACAGCTTGACGTAGTGAGTGCCCTCGACCGGATCGGTGCCCTGTGCGTGAGCAGCGGTCAGCCAAGTAGAGGCCAGGGTCAGGCCAGCAGCCCCCAGGGTGTGGGTCGAAAACTCGCGGCGGTTCATGAGAGGTCCTTTCGGTGATGCCTGTCGTTGGTTCACTGATTACGTCACTTAGTCACACGCACCAGCGCTGATTCGACCCCATTGCCGGTGAGCTTGGCGCGAATTTCGTCGGCGGCCTCACGCTGAGCAAAGGGGCCGATGCGGACCCGGTACATGGTGCGGCCGTTGACTTCGCGCTCAAGGATGCGGGACTCCAGGTCCATCATCAACAATTTGGCGCGTTGTTGTTCAGCTTCAGCCTGGTTGCCATAGGCCCCGGCTTGCACGTAGTAACTCAACGGATCAACCCCCGAAGCGGTGGACACAGCATCACCAGAAAGAAGGGCGGCCGGGTTGCGGGCCCCAGCTGCGGCGCTGCTGGTGGACTTGGCACCCGCCGAGGCCGCTTTGACAGGCGCCGAGGGCGGCAGCATAGGGGCAGGGACCGCCACGGGGGCGGGCTCAGCGCCGCCCAGCGCCGCTGCCCCCTCAGAGGCCGCCGCCGCTGCAGCCGAGGCCGCCTCTTCAACCACCGGCTGAGGCAAGGCACGCGGTTTGGCGGGGTTTTTGCCGTACAGCGGGCTGTTCGGGTCCC
>JAZJZP010000006.1:0-4247 GCA_040389805.1 Pseudomonadota bacterium
GGGACCAGGGGCGGGGCGGGACGATCGGTCCAGATGGCATCGACCGGGTCTTGTTGCGTGGTCAGCGTCCAGCCTGCCACGGTCAAGGCCTCACGCAAGGCCTGCGTCTGGGCCAGGCCCATCACGGTGCCGTCCACCGCCAAGGTGGGTTGGGCGGCCGTGAGCTGCAAGGCTTTGAGCCAATCGGCGTAGGCGGGGACAGCAGGACCTTCCAGCTTGAACAGGGCGATGCCACTGTCGGCCAGTTCAGCCTCGGCTTGCTCCCAATAACGGCTGTCGGTGAACAAGGCGGCTTGGTGGGCCGCCACGATCAGGGTGCCGGACGAACCCGTGAAACCGCTGAGCCACTCCCGCGTTTGCCAGCGCAGGGGCAGGTACTCCGACAAATGGGGGTCGCTGCTGGGCACCAGGCAGGCGTGCCAGCCTTGCTGCGCCATGTGCGCGCGCAGGGCGACCAGCCGTTGAGGGATGGGGGACGAAGAAGCGGGACTGGCTGGAGATGAGCTCACGGCAACATGGGTCAGAGCGATAGATCGCTCTATGTTGCCACGATCTGCTCAAGCCGATGGCGGTTGTTGTTCGGGTGGATCTCGGTGCACGACGACGGCATTGGGCTCCAGCGCATGCGGGTCGGGGAACACCCGGGCATGGCGCTGCGAGGTGAAATACGCCCAGGCCCAGTCCATGAACACCACGGTGCGGTTGCGAAACCCGATCAGGAAGTAGATGTGCACAAACAGCCAAAACAACCAGGCCGAAAAGCCGCTGAACTTGACCTTGCGTGAGGTGAAGGGGATGTCGATCACGGCGATGGCGGCACGCTTGCCAATGGTGGCCATGTTGCCGTAGTCGATGTAGCGAAAGGCTTGTGTCTCCTGGCCCTTCATGCCCCGCATGATGTTGCGTGCGGCTTTGCGTCCCATCTGCTTGGCACTGGGGCTCACGCCCGGCACGGTGGTGGGGTGCTTGGGGTCCAGGTAGCTCCTGGCGGCAGCCAGGTCACCCACCACATAGATGTTGGGGTGGCTTGCCAGGGTCAAGTCGGGTTCGACGATCACGCGTCCGGCTCGGTCTAGTGCGCAGCCCGTGCTCTTGGCCAGCGAGCGGCCCAGCGGCGATGCGGCGACGCCAGCGGCCCAGACCACGGTGCGGGTCTCCACAAAGTGCGACACGACCTTGCGGCTGCCATCCGCGGCGGTTTCGGTGGTGTCGTAGTGAACGCCAAAGGCGGTGATGTTGGTCACCTTGGCGCCGGACAACACCTCGACGCCCAAGTCCTCGAGCTGTTCTTCGGCACGATGCGACAGGTCTTCCGGGAAGGTGCCCAGCACGCGCGGAGCGCCTTCGAGCAGGATGACGCGGGCGCGGCGCGAATCGATGCGGCGGAACTCGGCCCGCAAGGTGTGCTGAGAGATCTCTGCCAGCGTGCCGGCCATTTCGACGCCGGTGGGGCCTGCGCCGACCACCGCAAAAGTCAGCCAGGGTTCACGGCGTGCGGGATCGGTTTCGCGTTCGGCGTTTTCAAAAGCGCTCAGTACCCGGCGGCGGATGGTGAAGGCGTCGCCCAAGGTCTTGAGGCCTGGCGCATATTTGGCCCAGTCGTCGCGACCAAAGTAGCTGTGGGTGGCGCCTGCCGCCACGATCAGATGGTCAAAGTGAATATGCTCGCCGCCATCCAATACGACGCAGTTCGAGGCAGCGTCGATCGACATCACTTCGCCCATCAGCACCGTGAGGTTGCCGCGTGCGATTTCGTTGCGCAGGATGTGGCGAATCGGGCCTGCAATGGCGGGCGCTGGCAAACCTGCCGTGGCTACCTGGTACAGCAGCGGCTGGAACAGGTGGTGGTTGGTGCGGTCGATGACGGTGATTTCTACCGCCGCGTGCGAGAGTTCCTTGGCGGCTTCGAGGCCACCGAAACCGCACCCAATGATGACGACGCTCGGCAAGCTGGGTTGGGCTGTGCTGTCCGACAAGGATGGCGATGTTGCGTTGGCGGTTTTGGAGCGACTCATGCAGGCACAGGGTAAGGGTGGGGTGTCAGCGGGATCGGCGTTTATACCAGTGTCGGCCTCTTAAAGGGGGCCCTGCACAGCCTTGGTGCATCCCTTGATCGCGGGGAATTGCACTGCTTTGTTCGCCCGCCATGGCTTGGTACTTCGTCTCATCCGCGTTCGCAGCATGTTTCGGCGTTGTCGCCGAGTTGAAATTCGGACGAGTCAGTGCAAGCTTTAGCGCATTTGATGCGCTGCAATAAACTCGTCTTATTGATGGATACGCTGGTCCTGCCCTGGGTTAAGCTGCCAAGTTAACCCATAGTTCGCGTTTTTCATGCCCCCTGTTGCAGAGCTTGATGCCCTTCCCGCTGGTACCCGCTTGGCCGAGTTCGAGATTGAACGCGTGCTGGGCGTGGGTGGCTTTGGCATTGTTTACCTCGCCTTTGACCATGCGCTAGAACGCCAGGTGGCCATCAAAGAGTACATGCCTGCGGCCTTGGCCTCTCGTGGGCAGGGCGTGGACATTCGTTTGCGCTCGGCGAGCCACGCGGAAACGTTTGCATTGGGCTTGCGCTCCTTCATCAACGAGTCTCGGTTGCTGGCCCGGTTTGACCACCCGGCCTTGGTCAAGGTCTACCGGTTTTGGGAAGAACATGGAACGGCTTACATGGTCATGCCCTACTACAAGGGCCAGACCGTCCAGAACGTGCGTCGTGAGATGGAGGCTCCCCCCGACGAGGCTTGGCTGCGGCAACTGATCGAGCCGCTATTGGGCGCCTTGGATTGTTTGCACCGTGAACAGGTTTTTCACCGCGACATTGCGCCGGACAACATCTTGCTGCTTGACAGCGAGGACGGCCAAGGCCCGCGTCCGGTGCTGCTGGATTTGGGGGCGGCCCGGCATGTGATTGGTGACCGCACCCAGTCGTTGACGGCCATCCTCAAACCCAGTTTTGCCCCCATTGAGCAATACGCCGAAACCGTGCAGTTGCGCCAGGGCGCCTGGACCGACTTGTATGCACTGGCGGCGGTGGTTTACTTTTGCGTCACGGGGCGCCCCCCCACGCCAGCGACGGCGCGGGCCGTGCACGACGACCTGCCCAGCCTGAGCCAGATGAGCGCCGGTCTTGCCAGCGGATTTGACCGAATCTACAGCGCGAGCTTTGTCAATGCGATTGACCATGCCTTGGCCGTGCACCCGAATGCGCGCCCCGATTCGGTGGCGGCTTGGCGGGATGAGCTGTCAGGCATGGTGAGTGTGGAAGCCGTTGCTTCCAGAGGGGCGTCTGCGGAGGGCTCCACCGTGGGGCCGGCGGGTTCTGGACAAGGCAAGGGCTGGGTGTCCAACACGGTGCTGGTGCGGCCGGCCAATGGCGAAAAACCCGCAGGACATGCGGCAATTGAGGCCGGCGCTTTTCTGACCACCATCCCGGCGGCCAGTGCTTTGCGCAAGCCTCCGCGTTGGCCCATCACGGTGGTCGATGAGGGAGCGGCTGGGCAGCCCGAAGTGCCGGAGCTTGTGGCGGCTGACGAGCTACCGAGTCCATACCAGCGATGGGTGCTGGTGGCCCTGATCAGCGCGACGCTGGCCATGGGTTGGTGGATGCAGCAGCACTGGAGCCGTTCAGCCGAGGTCAGTGCGGTCGCCGCGAAACCTGACAAAACCAGTCTGGGTAAGACGGCTGGTCGGGACAAGGCCAAGCCGGCTGCGTCTGAACCGGTTCAAGCCAAGCAGGTGGACATGACAGAACCCGAGGGTCGCGAGCGGGTGTCCGCTCGAAAACGCAGTACCCCGGCTGCAGTCAGCGCCGAACCACTCAACCCCAGGCAGGCCTGCGGCAGCCGAGTGTTCATCTCAATGGCCATTTGCATGAAGCGCCATTGTTCTCGGCCGGAGTACTCAGCGCATCCCGAGTGTCGGCGCATGCGTGAGCAGGAAGAGACGCAGCGCAATTACCCCTGACACCCCTGACGCCTCAACGATCACATCGGGTGATCAGGCGGCAGTGGGTTGTCGAATCGCCACCAGGGTCGACTGCAGCAGTCGGGCGTCAGAGCTGGCCCGGTGCCGCTCCAGCGACAGATTTTGCCCCACCTCGCGTTTCAGGTTGTGCCAACTGGCGGCCTCATCGTCGGTCAGCAAACCGCGCAGGCTTTCCAGCTTGAAACGTGGCGTGCGATTGGCCGCGTCAAACAGGCGGTTCAGCCAGGTGTAGTCATGCGCCCAGGCGTCGGAATAAATGACTTTGC
>JAZJZP010000007.1:0-4410 GCA_040389805.1 Pseudomonadota bacterium
GGGGCGGAGTTGGCCATCGTCACGCCCATTGCGGGCACCACGCGCGACAAGGTCAGCCAGACGATCCAGATTGAAGGCGTGCCGCTGCATGTGATCGACACGGCGGGCCTGCGCGCGGACCACGAGGCCAGCGACGAGGTGGAGCGCATCGGCATGGCGCGCAGTTGGGAGGCCATTGCGCAGGCCGATGCGGTGCTGTTTTTGCACGATTTGACGCGCGGTGGCGAGCCGGACTATGTGGCTGCGGAGGTCGAGATTGCGGCCAAGCTGCCGGGCGGGGTCCCGGTGATCCATGTGTTTAACAAGGCGGACAGTGCGCCGGGGCTGGACCTGCAGGCGCTGGCCCATGAGCCCGAGGGCCCTGGCCTGGCCTTGTCCGCCAAAACCGGCGAGGGCTTGGAGGCCTTGCGCCGCCTGTTGCTGGAGCAGGCGGGCTGGCAGGCAGCGTCCGAAGGCGTGTTCATTGCCCGCCAGCGCCATGTGCAGGCCTTGCGCCAGGCCCGGGAGCACCTGGAGGGGGCGCAGGCTCATGCGGCACAGGCCGATGGCGCCCTGGATTTGCTGGCCGAAGAGTTGCGGCTGGCCCACAACGCCCTGGGCACGATCACGGGGGCGTTTTCAGCGGACGACCTGTTGGGTGAAATTTTCACGCGGTTTTGCATTGGGAAATAACCGACGCTGCTGGGCCTTTGCGAAAAACCCCCCACGGCGGCTCCCGAATCGGCTAAATTTGGACGATTGTGCGCCGCCGCGCGGCTAAGAGGAATCAATGGAAGTCACGGAACTGGTTCAGGCCATTCAGACACTCAATGCCGAGGACGTGTTCAAGCCTCGTCTGGATGCGCAGCAATGGCGCACGTTTTGTCAGTACCTGACGCGCCACGAGCTGCGGTCAGGCGATTTACTGATCAAGCAGGGCGACCACGACCGCACGGTGTACTTCCTGGGGCAAGGCTCTTTGCAGGTCTTTGTCACCGGGGGCGTGCCGGGGGCTTCGCGCATCGCGATTTTGCGTCCCGGTTCGATCTGCGGTGAGCCCGGTTTATTTGCCGACGCGCCACGCATGGCCAACATTGAAGCGATGACGCCTTGTGTGATCTTCGCCTTGCGCCTGCAACGGTTTGAAGAGTTGATTGCCCGCGTACCGGGGGTGGCCGCTGAGGTGATGCGGGCTGCCGGCGCCGTGTTGGCCTTGCGCATGCGCGCCAATTTGCAGCGTCAGGTGCCGTCCGCTTAAATCGGCCACTGATCGTCCACATACTCAGGGAGTGAGTTCGGATGTTGACCAGTCAAGAGTTTCGCCGTGCCACGGTGTTGGTGGCGGACGATTCGCCGCAAAACATCGAGCTGTTGTCTCGCGTGTTGGGGCAGACGTATCGAATCAAGGTGGCCACTTCGGGTGAGAAGGCCCTCAAGCTGGTCTACTCAGACGAGCCCCCTGACCTGATTTTGCTCGACATCATGATGCCCGACCTGAGCGGGCATGAGGTGTGTCGACGCATCATGGCGCATCCGGATCGGCGCCGCATTCCGATTATTTTTGTGACGGCCATGACCTCGATTGAGGACGAAAGTCTGGGCTTGGCCTTGGGGGCCGTGGACTACATCAGCAAGCCGATCAGCCCTCCCTTGTTGCAGGCTCGGGTGCGCACGCACTTGGCGCTGTATGACCAGTCGCGCGAGTTGGAGCGCATGGTGGCGCAACGCACCACCGAGTTGGTGTCCACGCGCCAGCAGATCATCCGGCGCCTGGGGCGTGCGGTTGAGTACCGGGACAATGAGTCCGGCAACCATGTGGTGCGCATGAGCCATATTGCCCGCTTGATTGCACAGCAAGCGGGCATGGGGCCGGAGTCCGTGCAGTTGTTGTTCCAGACCACGGCCATGCACGATGTGGGCAAGATCGGGGTGCCTGATCGCATCTTGCTGAAACCCGGCCCGCTGGACGATGAGGAATGGGCGCTGGTGCGCCAGCACGCGCAAATCGGGGCCGACATCATCGGTCGCCATGACAACGAGTTGCTGGCCACGGCCCGCACCATTGCGCTGACCCACCATGAGCGCTGGGACGGCACGGGCTATCCGCAGGGGCTCCAGGGGGAGCAGATTCCGCTGTTCGGGCGCATCGTGGCCATTGCCGATGTGTTCGATGCCTTGATGAACAAACGGCCCTACAGGGCCGCCATGTCGGCCGCCGAGTCGCTGGCCGTGATGGCCGATCTGAGGGGGAGCCACTTTGATCCGGTGCTGCTGGATTGCTTCTTCCAGCAGCAGTACGCCATCCTCAAGATCATGGAGTTGTATTCGGATGATCGAGGGGCGCTGCTGGATCAGTGAATGCGCTGGCCCGCAGGGTGGCCAAGGGAATGGCGGCGGCCTCGAAGTCGTAGCGTGTCAGGGCCCGCGCCAACTCGGTGAAGGCGGGCACGTGTTGCAAGCCGGGCCACCGATCGACGATGTCGTGAAGCGCCTCTTGCGCCTGGGCATCATCGTCCTGGATGAGCCGGGACAGCCTCAGCCATTGGGCACGCAAGGCGTCGTCCTGAAGCAGGTTTGGCATGTCGATGCGCTCGGGCGCCCCAGGCTGGATGATGGTGCGGATGTCCTGGAGAACCGCGTCGAGTGCCCGCTGGGTTTGCTGGAGGGCGGTGCTGTCGGTGCATTCGTCTTCCAGGGCCTGCGCGGCTTGCAGCAAGGCTTTGGCACCAATATTGCCGGCCAGTCCCTTCAGGGTGTGGGCCTGGCGGGTTGCCGTTGCATGGTCGCCCTCGCACAGGGCTTGCGTGAACAGAACCTCAAAGTCGTGCTGACCTTTGTCAAAGCCTTTGAGCAGGCGTCGATACAGGTCAATGCTGCCCATGCAGCGAGCGATGCCATCGGCGGTGTCCAGGCTGCTGCTGCGGGTCAAGGGGCTCATTCCGTTGAGGAGGGGCGGGTCTTTCAGGCTGAGGCTGCTGCGGCCAACCGCCGGGTTGGCGGGGATGATCCAGCGGGCCATGATGGCGAACATCTGGGGCAGGTCCAGTGGTTTGGTGATGTGGTCGTTCATGCCGCTGCTCAGCACGCGCTCGCGGTCAGAGGCCATGGCGCTGGCGGTCATGGCGATCACAGGCAAGTGCTGCCAATCGGGGTTGGCGCGCAGGTGGGCGGTGGCGGTGTAGCCGTCCATCACGGGCATCTGGCAGTCCATGAGCACGCCGTCGAAGGGGCCGTTTTGTTCGAGCTGCTCCAGTGCTTGGCGGCCATTCAGGGCCGTGACCACCTCAATGCCTGCGCGCTGCAGCAGGTCACAGGCGAGCTCCTGGTTGAGTGCTTGGTCTTCAACGAGCAGCAGCCTGGCACCGGCCAACTGGCGTTGGGCTTGTTCGAGCAGTTTGCTGCCGTGGCGGGGCGCAGGGGGGAGGTCGACTTTTTGCCCCAGTGCCCGGGAGATGCTCTCCAGCAGGGTCGAGGGGGTGACGGGTTTGTTGAGGATTCCGGCCAGGCCCACGCCTTCGGCTTCGCGCAGGGCTTCATCGCGCCCGAAGGCGGTCACCAGCAAGACACAGGGGCGTTGTTCGGGTGGCAGGCTGAGGGCGTGGCGGGCAAAGGCGATGCCGTCCATGCCGGGCATCTTCCAGTCCGTCATCAGCAGGTGGTGAAAACGGCCCTCGCGCTGGGCGTTGCGCATCATCAGCAAGGCGTGTTCACCGCCGTGGGCGACTTCGACGTTCAAGCCCATGCGTTGCATCATGTCGCCCAGCACTTCGCGTGCGGTGGGGTTGTCGTCGACGAGCAAGACGCGGCAGCCCTTGAGTTCGCTGGCCAACAAGGCCCGGCGCACCAGGGGCTGGGACTGAAGGCCAAAGCGTGCGTTGAAGTGAAAGGTCGAGCCACGACCCGGCTGGCTGTCGACCCAGATTGTGCCGTTCATCATCTCCACCAGCTGGCGTGAGATGGCCAGGCCCAGGCCGGTGCCGCCGAACTGCCGAGTGGTCGAGGTGTCGCCCTGTGTGAAGGGTTCGAACAGGCGCGCGATCAGTTCGGGTTCAATGCCCATGCCGGTATCGCGCACCCAGAAATGCAGCTCGACGTGTTCGGCTTCCAGGTGACGGACTTCGGCGCCAATGACGACGTCGCCGTGTTCGGTGAATTTGATGGCGTTGGTGCCCAGGTTGATGAGCACCTGGCCCAGGCGCATCGGGTCTCCCACGAGCGCGGTGGGGATGTCGGGGTCGGCGGTGAAAAGCAGCTCCAAGCCTTTCTCTTCGGCCCGCATGCCCAGCACATCGGCCATGTTGCTGATGACTTGTTCGAGCTGGAAGTCGGCGCTCTCCAGGCCGAGTTTGCCCGATTCGATCTTGCTGACATCCAGGATGTCGTTGAGGATTTGCAGCAGGTTGCCGGCCGCGCGGTGGGCTTTGTCGATGT
>JAZJZP010000008.1:0-4589 GCA_040389805.1 Pseudomonadota bacterium
GTGGCCTTTTGCGGTTTTGTGGCCGCTCTGATCGCCTACGGCTTTGCCCCCGAAAAGCTGCAAGGCTGGAAATGGCTGGGCACCGTGCTGCTCGTGTTCTCCATCCTCATCCTGCCCAGGGTCACCGTGGGCATCGTGGACAAGACGGGTGGTGCCCCGGTCAAGGTGGTGAGCAACGTCCCCTTTGGCATGGTCATGCTCGGCAGTGTCACCAGCACCATCGGACACACCCTGACCGGCTTGTTTGAGACCGCGTTCCAGACCATCCCCGGCCCAGGTGCCCTACCCAGCGAGCTGAGCTACGAAAAGAACGGCCTGATGTTTGGCAACCGGCTGATCAAGGAAACCGGCAAGGTCGTCTTCCAGGATCCGAACTTTCGAACCGACCTGATCAACTTCATCAACAACTGCACGATGTACGACCTGATTGACGGCACGATCAGCCCGGCCACCTTTGCCAGCGCCAGTGATGTGTGGCCGCTCATGGGCACACCAAACCCGGCGCGCTTCACCACCATCACCACTCTCGGCGCCGTCAACGTGGACACCTGCCCGAACGTCTATGCCAACCTCAACGGGCGGCTTCCGGCGCAGGTCACCCAGATCCAGGGCCGTCTAGCGTTTCAGTTGAACCCCACCCTACCCGCCGCTGCGGCCGCCGCCGTGATCGCCAGCCAGATCCAGCAGGCTTACATCAAGAACAACATCGCCAATGCCTCGGCCACCGCCGCCGATCTGATCCGCCAAAGCGCCATGCTCAACGCGATCAACGACACCAGCACGCTCATCGGCCAGAAGGTCAACGACCCGGCTGCCATGGTGCTCGCAGTCGGCCGGGCCCAAGCCGTGGCTCAACAAAATGCAGCATGGCTCAACAACGGCAAGGTGGCAGAACAGGCCTTGCCCGTGTTTCGCAATGTGGTCGAAGCCCTGACCTACGCGCTGTTTCCGCTGATGGTCTTGCTGCTCTTGCTGACCAGTGGGCGCGAGACGATGCTGGCCTTCAAAGGCTACGCCACCATCCTGATCTGGATCCAGCTGTGGCCACCGCTGTATGCGGTGTTGAACTACATGGCCTCCATCTACGCGGCCTACGACCTGGCGGCGGCAGCCGACATCGGATCGGGCACCAAGGCCCTGTCTCTGCAGACCGCCTCGGTGATCTACTCAGGGGCGATCTCGGGTGAAGCGGTGGTTGGCTACCTGGCGATCAGCATCCCCTTCATCGCCTGGGCTGCGTTGAAACGCATGGAAAGCTTTGGCACTGCGCTGATCGGTGGGCTATCAGGTCTTCAAGGTGTGCTGTCCGCGAACACGGGCGCTGCCGCCACCGGCAATGTGAACATGGGCAACGTCGCCATGGACCAGGCACAACTGGCGCCGAACCGCACATCCGCCTTCATGAGCAGCCTGCAGAACGACCTCAGCGGGAACACGTTCTCTTCGAACGCCTTGAGCGGACGCACAGCGGTCAGCCTGCTGCGCAACCAGGGGTTTGCCTCTCGGGTCGTCTCGATGCGGGTGTCGGAACAGGATGTCACCGACGCGAGTAGGCAGGTCAGTGCTGCGCGAAGCGAGGCAACAGCGGCCAGTGCGGATCGTTCTGCCGCGTTGTCAGAAGCATTCAGCCGTGGGCTCAGCAAGCTGAGTTCAGCTCGCAACAGTCAGGGCTCCACCAGCAGTAGCTTCGAGCAAATGGGCGAGACGATCAACAAGCTGGATCAGATCAGCAAGAGCGTTGCCGACAGCACCGGTCTGACACAGGCACAAGTGGCCAGCATCGCATTTGGAGCCTCAGGTCAAGTCGCCTTGAATGCAGGCATCGTTGGTGGAAGATTGAGCGCGCGCGCAGACAAGAACTACGTTACCGGGTTGTCGTCTCAGGAACAAAAGGTCCTCGGTAGCATGAGCAGCGAACAGCTTGCAGAATTCAAACAATTTGGAGACAAAGTGTCACGAGATACCAGCTTCAGCAAGCTCATATCAAGCGATGCCAGGCAAGCCAACGAGATGGCATCTCGACTTACGTCCACCGCTTCGCGCTCCGAACGAGCTGAAGCTAGCCTTGCAGAGCGCACCGCCTTCGCCGAGAGGATTTCTACGGCCCGCGAGCGAGGCGAAACGATCTCCATCGACATCGCACAAGACCCCTACAACTTGGAAATGTTCACTCGCTATGCTGAGCAGTATGGTGGCAACAGTGCAGCAGCCCATACGTTGATGGAAGCGGAGTTGGCCAGGCAGTCTCTCCGTCCAAATCGAACCTTCTCGGATGGCACTGCATTGCCCACATCTTTCATCGATGCACATGAACAACATAGACGAGAGCGTGATGAACCGGCACTTCGTCCAGACTTGGATGGCCACAGGCAACGCAATGATCACCAGGTGTCGCGATCGAGGGCATCAATTCAGCCAACTCAACTTGGCGATTTGCCGTCCACGACGAGAGAGCAAGTACATACCGCTGGTGCTCGAATCCGATCCAGTATCAACTCAACCGACAAGGCCTTCGAGGCCAACACAGGCACCGTCAAGGACGACGACGGCACGCTCATGTCCGATCGGTCGTTGCTGAAGCGATCAGGTCAGCAAGTTGCCAGAGATGCCGGCGCCACCGTCGACAACGTCAAAGACACCGTTCAAGATTTACTGAAAAAGTGATCAGTCCAGTTTGTCGGGATCGAACATGTCGGAATCCGGCTGTGCCTCTGTGGGCTTCATAAACGGTGGGTGCCCTTTATCTCGCCAAAAATTTGCAGCCAGATCCTTTGGGGACATACCCATACCCGAGAGCTCTGAATCCACTTCCATTCGATTTCGATCTCGCCGTGCTCCGAGCCCGGCAAAAAGTGCCCCAAGTGGAGCTCCGAACAACACCCCAACGCCCATCATGACAACCCGTGTTGCCCAGTCGTTGTTCGCTGCCGAGAACAGCCCGATCAGTGCTCCCGCAGCAATGAAACCCACAAAAATTGCTTTTCGCATTTGCCCATCTCCCGCATTTCAAACCATCGAGGTCCTTTTGGATGACGGAAGTCCGATGACTTTCCCACTTGTCTCTACACGCTCCATCGCCCGCATGGTTGACGACGTCGCTTGCGCGTTCGGCGAAGTGACGCCGCCCTCTAACGCGGAAAGCATTCGAGCCCAAGCATCAAGCGCGATCTTGCGATCCTCGAAGTAATCGTACTTGTTGTAAACCCCCTCAACATCGCGCACCTTGTGGTTCAAGGCCCTCTCCGCCACAAAGCGATCCACGCCGAGCGCCGCCATGTGTGTACGCGCCGTCCGGCGCATGTCGTGGACAGTGAAGTGATCCATGCCCTCCCTGGGCAAGCGTTTGAGTGCCACGTTCAAGGTGTCCGGGCTCACATGGCCGAAACGGTTGGTTCTCGGCACGCCGTTCTTTCTGCGAATAAGGCGCCGTGCCGGAAACAGGAATTCACTGCCGCAGGCGAACACCCTCACCTCTTCCAACCAATGCAGGACTTGGGGCGCAAGGGGAATATCAATCGAAAGCTTCATCTTTGTGCGAGACGGCTTGAGCGACCAGATGCCTTGCTGCAAGTCGAACTCCTCCCACTTCGCGGAAAGCAACTCCATCTTTCGCACGCACAGTGCCAACAGCAGCCACACCGCCAGTTCGTTCTGGCGGCCAAAGGATGTCGTTTCGTGCATGTCCGTTGCCAGTCCGACCAGTTCGTCCTTGTTCAACCATCTCTCGCGAGACTCCTCCGTACCCCCCGCGTCGGACATCTCGAATCCGTAAGCTGGGTTTGTCTCGATCCACTTTCGCTTGACGGCGAAGTGAAACATCCGAAAGAGATAGCGCAACGCGTCGTTCGCCACGGTGGGCGCGCCACCTTCTACAGTTCTTGTCAAAACTTTGTCGATGTGGACAGGGCGCACCTCGCCAATTGGCAACTTGCCGATCACAGGATTGATGTGTAAGCGCATGACCCGAAGCACGACGCCCGGATGCTTGTACGACTTCTCGATATGGCGCGCGTACCAAGCCATGCCGAGACCAGCGACATCGTGTCGTTCGGCAGAGTTGAGTTTCTCGATGCGCTTTTCAACGGCGACATCGACGCCCTGTTGTACCCGGGCGCGATTTTGCCGGGCCTGTTCGCGAGCATCCTTGAGCGAAACGTCCGGGTAGCGGCCCAGAACCTTTTCGCGGTTGGCGCCGCCAAATCGATAACGAAGGATCCATGAGGCTTGGCCCTTGAGGGCTCCGGCGGTCGAGGCTACGAAGGTGAGCCCCCCGCCAATGCCTCGGTCTACCGCACCGGCATTCAGCCAGGCGCGCAACGTCTTGTCAGTGACGCGTTCGGTGTCAGTCATAGCGAGATCTCCACAGTGATTCACGAGGAATCTGTGGGGTAAAAAATCGGGCGTTGGCCCAAATCTGTGGGGCAAATGATTTACCCCACGATTTACCCCACAGAAATCGTGCGCTTCACTGAAACCGCTTGCTACCTCATGAGACCAAAATCCACGCTAACCCATTGATTTTCAAGGCGCTTGTGGATGGCAAGAGACTCCACGCCACCTTACTCAATGTTCTGAACCTGTTCGCGCAT
>JAZJZP010000009.1:0-1470 GCA_040389805.1 Pseudomonadota bacterium
CAAGGCCTCGTGAGAGGCCTTGTTCAAGTGATCACTGACAGGCTTCGCAATCGGGGTTGTCGATTGAACAGAACTTGATGTCGGTGGCCGGTGCACTGTCTTGCGTTAATGCGCTTGATGGCGGTGCTGCATGCGTTGTTGATGACGTGCTGTTGGACACGGCATTGAGTTGTCCGCGAGACACGGTGGACTTCTCTGCATGCGTGGCACCAACGGTGCGCAGGTAGTAGGTTGTCTTCAATCCACGCAGCCATGCGAGCTTGTAGGTCTCATCGAGCTTCTTGCCTGATGCGCCGGCCATGTAGATGTTGAGCGACTGTGCCTGGTCGATCCATTTCTGGCGACGCGAGGCGGCTTCGACCAACCACTGGGGTTCGACTTCAAAGGCCGTGGCGTAGAGGTTCTTGAGGTCTTCAGGCACACGGTCGATGCGGCGCAGCGAGCCATCAAAGTGCTTGAGGTCCATGACCATGACGTCGTCCCACAGGCCCAGCTTTTTGAGGTCGCGAACCAGGTACTCGTTGACGATGGTGAACTCACCCGACAGGTTGGACTTGACCGACAGGTTGCCAAAGCAAGGCTCGATCGACGCGTCCACGCCAATGATGTTGGAGATGGTGGCGGTGGGCGCGATGGCCACGCAGTTGGAGTTGCGCATGCCGTGCTGGCTGATGCGTGCGCGCAGGGCATCCCAGTCCATGCTGGTGCTGGTGTCGACTTCAACATAGCCGCCGCGTTCTTGGGCCAACAGCTTGAGCGAGTCGATGGGCAAGATGCCACGGTCCCACAGCGAGCCACGGTAGCTGGAGTAACGACCGCGCTCTTCGGCCAGCACGGTGGAGGCCCAATAGGCGTAGTAGCAGACGGCTTCCATGGAGCGGTCGGCGAACTCGACCGCCGCATCGCTGGCGTAAGGAATGCGCAGTTGGTACAGGCTGTCCTGGAAGGCCATGATGCCCAGTCCGACCGGACGATGGCGCAGGTTGGAGTCGCGTGCTTTTTTAACGGCGTAGTAGTTGATGTCGATCACGTTGTCGAGCATGCGCATCGCCGTGGTGATGGTCTTCTTCAACTTGTCGTGGTCAACGCCGCCGTCTTTGATGTGTCGGGACAGGTTGACCGAGCCCAGGTTGCACACCGCGATTTCGCCGCCGTTGGTGTTGAGTGTGATCTCGGTGCACAGGTTGGACGAGTGGACGACACCAACGTGCTGTTGTGGCGAGCGGATGTTGCAGGCGTCCTTGAAGGTGATCCAGGGGTGGCCGGTTTCAAACAGCATCGACAGCATCTTGCGCCACATGTCTTTGGCGGGTACTTGCTTGAACAGCTTGATCTCGCCACGGGCGGCTTTGTCTTCGTAGCGGGTGTAGGCCTCTTCAAAGGCTTTGCCGAATTTGTCGTGCAGGTCGGGGCAGGTGGCGGGTGAGAACAAGGTCCATTGGCCACCTTCCATCACGCGGCGCATGAACA
>JAZJZP010000009.1:1480-5868 GCA_040389805.1 Pseudomonadota bacterium
GTTGGCCGTGTTCATGTCGTGGGTGCGGCGGCGGTCGTCGCCGGTGTTCTTGCGTAACTCCAGGAACTCTTCGATGTCCAGGTGCCAGGTTTCCAGGTAGGCACAGACCGCACCTTTGCGCTTACCACCTTGGTTGACGGCCACGGCCGTGTCATTGACCACTTTCAGGAAGGGGACCACGCCTTGTGATTTGCCGTTGGTGCCCTTGATGTGGGAGCCCAGGGCGCGCACGGGGGTCCAGTCATTGCCCAGACCTCCTGCATATTTGGACAGCAGGGCGTTTTCCTTGATGGCTTCGTAGATGCCGTCCAGGTCGTCAGGGACGGTGGTCAGGTAGCAGCTGGACAGCTGCGAGCGGCGGCTGCCGGCATTGAACAGCGTGGGGGTGCTGGACATGAAGTCAAAGCTGGAGAGCACTTCGTAGAACTCGATGGCGCGGGCTTCGCGGTCGACTTCATTGAGCGACAGGCCCATGGCCACGCGCATGAAGAAGGCCTGGGGCATTTCGATGCGCTTGTCTTCGGTGTGCAGGAAGTAGCGGTCGTACAGGGTTTGCAGGCCCAGGTAGTCAAAGTTCAGGTCGCGCTCGGCCTTGAGGGCAGCGCCCAGGCGGACCAGGTCGTACTGTTGCAGTTTTTCGTCCAGCAGTTCGAGCTCGACGCCCTTCTTGATGAAGGTCGGGAAGTACTCGGCGTAGCGCGCGGCCATCTCGCCTTGGGTGACTTCGTCGCCCAGAATTTCGCGGCGGATGGTGTGCATCAGCAGGCGAGCGGTGGCGCGTGTGTAGCCCGGATCGTGTTCGATGCGGGTACGCGCTGCCAGGATGGAGGCTTTGTAGACTTCGTCCAGAGGAACGCCATCGTACAAGTTGCGGTGGGTTTCGGCCAGGATGGCGGAGGCTTGGACATCCTTGCCCAGATCGGCGCAAGCGGCCTCGATCAAGGCTTCCAGGCTGGCCAGGTCCAGCGGCTTGCGTTGGCCTCGGTCGATGACCGTCAGCGTGGGTTGGGCTGCGGTGGGGGCTGCGGCCTTTTGCTGGGCACGCTCTTGGGTGCGGCGTTCGCGGTAGAGCACATAAGCGCGGGCGATTTCGTGGTGACCGCCTCGCATCAGGCCGAGTTCGACCTGATCTTGCACATCTTCAATCGGAAAGGTGCCGCCACCAGGGCGTGAGCGCATCAGCGCGCGCACGACGTTTTCGGTCAGCGCATCCACAGTTTCGCGAACGCTGGCCGAGGCCGCTCCCTGGGTGCCGTGCACGGCCAGGAAGGCCTTCATCAGGGCCACGGCGATCTTGTTGGGTTCGAAGGAAACGACTGCGCCATTTCGTCGAATGATCTGGTAGCCCGCGTAGGCCGATTGGCGAGGTGCCGTGGCGGCATCGCTGTGGGTGCTGGCCAGGGTGGCGGCGGTGGGCGAGGTGGCGCTGGATGAGGTCGTTTGCATGGAGTTCCCTTCAGGATCAAAGCCCTCCCGAAACGGGCGAGGAGGGCATTGGTTTGACGCTTGGCTTGATGCGGCGTGCCGACAGCTTAAACGCTAGATCTGGTGTTTTTTTGTGCGCTAAGCACTACAGGTAGCGTTCGGGTGCCACTATAACGCGGAAATCCATGGCCCCCGCATCCAGGGGGTTAACTCAGGGAAAGTGCCTATCGGGGAGCCCCTCTAGGGGCGATTCAGACCGCTGTGATAGAGGCCGGAAAGCAGCTTGAATCCCAGCCCAGCAGGGCCTGCAATGCAGCCCAATCGAAGGCGCTTCCGGGGTCGCGTTTCCGACCTGGCGCGACATGTTCATGGCCTACCACGTGGGTGATCGGCAAGACGGCTTTTGCGTGTGTCAGCAAGGTGGCTAACGCAAGGTATTGCGCGGCTTCGAAGGGGGTGTCTTCCAGGCCTTCGAGTTCGATGCCGATGGAGTAGTCGTTGCAGTTGTCGCGGCCTTGCCACGAGGACCGACCGGCATGCCAGGCGCGGTCATGGACCGAGACGAATTGCAACAGTTCACCATCACGGCGTATGACGAAATGGGCGGACACCTCTGCACCACGTATTTGTTCGAAGTAAGGGTGCGCGGTCCAGTCGAGTTGATTGGTGAACAGCCGCTCGATCTCGTCGCCACCATAGACGCCCGGCGGGAGGCTGATGGAATGGATGAGCGCGAGGTTGATGTCAACCCCTGTGGGGCGGGGGCCAAAATTGGGTGAGTCGACGCGTTTGGCATCAGGTGCCCAGCCTTCGGGCCAGCGGGCGCTGTCGCTTATGCCGTGGCTCATTCGCTGTCGGCTTCGGGGTCGAAGCGTTCGCCCAACACCAGGCCCTGGTCGGTGACTTTGATCCCCAATCGGGCCATGCGGTAGCGCGTTTGGCGCAGCGAAAGGCCCAGGCTGGCACCCGCCGCAGTGCGGTTGAGGCGGTGTTTTTCGAGGGCTTGAACCAGGATGTCGCGTTCGACTTGATCAAGGTGGGACACGAGATCGGCCGGGATCTGTGGCGGTGCTGGAGGCGTCGGCACAGGCAGGGGCGCTTGATCGACAGGCGTGGGTGTGACCACCGCATGCGCGGCCTGCGATGCGCCACTCAACATGGACAGGCCCAAGTCGGCGGCTTCAATCGATTGGTGTCCGCTCAGGGTGACGGCACGGTGCAGGATGTTTTCCAGTTCGCGCACATTGCCCGGAAACTGATGGGAGAGCAGTGCAATCAGGGCGCTGCGATCCAGGGTGGGGACGTTACTCAGGTGTGATTCAGCCGCGATGCGTTCCAGAATTCGGGCGCACAAAATCGGCAGGTCTTCGAGCCGCTCGCGCAGCGGGGGCAAGGGGATCTGGATGACGTTGAGTCGGTAGAACAAGTCCTGTCGAAAACGCCCGGCGGCTACTTCGGCAGTGAGGTCCTTGTGGGTGGCGCTGACGATGCGCACATCAATCGGAATTTCAGCCACGGCGCCGACCGGGCGCACGGCGCGCTCCTGGATGACGCGCAGCAGCTTGGACTGCATGGACAGGGGCAGATCACCGATTTCATCCAGAAACAGCGAGCCCCCATGGGCGGCTTGGAAGAAACCTTCACGGTCTTCAGTGGCCCCTGTAAAGGCACCTTTGCGGTAGCCAAAGAATTCAGCTTCGAGCAATTGCTCGGGAATGGCGCCGCAATTGACCGCGATGAAGGGCTGATGCAGTCGGCTGCTGGCGTCATGGATGGCGCGCGCGACCAACTCTTTTCCGGTGCCCGATTCGCCCCAAATCAGCACAGGGGCCATGCTGCGAGCCACTTTGTCGATCAGTTCGCGTACATGCTGAAGGGCCGCAGAGCCGCCCACCATGCGAGCCAATGCGGTGGCCTCGGTGCGCTTGGCGCCTCTCAGGTGCGCGAGTGAGGGCGGAGCTTGCGTGGGTTGGGGATCCGGGGTCCGCAGCGCGGTGGTGTTGGGTGCGGCCAGTTGCTGCGTTTGCACGGTGGGTGCCGGGCTGCTGCGACCCAAGGCAGAGGACACCACGGCACGAAACTGGCGCAAGTCCACCGGCTTGGTGAGGTAGTCATAGGCGCCCGCCTTGAGGGCCTCTACCGCGTTTTCAGCCGATCCGTAGGCGGTGATCACGATGGCTTTTTCGTGCCGGCCTTCGGCGTCGATGCGCCTGAGCAGATCCATGCCCGTGCCGTCAGGCAGGCGCATGTCCGTGATGATGGCGCTGAAGTGGCGGTCTTTGAGGTGTTGCCACGCGTCTTCTACATTGCCTGCGGTCTCGACGTCATAGCCCTCACGAAGCAGGGTGAGTTCATAGAGCGTGCGCAGGTCGGGTTCGTCGTCAACGACCAGGAGGCTGTATGGGGCAGAAGAGGTCATGCAATGAGAGGCGGGTTGCCTGGCTGATCGGCGGGCAGCGTCACGAAAAATTCGTTGCGGTGGCGCACCGTGCTGGGGTACTGGCGGTAATCAATGCTGGCGCCATGACGCTCACACAGTTCGCGACAAATGTACAGGCCCAGCCCCGTGCCGCGACTGCGTGTGGAGAGAAAGGGTTCAAACAGAGATTGCTCGATGTCCGGCTGGATGAGTTCTCCATCGCTTCGCACCGACAAGACCCAGGCCCCCGGTTGACGAAGGCTGGACAACCATTGAAGACTGACCACGATGGCGCCGGGCTGACCACTGTTGTAGCTCAGCGCATTGTCCAGCAGGTTGATCAGCACTCGGTGCAGGTGATCGGTTTCAAAGCGGACCCGAGGAGCAGGGGGGCCATTGGTCGGCAGGAAGCCAGAGAGATTCACCTCCAGCAGACTCTCGGGCCCTGGACGCAGGCCCTGAGTGCGGCACCAATCGCTGCAAATCGTCGCCACGGTTTCGATCAGATCAATGGCGGGGGCTGGCGGGCGCAAGCCGGGGGCCA
>JAZJZP010000010.1:0-6204 GCA_040389805.1 Pseudomonadota bacterium
AATCGGGCCGCTCATTCGTTGGGCCGCGCCTACCCCGGTGGTTTGCCGGCGTTTGTGGCGGCCATGAATCGCAAGGCCGCTGCATTGGGCATGGTCGATACGCGCTATGTCGAACCCACGGGTTTGAGCAGCAATAACCAATCCAGCGCTCGCGATCTGGCCGCGTTGGTCAAGGCCGCCTATCAGCAGCCCTTGATCCGTGAGTTGTCGACTTCACATGAGGCCGCCGTGCATGTGGGCGCGCGTCAGGTTCAGTTTCACAACACCAATGGATTGGTGCGCAACCCCAGTTGGGACATTGGCCTGCAAAAGACAGGCTACATCGTTGAGGCTGGACGTTGTCTGGTGATGCAGGCTCGCATGTCGGGTCGCAAGCTGATCATGGTGTTCCTGGACTCAGCTGGTAAGTATTCTCGCCAAGCGGATGCAGAACGTGTGCGCCGTTGGATTGAGACCGTGGCGCAGCCACGTGGTTCAGCTGGGTTCATCGCGTCACCCAAGGTGACGTCCTGACGCAAAGGGGCTTAGCGCCCCGCCCAGCCCATCAACCCTGAGATTTTGGTGGCGCCGCTTTTCAGCGCGTCGGTCCATTCGGGGCTCAGCCGTGAGCTTGGTGTGTTCAAGGCCAGCGCTGCAATCACTTGTCCCTGATCGTCGTAAACGGCTGCAGCGGCTTGCTGGTGCGGTGCTTCGATGTGATCTCCATCAAAAGCCAAGCCATTGGCGCGTGCTGCCTGTAGTTCGGCTTGCAGCCCATCAACCCGCAACCCATTCGCTTGGGCGAGGGCTTGCAACTGGTTGGCGGGCCACTGGCACACCAGAACTTTACCTGCGGCGTTGGCCATCAGGTGGGTGCGAGCGCCCATCACGCGGTTGACCTGGATGCCACTGCGCTCATGGATCGTGCGTTCCAGGCAAACCATTTCGTGGTCCTGACGGGCATGCAACGAGACAGCTTGCCCGGTCAGTCGGTGCAACTCCTGCATGGGCCGGATGGCCAGTTCACGCACATCCAGCCGCGACTTCACCACATTGCCCAGCTGTAGCAGGCGAAGCCCTAAACGGTAGGTGCCTGGCCCGGATCGTTCGACAAAACCGCCGACCGCCAAGTCATTCAGGATCCGGTGAGCTGTGGATGGGTGTAAACCCGTGCGTTCGCTCACGATTTTGAGCGAAACGGCGTCGCCTTCATGCGCCAAAGTCTCTAATAGGGAGAACATTCTGGCCATGACTTGGATCGAAGTAGAGACTGGAGTGGGATCGCTCATTGGGTTTTCCTTGGTGGCAAACCATTTTGAAAGGTGGGATCCCTCCTCATTCGGCGAAATAATTCGCCGCTTGAGGGTCTCCTGCCGTGCTGTCAGCGTCCTTTTGCGCATTTGATAACGCCTTATGAAAAATATTTCAATGAAGTTGAGCTGGGTTGTCGTCGTTGGCGCAGTGGCCATGACATTGGCTGGGCCTCTGTCCGTGGTTCAGGCGGCTTCGGCGGCCCCCGAGCCCACAGACAAGTCGTCTGCGCCGAGCGGCATACCAGCAGCAGGGCTCCCCCCGCCTGCGGGGCCTGCGCCGTCAGCCGCGGCTCCGCTGGTGCGTCGCTGGCTGTCTGCGCCAAGGGTGGTTGGGCACCTGACGGCCAAAGACTTGGGGGTGGTGATCAACATTGATGACCCGTACTCGGTCCAGGTAGGGGAGTACTACGCCAAAGCGCGAGGCATTCCAGCGGGGCGCGTGCTCAGGGTGAGCCTTCCCATCAAGCCGGGTCTGACACGGGACGAATTTGAGTCGTTCGATCAGCAGGTGAAGCAGTTTTTTGGCCCTCGCGTGCAGGCTTTGGCTTTGACCTGGCGCTTGCCCTATGGTGTCGAGTGCAACTCCATCACCGGTGCGCTGACCATGGGGTACGAGCCCAAGGCCTGTACTGGTAAGCCGACGGTGTTGAAAACGTCCCCGTATTTCGGGTCACGCTCCACCAAGCCTTTTACCGATCACCAGATGCGATTGAGCATGCTGCTGGCCGCCAAGGATGCCGACTCTGCCAAAGCGCTGATCGACCGTGGGGTGGCCTCCGATGGCACCTTGGGTTTGCGTGGGGCACCGGCGGTCAATGCGCATTTTGTGACCACGTCCGATTCGGTTCGTAGCGTGCGTCAGCAGTTCTTTCCACCCGCGGGCTTGAGTCCGTCGGTCGGCATTGACGTGCATCTGGATCAGACCGATGCGCTCAAGAACGCCAATCGTGTGGCCATCTACATGACGGGGATCGCCAATGTGGGTTTTCTGGACACCATTGATTTTGTGCCCGGGGCCTTGGCGGATCACCTGACGTCATACGGCGGCATGCTCGACAACGCGCATGGGCAGATGTCCGTGCTGTCCTGGATTGAGGCCGGCGCAACGGCCAGTTACGGCACGACCAGTGAGCCCTATGCGCTGTGGCAGAAGTTCCCGCATCCGCAGGGTCTGGTGATCTTCTATGCGCAAGGCGCCACCGCCGTCGAGGCCTACTGGAAGAGTGTGGCTTGGCCCCAGCAGGGCTTGTTTGTGGGCGAGCCACTGGCGGCCCCTTTTGCCCACCAGTGATCTCACGTCAACCCGTATCGAACCCGTGTGGCGCCCCACCATTTGCGCAACGGCGTCAACACAATGCGTTCGCGAAGGACCAGCGAGCCGCTCCGTGCAATCTCGTCAATCAGCATCGTATTGAGTGTGGCCAGCACCCGCAAAGGGCGCAGGGCCTGGCGTTGCGGGGCCGGTAGTTCATTCATCGCCTGGATCCCTTGTGACAGAGATTGGCGTGCCTGCTGATGCAGGTGTGCCAGCAAGGCGGGCCAATGTGGCGGTGGCTGTTGGTCGATGGGGCGCAGCAGTTCATGGGCTTTGACATCATTGGCTTGCAAGATGCTGATGGGCACATGCAGCCAGCCATTGCGTGCGTCTTGACCCAAGCGAGCCAGCATGTGCGCTTGGCGCAGCCCCCAGCCCAGTGATCTGCTCACCGTGAGGGCCTGCTCGCTGGTGGCCCCCAGAATGTGGGACGCCCCTTCGCAAGCGGCGCCCGTGGTGGCCAGCGCGTGCCTGCGCAAGGTCGCCTCATCCATCCAGCGGTTTTGCTGTACCAGATCCTGTAGTCCTGCGATTTGTTCCAACCACAGTGCTTGAGGCGGTGCATGGCTGTGGCCCTGAGCCAAAAGCGCTTGCGTCAGCGGGTGCTGTGCCCGGCCCTCAAAGCCTTGCCGTACCTCTTGAGCCCACCACCCCAATTTGGACTGGGCCACGGCGGGGTCACTCACCGACAGCGGAATGGCGCTGACCTCATGCCACCACCTGACCCAGGCGGACAATTGCGGATGTTGGGCCAAGGGGGCCGCGTGGATGGCGTAGTACAGGCTGGTGCCGGAGCGGGGTGTCATGAACAGGTGGGTCGTGATAGTGGGTTTGATCGGGAAACTGCCCGCAGGGTCTCAATTGCAAAATTGACCTGTTGTTGTCGGTAAAATCACAAATTAATGACTGGCGGGTCAGTTACGATCACTGACTTGATTCGGCGGATTTTCAGAACAAAGGGACGCACCATGGGCCGCTGCCATGACCCTTCAAATAAAGAGCGAGGTCATGACAATGCCCGGATGGCCACGAATTCTAATGTTCGCAGTGGTGTCGCACGCGCTGCTGGGCTTGGTCGCCTGTAGCAAAACGCCTCCTGTTGAGGTGCCTATTCGATCGGTTCGTACCCTGGTTTTGAGCGAAACAGGGGGCGTTGTCGATCGAGAGTTTTCCGCCGAAGTGCGGGCCAGGATCGAGTCTCGGCTGGGCTTCCGTGTCCCAGGCAAGGTCTTGCGCAGGCAAGTCGAGCTGGGACAGTCGGTCAAGCCAGGGCAGGTGTTGGCGCAACTCGACGCGCAAGATCTGACGCTGGTGCAGGAATCTGCACGGGCTGGTTTGGCTGGGGCGGAGGCCAATGCAGCCCAGACGGCCTCTGATTTCAAGCGCTTCAGTGAGCTCAAGGCGCAAGGCTTCATCAGCGCCGCAGAATTGGAACGGCACAGCACGATGCTCAAAGCGGCAGAAGCGAGCCTGCGTCAGGCACGCGCCCAGGCCGGTGTGCAGGGCAATCAGGCCACTTATGCCACCTTGACGGCAGGCGCCTCGGGTGTGATCACCGCAGTCGAAGTCGAGCCAGGGCAAGTTGTGAATGCAGGCATGCCTGTGCTGACACTCGCTCACGATGGCCCGCGTGATGCTGTCTTTTCCGTGCCAGAAGACATGGCTCAGACCATGCGGGCCTTGATCGGCAATCGCGGAGCATTGAAAGTTCGTCGCTGGGGTACCCGTGAATGGGGGCCTGCGACGGTTCGAGAAGTCTCGGCTGCGACGGATGCCGTGACGCGGACCTTCCTGGTGAAGGCCGATATCGGGCAGGGCGCTTATGAGCTGGGCCAGACCGCGACGATTGCCATGACCATGCCGGTGCGTTTTGCCGCCGGCATCAGAGTGCCTTTGCACGCCCTGGTCGAGCGAGATGGGCGTTCCGCCGTCTGGGTGTTGGACGGCAAAAGCATGACGGTCAAGCTGCAACCGGTCACCACGTCAGACGTGTCCGGTAACGTGATGTTGGTCACCGAGGGCCTCAAGCCCGGGATGGAAGTCGTGACGGCGGGCGCTCACGTGATCACGCCTGGTCAAAAGGTCACGCGTTACCAAAGTGTCGCCGAGGCGGCTTCTGCGCCAGCCTCCAGCGTGACTCCGTTGGTGCAGTCGCACTGATCCTCCAAGGAGCTACACGTGACCTCACCTGACAACCATGGCGCAGGGCAGACTCCTGAGCGCGCCGGTTTTAATTTGTCCCGATGGGCGCTGGAGCATCCGGCGCTCACCCGTTATTTGATGATCGTGCTCATGCTGTTGGGGCTGAGCGCCTACTTCCAGCTGGGTCAAGATGAAGATCCGCCTTTTGCCTTTCGGGTCATGGTGGTGCGGGCCTATTGGCCGGGCGCGACCGCCCAAGAGATGGCGGAGCAAGTCACCGATAAAATTGAGCGCACCTTGCAAGAGGTTCCCTATGCCGATGTGATTCGCTCCTACAGCAAACCCGGCGAATCCCTGACCTTCATGCAGGTTCAGGATTCCTCCCCACCCAAAGAGATCCCCAACCTTTGGTATCAGGTTCGCAAAAAGGTGGGCGACATCAAGCACACCCTGCCACCTGGTGTGCTCGGGCCGTTCTTCAACGATGAGTTCGGTGACGTCTACGGTTCGATTTACGCCTTGTCGGCCGATGGATTCACCACCGAAGAGCTGAGGCAGTTTGCCGAATCCGTTCGGTCACAGTTTTTGCGCGTTCCCCATGTGGCGAAGGTCGAACTGTTTGGGGTGCAGTCCGAGAAGGTCTTCATCGAAGCTCCACAGCTTCGCCTGTCTCAGATGGGTTTGAGCATGGGGGAGTTGATTCATCAACTCAACGCCCAGAACGGGATCGAAGGGGCGGGTGTCTATGCGGGTGAGCATGACAACATTCAGATGCGCGTCACGGGGGCGCTGACTTCGGTGGAGCAATTGCGCCAGATGCCCATCCGCTTGGTCAATCCAGCCACAGGGGAGGCCAGAACCGTCAAGCTGGGCGATGTGGCCACGGTGCGCCGAGGCTATGAAACACCGCCTGTCTCTACGGTTCGTCACAACGGCAAAGAGGTCATCGCAGTGGGAATTTCCATGGCCAAGGGTGGCGACATCATTGCGCTGGGCAAGCATTTGAGCGCCGCGGCAGCACAAGTGCACAAAGAGTTGCCTGTTGGCATTGAGTTGGAACAAATCCAGGATCAGCCGCAGTCGGTGTCCCGCTCCGTCGGAGAGTTCGTCAAGGTGTTGATCGAGGCTGTGGTGGTGGTGCTGGCCGTCAGTTTCATCAGCCTGGGATTGCATACCAAACCCTTGCGCTTGGATATTTGGCCTGGCCTGGTGGTTGGTATCACCATCCCTCTGGTGTTGGCCGTGACCTTCCTCATCATGTATTTCTGGGGGGTCGGTCTCCATAAGATTTCACTGGGGGCCTTGATCATTGCCCTGGGTTTGCTGGTGGACGACGCCATCATTGCCGTCGAAATGATGGTCCACAAGTTGGAAGAAGGCTATGACAAGGTCAGCGCAGCGACCGCCGCCTACGATCTGACGGCCATGCCCATGCTGACCGGCACCTTGATCACG
>JAZJZP010000011.1:0-2890 GCA_040389805.1 Pseudomonadota bacterium
TTTACTTCTCGCTGTTTGGCACGGTCGCCGGGCTGCTCATGGGTCTGGGCCTGCTCGCCACGGGCCATCCGGTGTGGCACAATCCCAGTCTCCAGGGTTGGGGTTGGCTGCTGGGCATCGGCACCTTTGCCACCTTGGCACAACTGGCCATGACCCGCGCCTACGCTCAGGGCCAGGCCTTGGTGATGGCCAGCCTGCAATACCTGGGCATCGCCCATGCGTTTGTTCTGGGTGTGTGGATCTTTGACGACCCCATCAACCCCGGCGCCTTGCTGGGCATGACGCTGATCGTGCTGGCAGGCATCGGGGCCACGCGCTCCAGCTCACCCTTGAAATAGCTCAGTGGTCGTGCATCCCATGCACGATGGTGCCGATCATCAACAAGCCCACCGCCAGCCACATCAGTTGCGATGCGGTGTCGCGCCAACTCAAACGCTTTTGCAATTGCGGGATCAGGTCAGCGACGGCCACATAGATGAAGCTGCTGGAGGCCACCACCATCATGTAGGGCAAGTAACTTTGCCAGGGGGCGATCAAGACATAACCCAGCACGCCGCCCACCACCGCCGCAAAACCGGAGATCGCGTTGTAGGCCAACGCTTTTGACTTGGAGAAGCCCGCGTTGAGCAGCACGATGTAGTCCCCCACCTCTTGCGGGATCTCGTGCGCAATGATGGCCAACGAGGTCACCAAGCCCACTTGAGGGTCTGCCAAAAACGACGCTGCAATCAGCACCCCGTCGCAAAAATTGTGGATGCTGTCGCCCACCAGCACGCTCCAGCCTCCGCGTCCGGCCTGCGCCGCATCAAAGCCGTGGTGGTGATGGTGGTCGTCGTGCTCGTGGTGGTGCCCGTGCCGATACAGCTCTGCCTTCTCCAGCAAGAAGAAGAACATCAGGCCAAACAACAGCGTCAAAAACAGTCCTTGCGGCGGCGCTTTGCTCTCGAACGCTTCGGGCAGCACATGCAGCAAAGCCGTGCCCAGCAGTACACCCGTCGACAGGCTGACCAGGTGCCGAACAATCAGCGTCAACAAAGGCGCCGACAAGGCCGCAGCCAACACCACGGAAGCCACGCCGCCCAAGAGAGTGGCCAAAACAATATAAAGCAAGGTCATGCCAGGATCTTAACAATGCTGTCAAGCCCAGCCTTCAACATGACACGCAATGGGGCGACAATTGGGAGAATGAACACGACCACTGCTGCCAAAACCACGCGCCCGCCAGCACTCTCGCTGGACACCAGTCACTGGCCTGACCTGCTGGCCTCGATCGACATGGGCTCGAACAGCTTTCGCCTTGAAATTGCCGCGCTCAGCAAGGGCCGCTACAAACGGGTCGACTACCTCAAAGAAACCGTGCGCCTGGGCGCCGGCCTCGATGCCGAGGGCATGCTGACCGAAGACGCGACGCAGCGCGGCCTGGCGTGTCTGGCACGCTTTGCAGAGCGCCTCAAAGGCTTTGCCAACTGGCAAGTGCGCGCCGTGGCCACGCAGACACTGCGTGAGGCACGCAACCGCAACGCCTTTCTGGCCCGCGCCGACCACGTCCTGGGGCACGCCATTGAAGTGGTCTCCGGCCGCGAAGAAGCCCGACTGATCTACCAGGGCGTGGCCCGTTTGCAGCCCAGTGAATTGCCCCGCCTGGTGATCGACATTGGCGGGCGGTCCACCGAGATGATCTTGGGACACGGGCGCTCTGCCCTGCGCACCGAATCGTTTGGCGTCGGCAGCGTCAGCTTGTCTATGAGTCACTTTCCGCAAGGCCGCTTCACTACCGATGCCTTCAGGGCCGCTCAGATCGCCGCAGGCGCCGAGCTGGAAGAAGCCTTGACCCCTTTCGCTCGCCAACACTGGAAAGAAGCCCTGGGCTCTTCTGGCACCGTGGGTGCGGTATCGCAAATCTTGCAGGCCAATGGCATCAGTGATGGCAGCATCACCCCCGAGGGGCTGCGCTGGTGCATTGAGCAATGTTTGCAAGCGGGCTCACTGGACAACCTGACCCTGGCAGGCCTCAAGCCCGAACGCAAAGCCGTGCTCGGCGGTGGGCTGTCTATTTTGTACACCCTGGCCATGCACTTTGGCATCGAGTCATTGCGCCCCGCCAAAGGCGCCTTGCGCCAGGGCGTGATCTTTGATCTGGAAGAGCGCATTGAAGCGGCACGCAACCACCGCCAGCACGATCAGCGCGACACCTCGGTGCGCGAGTTGCAGCGTCGCTTTCACGTCGATGTCGGACAGGCTGAGCTGGTCCGCGAACGCGCCCTGCAGCTATGGGCGGGGCTGCATGAAAGCAAGCCCCAAGCCGCGGATGGCGAAGCAGCCCGTGAGCTGGGTTGGGCCAGCGCCGTGCATGAAATCGGCATGATGGTGTCGCACCACGACCACCACCGCCACAGCGCCTACCTGCTGGGACACGTCGATGCCCCCGGCTTTTCACAGTCACAACTGCGGCATCTGGCCGATCTGGTCCTGGGCCAGCGCGGCGAGTTGACCAAGCTGTCTGGGCGCATGGATGACTCAGGCCTGATGGATCAGGTGTTGTGCCTGCGCCTGGCCAGCATCCTGCACCACGCACGCACCACGTTGCCGATCAAGGTTGCTCAACTGGGACGCAACCGTGGCCGGGCGATGCTGACGCTGCAACACAAATGGGCCCAGCAAAACCCACGCACACTGCACCTGCTGAGTGAAGAAGCACAGCGATGGGCCCAACAAGCTGGCCGCACCTTGAGCATCAAACTCGAGGTCTGAGGTTCAGCGTTTTCGGTTGGCTTTGACGGTGGATTTGGGCGGCAGCGCCTTGCGGTACACCGGCCCCCACATCGGGTGCCCCGCCTCAGCCTTGCTGAGCGCAAAGCCGGGATCTGCGGCCCGAGCGGCCTTGAACTCG
>JAZJZP010000011.1:2900-3907 GCA_040389805.1 Pseudomonadota bacterium
TCGGCGCCGCACAAGGCCTCGCGCCGCGTGGTGCAATAGATGAACGCCAAGTGCTTGTGGGCATTGGCCCACTCAGCCGGTGCACTCAGCCCGGACTGCAAGGCGACCTTCAATTGCGTCTCGGCCACCGCGTACTGCGCGCTCTGGTAAGCCTTGATGCCCTGAGCCAAGGCGTCCTCGCCCGGTGTCAACACCGGGGTCGCGGGCACCACCTCGGCGGCTGGCCCCTGCGATGAGGGAAGCACCGAACTTGGCGCAGGGGGTGGCACAGGAGGCGGGGTGGCGCAGGCCGTCAGCATCAGCAACGCTGCCACAGCCGCCGCACGGCAGGGGGTCAAACAAACGATGGTGGCCATGGTGGACACGCTCCTTCGTCAGAATTGGTGTTCAATGACCACAGACGCCCCGGCCTTGACGTCAATGGTCTTGCGCAAGGGCTTTGAATCGCCATTGCGAATGACCAGGACGTGTCGCCCCACAGGCAAACTCAATTGCGTCAGCGGCGGCGTCACGCCCAAAGACTGACGACCGTCAAAAACCTCACCCCAAGGGCTGATGGCCAGCTTGACCACCCCCATCACGGGCGCCGCACTGGCCGTCGTCGTTTCAGCCAGCACAGGGGCCTGCGCCGCAGACGCGATGGACTCCACGGCGATCGGCACCGCCGTCAACACCCCAGGCGCACTGACCACGGCAGGCTCGGGCAAACTCACCACCGCCGCAGCCGGTACTGCTGCTGCCGGTATGGCCACGATCACTGGGGGCACCAACTTGACCTCAGGCACCTTATGCGCCTGCCAGCTCGCCCAACCCACCCCCGCAATGGCTGCTGCCCAACCGGCTGCGGCCAAAGGCCACATCCATGGGCGCGAATCCTTGCCCCCTTTGGCGGACGACTTGGATGCCGATGCACGACCGGATGAATCTTTGCCCGACGCGGGCGCATCGTCCTGCAAACGCACCCAATCACGCAAGGACTGTGACAAAGCGCGGGCAGAGCGGGTACG
>JAZJZP010000011.1:3917-5374 GCA_040389805.1 Pseudomonadota bacterium
ACATCCAGCATCATGGCCTTCTGCGCGATCTCGGACAGCGCCCTGGGCACCTCGGCATCAACCTCGCAGGCCGGAGGCGCCGCCCCTTTCAGGACCGCATCAGCGATCTCATCCAGGCTGTTGCCGCTATACGGCCGACGCGTGGTCAGCAACTCATACAACACCACGCCCAGCGAATACACATCGGCACGCCGGTCGACCGACTCGCGTCGCACTTGCTCGGGAGCCATGTAATAGGGCGAGCCGCCCACAAATTCCTGGAACCGGCTTTGCTCGTCGTCCCGACTCAAGGACTCGGCCTGGCGAATGCGTGCAATGCCAAAGTCCAGCACCTTGGGCTGGGTACGTCCCACCATGAAGATGTTGGCCGGCTTGATGTCCCGATGGATCACGCCCTTGTGATGGGCATAGGACAAGGCATCGGCCACGCGTCGCACAATCAACGCGGCCTGGGCGGGTGTCGGCTTCCAGCCCTGGGCCAGCAATTGGCGCAGGTCTTTGCCACGCAGCAGCTCCATGGCGATGTAGGTGCCCTCAGGGCTCAGCCCCGCGTCGTACATCGTCACGATGTGTGGATCACTGAGGCTACCGGCCGCCTTGGCTTCGTTCAAGAACAAGGCGTTGAACTGCTCGCGGTCTTGCGCGGGCAGGTCCACGTTCAAGGTCTTGATCGCAATCAGGCGCGACAACAAAGGGTCGTGGGCGGCATAGACCGTGCCCAAGCCACCTTCACCAATCTTGTACTTCAGCGCATAACGGCCAATGTGCCCAATGCTGGGCAACAGGTCGGGCCGCTGCCGCAGCTTGGAGACTTCACTGGCATCGGCCAGTGGCAAAGGACGTGTCTGCGCAACGGTCTCCGGGTCATCTCCGCCCACGGGCTCGCAATCGTCCTCGATAGGACGGGTGTCGGCCGGGATGAAGTCGGACATCGCCACGTGTTTCAGCCTTTGCGCAAAGCCTTGACCTCGTCAGGGCGCAACCTGGGGGCCAGGTGGTCCAGCACGCCATTGACGTACTTGTGACCATCGGTGCCGCCAAAGCTCTTGGCCAGCTCGACGGCCTCATTGATGGCGACCTTGTAGGGCACGTCCAGACAATGGGTCAGCTCATACGCACCGATCCACAGCACCGCGTGCTCAATGGGCGAGAGTTGCCCGACCGGGCGGTCCAGGAACTGCGCCAGGGCCGCATCCAGCTGCTCGAACTGGTCGATGCAACCCAGCAGCAAGGCGTCGTAATGCGCACGATCCGACTTGGCAAACTCTTCGAGCTCACGAATGTGCTCGTCGATCTCGCTGCCCTTGCGTTTATTGAGCTGCCACTCGTACAGACCTTGCAGCGCAAACTCACGCGCACGGCGGCGCGACGACTTGGCGCGGTCGCGGCCAGGGGCACCACCGGTGCTCTTGCGAGCAGGGCGTGCGGCAGGCGGGGCGCCATTGGCGGCGTCATTG
>JAZJZP010000012.1:0-2195 GCA_040389805.1 Pseudomonadota bacterium
ACGGCGGTGAAGATGCCCCGCTCACCGACGAGCAGCTTGAGCATGTCGTACTGGGTGGCGTTGGTGTCCTGGTACTCATCGACCAGCACGTGACGCACATTGTGTTGCCACTTGGCGCGCACGTCGGGGTGATCGCTCAGCAGCTTGGTCGACAGGCCGATCAGGTCGTCAAAATCGACCGCCTGGTAGGCCAGCAGGCGCTCTTCGTACAAACGCATCACGCGCGCGCAGATGCGTTCATCGTCGTCGACCGCGGCGGCTTCGGCCTGGCTGCTGTTGAGGCCCTGGTTCTTCCACAGGCTGATGGTCCATTGCCAACGCCGCGCTTGTTTGGCATCGGTGGTGCCCCCGGCGTCACGCAAGATGCCCAGCACATCGTCGCTGTCCAGAATCGAGAACTTGGGTTTGAGGCCCAGGGCGGTGCCATCTTCGCGCAGCAGCCGCACACCCAGCGAGTGGAAGGTGCACACCAGCAGCTTGCTGGCCGCGCGCGACCCCACCAGGGCTTTGGCGCGCTCGCGCATCTCGGCGGCAGCCTTGTTGGTAAAGGTGATGGCCGCGATCTGCGAGGGCGCCAGGTCCGCACCATGACCGGGCTGGAGCAGGCGGGCGATTTTCTGGGTGATGACGCGAGTCTTGCCAGAGCCGGCGCCGGCCAGCACCAGGCAGGGGCCATCAAGGTGCAAAACGGCGGCCATCTGGGCCGGATTGAGTGTGGAGGCAGAACTGGGAGCGGCGGACACGGACAAATCAAACCTAGGGCAACGCAGGGAGTTCTGACGGCGGGGGCATAAGCCCCGATTCCAGGGGGACACAGGGCTCACAGCATAGTGCAGACTGGCCAGACCTTGTATCGGAGTTTTTTTACTTGCTTGATGACCACGGCGCCCCCTTGTATAGGGGGTCGGTGAAACCCTCTTGGCACCTGGGCTTGACAAAGCTTAATATTTGCAAAGTCGGGGACAAATCATCAAGCATTTAACGATCAACCACTCCGACGTTTTTCCGTGAGGAGAGGAGCTTTTATGTTTAAACAAGTAAGGACAGTTGCTGTCGCCGCCGGTTTGGTGGCCATGGCATCGGTCTCGTCCGCCGCCAGTTACACCTACGACTTCAAGACCTTTTTTGATACGTCAACGGTGTTCAATCTGTTCGACACCAAGACACTGGGCTACTCCGTGGCTCAGTTGAAAATCGAGGACATGATCGGTGGCGGTGTTCAGTTGACGGTGAACAACCTGAACTCGATCTTCCCTGAAAGCTCGGCAACCGGCGCGCCCTTGCTGGACAAGCTGTGGCTGAATGGCTCTTTGCTGTCGGCATTGGGCGGTGTCACCGTCGGTGGTACCTCAGGTGCCACTGGTGGTTTCAAGTTGCTGCCGGTGATTCAGGATGCTGGCTACAACTACAACGTGGCCATCGACTTTCTCGGATCCGGCATCGTTGAAGGCGGCAGCGCTTCGTTGACCCTCAAAGGCAGCAACGTGACCGCGGCCAACTTTGCCAAGTCGAGCAACGTTCCGATGATCGAGTTGAGCGGAGTGGGTGCGCCTTATGCAAACCTGCTGTCGTCCAAAGTGCATTTCATTGGTTCGGTTCAATCCGTTCCTGAGCCAAGCACTTATGTGCTGATGGGCCTGGGTCTGGTGGGCATCGCTTTGGCCAGCCGCGCACGTCGCGCAGCCTGATCATCGCGTTTTGTTTTTGCAAAACCCCGCTTCGGCGGGGTTTTGTCATTTCAGGGCGGGTGTCTGATCAAAGGCTGGCGACAAACTCGCCCACCACGTCCGAGAACGCTCGCGGTTGTTCGACCGGGCTGAGGTGGGCGCAACCCGCCAGCGTCACCAACTGCGCGCGTGCAATCGCTCGAGCCAGGGCCAGGGCCATGTCCAGTGGGGTGCCTTCGTCGTACTCACTGGCAATGACCAGGGTGGGGATGCGGATCTGGTTCAAGCGGGCACTGGTGTTGACTTCGCAGACGGCCGCCGCGCAGGCGATGTAGCCTTCGGGGTCGGTCGACTCCAGCAAGCGCTGGTGCCGGGCGACGGTCGCGGCTTGGTCCTGCCGGAACTGCGCACTGAAAAAGCGCGTCATCGTGTGCATGCTGACCGCGCCCAGGCCGTGGGACTCAATGGCGGCAATGCGCTGCCCGATGGCTTCGCGGGCGCTGGCGGGGTAGACGCTGGTCGTGTTCG
>JAZJZP010000012.1:2205-5419 GCA_040389805.1 Pseudomonadota bacterium
CGTGTTCGACAGCACCAGGGCCTTGACCTTGTCGGGATGTCGGATGGCCAACTCTTGGCCAATCATGCCCCCCATGGACAGGCCGATCCAGATGACCGGCTCTTCTGCTACCTCGTCAATCACGCGGGCGGCGTCGGCGGCGAGCTCCGCGAGGGTGAGGGTGTCGGTGGGGACCTGCGAGCGGCCATGCCCCCGTGTGTCCGGGCAGATCACGCGGCAGGTGCCGGCCAGGTCGTTGGCCACCGCATCCCACATCGAGTTGTCTTGTCCCAGGGCGTGGCTCAGCACCACGGTATGGGCGGGTGCGCCGTTGCGTGCCTCGCGCACGGTGGCGTGGAGCTTGGGTCGGGTGCGGGTGAAGACAGATCGACCCACGCCGGGGTGCCAGGCGTCGGTGGCCGGGTGTGCCGGGGGCTCGATCCCCAGCTCTCGCATGACGCCCAAGGCGCGAGAAAAACCGGTATTGGCGGCGGGCACGCCCGCATAGATGGCGATTTGGAACAAGGCCTCACGGACTTCTTCCGGGGTGAGCGTGTGCTCATTGCCTGGGGTCAGTGCGCCCCTCAGGTGGATCTCAAATTCGTCCCAGCGACCCAGGGCGCTGGTGATGGCCAGCACCATGATGCGGCGGGATTTCCAGTCCAGTCCGGGGCGCCCCCAGACGCCATGCCAGGCGTAATCGGTGATGAAGTGTTGAAACTCGGCGTTGAAGGCATTGGCCTTGGCGACGGATTTGTCCACCCAGGCATCGCCCAGGGCGGCACGGCGGTTGCGCATGCCGCGCTCAAACGGGTGGTCAAAGGGGGTTTCCAGGGCGGAGGACATGGTGGCAAGTTGAATGGTTCGATGTGCCAATTGTGCCGTGGCTGCGCAGGATTTCGCACACCATGAAAACCCCCTGCATGCAACAAGGCCATAGGCGTTCAAGCTCGTGTATGGTGCAGCCCATGTTGGATGTGGTCATTTATTCTCAGCGTGCGTGTGGCTGGACACCTCGGGTCTGTCGGGGGCAAGGCCGGCGCACCCGTGGCTGGCTGCTGGCGTTGGGGATGCTGGTGCTGGCGGGCTGTGCCTCGCCGCCTGCCTCTGTGGTGGTGCCGGGGCGCTCCGGCGGGGCGGTGCCCGCCCGACCTGCGCCTGGCAAAGACGGACCGCCTCTGGATGCGCCCGCTGACCTGATCAATACGCCGGACCCTGAGCCCAAGGTGGAGCCCATCAAGTCCGGCGGGCCGAACAAGCCCTACACGGTGCTGGGCCAGAGCTATGCGCCCGTGGTGGCCGACGTGCCCTGGAAGCAGCGCGGATTGGCCTCATGGTACGGGCAGAAGTTTCAAGGACGGCGCACCGCCAGCGGTGAAATCTTCAGTGCCTTTGGGGTGACCGCCGCCCACCGAACCTTGCCCATCCCCAGCTATGCGCGAGTGCGGCACGTGGCCTCGGGTCGTGAAATCATCGTGCGGGTCAATGACCGCGGGCCTTTTCATTCGGCGCGTGTGCTGGACCTGAGCTATGCCGCGGCCTTGAAGCTGGGCATCGTCAGCACCGGCAGTGCGGAGGTCGAAATCGAGCGTCTGACGTTTGACGACATTCGCACGGGTGCGTGGCGACGGGGCGCGCCACCGTTGCCGGCAGACGATGCCGTGGATCCCTTGCTGGCGCTGGTCGTGCCCACGGCACAAGGCGAGCCGCCGGCGGCGACCCTGAAAGAGTCCTCGCGCGCCTACACCCCGACCGCCCAAGGTTTTTGGGTGCAATTGGCGGTGCTGAGTAAACGCGAGGGGATCGAAAAGCTGCAACAACGCGTGAGCTCGGAGTTGGCCTCGTTGGCGCCCTTGATGGCCGTGTTCAATGAGTCACGGCTGTTTCGTCTTCAGGTCGGCCCGTATGAGAGCCGCGAGCAGGCCTTGGGCGTGGCGCGCGCCGTGCGCGAGGTGTTGGCCGTGACCCCTGTGGTGGTTGAGCGCCGCTGATGCCCTACCTCGGGCTGATCTTCAATGCGATGGTGTGGGGCTTGTCCTGGTGGCCCTTGCGTCAACTGCAAGGCTTGGGACTGCACCCCTTGTGGGCCACCACGATTTTCTTTTTGCTGGGCGGTGTGCTGATCGTGGCTTGGCAGCCCGTGGCGCTGCGGGAGTTGCGTCGATCCAAAGCGCTGTGGTGTCTGGCTTTGGCGGCCGGGGGGACCAATGCCGCATTCAATTGGGCCGTGAGCATCGGCGATGTGGTGCGGGTGGTCTTGCTGTTCTATCTGATGCCGCTGTGGGCCGTGTTGCTGGCTCGGTGGATTTTGGGGGAGCGGCTGACCCGGTGGGCCTTGGTGCGCATCGTGTTGGCGCTGAGTGGTGCAGTGCTGGTGCTCAAGCCCGCGCATGCGCCCTGGCCCGTGTTTGCGGGCCTGCCTGATGTGCTGGCGGTGCTGGGGGGCATGGGCTTTGCATTGAACAATGTGTTGCTGCGTCAGCAGGCCCGGCAATCGGCCTCGGCTCGGGCCTTGGCCATGTTCGCTGGTGGGGTCGTGTTGCCAGGCCTGCTGGCTTGGGCCTTGTCGTCACACGGGATGATCACGCCCTGGCCGGCTTGGGACTGGTCTTGGGTGCTGGGGGCGTTGGCGCTGGGCTTGGCGGTGTTTGGTGCCAACCTGGCCTTGCAATACGGCGCCTCGCGGGTGCCGGTGCACATCAGTTCCGTGGTGATGCTGACCGAGATCCCCTTCGCCGCAGGCTCCTCGATCTGGCTGGCGGGCTCGGTGCTGACCCCCACCATTGCGATGGGGGGCGGTCTGATCATGCTGGCCGCCATGCTGGCCACCCAGGAAGGTGGCCAGTAGGGCGCCTGATTCAATGACTCAAGCGCGTTGCTGGCGCGAGTGTTCGTGCACCGTGTCCACCAGCACAGAGACATGCTCGGGCGGTGTGAACTGGCTGATGCCATGGCCCAGGTTGAAGATGTGGCCGTGGTCCGCGCTGGGCCGGCCGTAGCTGTCCAGGGTCCGGATCACTTGCTCGCGGATCTGCTCGGGTTGCGCAAACAGCACGATCGGGTCCAGGTTGCCTTGCAGCGCCACGCGGTCACCCACTTGGGCACGGGCCTTGCCCAGGTTGACGGTCCAGTCCAGTCCGACCACATCACAGGCGCTGTCGGCGATCTGGTCCAGCCACAAGCCACCCCCCTTGGTGAACACGATGTGGGGGATGCGGTAGCCGTTGTGCTCTTT
>JAZJZP010000012.1:5429-5801 GCA_040389805.1 Pseudomonadota bacterium
GAAATCCTCGAATCAATCGCCCGATTCGCAACGCGGGCTCTCGTCGCGCACCGCACGGATGCGGTAGCCGTTGTGCTCTTTCTTGAGCTGGGCCAGCACGCGCTGGGTGTAGGCCAGGCTGAACTCCTGGAACGCACCATCGGCCAGCACGCCGCCCCATGAGTCAAAAATCATCACCGCTTGTGCGCCCGCTTCGATCTGGGTGTTCAGGTAGAGTGCAACGGCATCTGCATTGACCTGCAGGATGCGGTGCATCAGGTCGGGGCGCTGGTAGAGCAGCGTCTTGACCTGACGGTAGTCGTCCGACCCACCGCCTTCCACCATGTAGCAGGCCAGCGTCCAGGGGCTGCCCGAAAAGCCGATCAGCGGCAC
>JAZJZP010000013.1:0-5922 GCA_040389805.1 Pseudomonadota bacterium
CACAGGGTCCAGGGCCGGGCGCCCCAGCGCGGCTCCCAACCCAGGCTGCGCAGCAACTCCGTTTGACGACTGCGTGAATACTGCAGAACCCATACGTTCCAGCGGTGGTTGGTGGCTTCCAGCAGTGCCTTGCCTTTGGACCACATCGGCGAGTCAAACCCGGCCAGTGCGTTGCTCAATGGGCTCTTGGGGCGGGCGAGGGGGCGGCTGCGATCGATCCGCTCTGGTGCGACCGCGGCGGTGGGGTCGGCACGGACCCAGCCTTCACCCGGTTGCCAGAACTCGGCCCAGGCATGCGCATGGTTGTTGCGCACGATGTAGAGGCCGTCCACTGGATTGCGTTCGGCGCCCTGGTAGCCCGTCACCACTCGGCTGGGCACGCCCATGGCGCGCATCACCACCACAAAGGACGTGGCAAAGTGTTCGCAAAACCCAGCCCGGCGATCCAGCCAGAATCGATCAATCTGATGCAGCGGGGGGGGCTCTCCCGGGGCGGCGCCATCGTTGCCTGGCATCAGTGTGTAGCGAAAGTTCTCTTGTCGAATGTGGCGCAGCACCGCCTGGCTCAGTTCACGCGGGCTGGCATTAGCCAGCGCGGGTGTTTGCCTCCATCGGGCGGCCCAGGCCAGGGTGCGGGGGTTGAACCCGCGGGGCAAGGTCGTCCATTGACGCAGCGACGGCGTGGCTTGCGTTGGGCCATGCCTGAATTGCGTCCACGCGACCGCGTCCAATTGCACACGTTCATGCAACTCAACCGGGCTGATCCAGTCCAGGCCTTGGCGGCTGAGGTTCAGTGCGGTTTGTTGAGGGGGCGTTCGGGCTTCGAGTGTGGCCTCCAGCAGCGGCACCACTTTGGTCCCACTCGACTCCAGGGTGACTTGGTAGTGGATGCTCGGGCCTTGGGTGTCGATCACGTCCTGTGCGGCGTCCTGTCCAGCCGTCTCACGGGCGCGCCACGTGACGCCATCAAAGTCACCCAGCACGGGCCCCCGAAAGTACAGGTTGGATGGCTCTGGTGCCACGCCGTCAAAACGGATGTGCATGGCCACGCCCTCGTCAAGGGCCAGTTCGGACACGTTGCCCAGTGTCAGACTGTTGGACAGCCCTGTGCGCCCTTGGGCATCCGTCGGCAACGACCACAGCGGCCCTATGCGCGGAAACAGCAGAAAAAGCACCACCATCAAGGGGGCGCCCATCAGCAGCACGCGACCTGACTCGGCGCCCGCCTGCATCAATGCTGGGCGGCCCAATGGACGTTGCGCCAGCACCAGAGAGGTCAGCAGTCCCCAGACCGTGACCAGCATCAGAGCGGCCAGCGCCAGATGTTGCGAGTACATGAACTGCGTCAGGATCAGAAAAAAGGCCAGCGACGTGATCACGAAAGCATCTCGACGGGCCCGAAATTCGAGTGTTTTCAAGCCAGACAGCACCACCACCAAGGTCACCCCCGATTCACGGCTGAACAGTGCGTGATGGGTTGACAAGGTCAGGGCGACACTGGCCGCCAGGGCCACCAACAGGACCCAGCGCGGAGGCAGGCGAGCGTCGCGCCATGCCACTTGAGCGCGCCACAGCAGCGCAACCGCCGCACCGACCGAGCACCACAGGGGCAGTCGGGTCACATGCGGCAGCATGGACAACGCCACCATCAGCAGCAGCCACAGGGTGTCGCGCCCTTCACGGCTCACGCTCAGGCGGGGTGTCGCATTCACCGCTGTGCTCCAGAGGACCTGGCGGGCGCCTGCCCCCACAAGGCCAGTGCATCAAGGCAGACCCGCAGGTGGGCACTGCCCGTGTTGCATTCCACGACGGTGCCCGGTAATTTCAGGCCGTACGCGATGCCCGCGCTCTGTGATTGACGGTCGGCCTCGATGACCCAAGTGGCCAGTCGGCTCAACCGCGCTTCATCGCCCAAGCCCTTCAGGCCCGGACTGAGCTCCCAGTCCAGCCAGAGATCAGGAGATCGACCGGTGGCGGCCTCTCGGCTGACCAGGCCTGAGCCAGACGCCAGCACGTGGCTTGATTTTTTCCAGGCAATCATGCGCATCGGATCGCCTCGACGGTAATCCCTCAGGCCCTCCGGCATCTCGCTGGCGGTGGCATGGGGCCGATTGTTCACGGCATCGGGGTGCTCACCAGCGCTGTGTTGCAGTGGAGGCGCCAGCGGGTCCAGTGATGGCCAGACCAGCACCTGCGCTTGCGGTCGCCAATAGCCCCAGGCGCGAAACAGACCCAAGGGGTAGCGGCTCTCCAGCGCCAGGCGGGGCGGGTAGAGCAAACCCCGGTGGATGGCGGGGATGTCCAGCTCAAGGGTGGTTTCGCCGTTGGGCAAAACCTCGCACTCCAGCGGATCTGTTTCACCATCCGTCAACCCCACGTCGGCCAGTCGCGCCACCCTCATGCGCAGGCCAAAACGCCCACGGCGTTTGCCTGTGTGGGTCAGCACCACGCCCAGACGCAAGACATCGCCGGCATGCACGCTTCGCAAAGGCAACAGTCGCAGGCTCAAGCCGCGCACATTGGCATGGGTCAGGTGCATCGTCACCAGAGAGGCGCCGCACAAGGTGAAGGTCAGGCCGTAGCCCAGGTTGATCTGTTCATTGATCGATGCCAGCAGCATGACCAGCAGAACGACCGCGAAGCCCCAGCCGGCGGGCGTGGGCACGATGTACAGATTTCGCTGGGTGAAGGTGACATGGTCGCGCCTGGGCAGGCGGGCATCCCACCAGTTGCTCCACCAAATCAACGGGCGCTTGAACAGCCATCGCAATCCTTGTTGGACGCGACCCCGTGGGGGACGGCCTGCGCTCATGGGACTGGGGTGGCCTCCAGCAGCGCCCGGGCCTGGGCGGCAGTGCTGCGGCCAGATTGCGGCAGGGCCACCAGTCGGTGTGCCACCGTGGGTACCCACAGCACTTGAAGGTCCTCGGGTGACACATGCCCTCGTCCCAGGATCAGGGCCCTGGCGCGGGCCAGCCTCAGCAGTGACAGCCCAGCGCGCGGGCTCAGGCCTTGCGCAAACCAGCGCCCATCGCGGGTGGCGGTCAGCAGGGCTTGCAAATAGTCCAGCAAGGCGTCAGACACATGGATCTCCAGCACCTTGGCTTGCCACGCCGACCACTCGGCCTGGCTCATCAAAGGCTGTAAATGCTGAATGGCTTCGCGGCGATCCAGGCCGGTCAGTAGCGCGCGTTCAGCGGCAGGGTCCGGGTAGCCCAGCGACAGGCGCATGGCAAAACGGTCCAGTTGCGACTCAGGCAGCGGGTGCGTGCCCAATTGCTCCGACGGATTCTGCGTGGCGATGACAAAGAAGGGCGAGGGCAGGGGGCGGGTTTCGCCTTCTACCGACACTTGCCGCTCTTCCATGGCTTCGAGCAAGGCGCTTTGGGTGCGCGGGCCAGCGCGGTTGATCTCGTCGGCCAGCAGCACCTGGGCGAACACCGGGCCGGGGTGGAACACGAAATCTTCACGCTGACGCTCGTAAACGCTGACCCCGATCAAGTCGGAGGGCAGCAGGTCGGCTGTAAATTGGATGCGTGAAAAACTCAAACCCAAACAGCACGCCAAGGCCTGCGAGAGCGTGGTCTTGCCTACCCCGGGCACGTCTTCAATCAGCAAGTGCCCGCCGGCGAGCAAGCAGATGACGCTGAGCATCACCTGTTCACGTTTGCCAACAATGATCGTGCTAACCTGATCGACGAGCTGTGTGATCTGCGAGGCCTTGAGGACAGTGGCAGCGCCTGACGCTGCGGCGGAGTTCGGGTCGGTACGGAGCATGGCAGCACCTTAACCCAATCCGCAGCGGCTTGCCTTGCAAGACAGACCCATGTCAACCGGCTACTTTACCCATACTGACTGCCTCGCACACGACATGGGGCCCGGTCACCCCGAGTGCCCCCAGCGTCTGACGGCCATTGCCGACCACCTGCGTGCCGTGGGGCTGGATGTCTTGATGCAACCCTGCGAGGCGCCGTTGGCGGAGTTGTCCGACTTGGTCCTGGCCCACGAAAGCAACTACGTGGTGACCTTGGACGACTTTTTGCAACAGCTGGAAGAGACGGGGGATACGCGGGCGCTCGATCCAGACACCTTCGCTTGCCCCGGCACCCGCACGGCTGCCTGGCGTGCGGCAGGGGCGGCCGTGGCGGCCACCGACGCGGTGCTGGATGGTCGGTTGGACAATGCGTTTTGTGCGGTACGCCCCCCTGGTCATCACGCCACCCGTCGCCAGACCATGGGCTTTTGCCTGTTCAACAACGTGGCCGTGGCCGCCCGTCATGCGCTGGACAAACGTGGATTGCAACGCGTCGCCATCATCGACTTTGACGTGCACCACGGCAATGGCACCCAAGACATCTTCGCGGGCGATGACCGCGTGCTGATGTGCAGCTTCTACCAGCATCCCCTCTACCCCTATAGCGGCGAGGAGTGCCGCGAAGCCAATATGGTGAATGTGCCGGTGTCTGCGCGCAGTGGCGGTATGGCGATTCGGGAAATCATCGACACCTTCTGGATCCATCGACTGGAGCATTTCCAGCCTGAAATGATCTTCATTTCGGCAGGTTTTGATGCGCACCGCGAAGACGACATGGGTGGATTGGGGCTGGTTGAGGCCGATTACGCCTGGATCACCTCCAAAGTCATGGCCGTGGCCAAACAGTATTCCAAGGGGCGCATCGTCTCTTGCCTGGAGGGCGGCTACAACCTCAGTGCCCTGGCTCGCAGTGTGGCGGCCCATGTGCGTATCCTGATTGAAGAATAAGTACCGACCCGATGCCCTTGACCTCTTTGCAAACCCCCACACGGCCCTTGACCGCCACCGAACTGGCACACCTGTGGTCCCAACTGCATCAACCATCCGCCTTGCTCGAAGCCGCCTTGTTGACGGCGTGTCTGGGGTTGGCATGGTTGCTTGTTCGTCTATGGCGTGGCCGCCAGGCTGAGCCTGCCTCCATCTGGTTTGGTCATCACGTGGTCGACGGAATCCTGTTTCCTGTGCTGGCCCTCTTGATCGCATTAGGCATGCGCCGCCTCCTGTTGGGGGAGATTCCTTTGGCGGTGTTCAGGGTCGCCATTCCGGTGCTTGTCTCTCTCGCCATCATCCGCCTGACGGTCAAGGTGTTGCGGGCGGCGTTCCCGGCGTCGGCCGCCATGCGCGTGATTGAGCGCACGGTGTCCTGGCTGGCTTGGTTGGGTTCAATCTTGTGGGTCACTGGGGTCTTGCCCTTGCTGCTGGACGAGCTCGAAGGCATCACTTGGAAGATCGGGGCCAACCAGGTCAGTTTGCGCAACCTCATTGAAGGATCGCTCAGTGCGGTGCTGGTTTTGATCCTGTCACTGTCGATCTCGTCGGCCATTGAGTCCAGGCTGCTCAAGGACGCAGCCGACAACCTGTCGTTGCGCAAGATCACGGCCAACCTGATTCGGGCGTTGTTGCTGACCGTGGGGTTGATGCTGGCCCTGTCCTCGGCGGGCATTGATCTGACTGCGTTCTCGGTAGTGGGGGGCGCCATCGGCGTGGGGGTGGGTTTTGGTCTACAAAAGCTGGCGGCCAACTACGTCAGCGGTTTTGTGATTTTGGCCGAGAGCAGTTTGCGCATTGGTGACCTCGTCAAAGTCGATAACTTCGAAGGCCGCATCACCGACATCAACGCCCGCTACACGGTCTTGCGGTCTGCGGGTGGGCGAGAGTCCATCGTGCCCAACGAGATGCTCATCACCCAGCGGGTCGAAAATGCCTCGCTCGCTGACAACAAGCTGCTGTTGACCACCGAGTTGCCGGTCGCCTACGGCACCGACCTGGCCACGCTACGACCGCAATTGGCCGCCATCGTATTGGCGGTACCTCGTGTGTTGCAAGAACCGGCACCGGCCGTGTACCTTGCATCTTTTGGTGCCGATGGTTTGAACCTGACCGTGGCG
>JAZJZP010000014.1:0-8728 GCA_040389805.1 Pseudomonadota bacterium
TTTTGGTTGTCCGACACGCTGTCGCCAAACACGACGACCTTGTTGATCTTGGCAGGTTGAGTGGCGCTGTCGTTGCTCCAGATGCTGTAGTTGAGGCTCGCGGGCGTGTCTGAAGCCGCGATCATCATCAGAGGCTGGCTCACCCCCATCAGCGTGAAGGTGTTCTGACACACCGCCTTCAAGCTGGCCTGCGAGGTGTTGGTGTAGTACATGTTCTTGATGCTCGTCACGCCATCCTTGAACCAATTGCCGCTGATCTTGTAGACCGACAGGATCGAGCCATTGCGTGCCCACACATAGTTGTGCTCAGGATCGGTGTTGGTCTGATTGGCTTTGTAAAAGCACTTCATCTGGGTGGTGGTGTTGACCCCCAGTGCCGATGCCTGCCCTGCCGCCAGCAAAGCAAGCGAACCCGTCAGCGTGCCCAACAGGCCGCGCAGCATTGATGTCTTCATGAAAATGAACTCCTGGATTGATGGATTGCACTGCGTACGATGGCAGGGAATCAACAATCCAGGTACCCCGCGTTCATGGCGGCCCTGGCGGGGTAGTCAACCTAACCCGATTGGGTAGCATCGCGCAGTGCGATCAGGAGCTGATCGCGGTCGAGCGGCTTGTGCATCACCCGGATGCCCTGCTGTGCGGCCCGGGCCTGGATCTGCGGATCAAGATCCCCCGTCACCAGGATGGCGGGCATCTCATCGCCGAACTCGTGGCGCAACTCGGCAATCGCGTCGAAGCCATTGTATGAAGGACCCAGGCGATAGTCGCAGATCACGGCACAAGGCCATGCGTCCTGGTCGGCGGCCTGTCGCACCAGCTCCATGGCATGGTCACCGCCCAGGGCCAGGTAGCCGCTGTGGTTGAGCACCGTCACAACGGCATCCAGCACATTGGCCTGGTCCTCAATGACCAGCACGCATTGGTTCGAATCAACCATCGAGGCATCGTCGCCTGACAGGGCTGCAAACAAGGGCATGGCGGGGCTGGCCTGACCCAGCTGAAAGGCGATGTCAAAGCAAGAGCCTTTGCCCAGCCTGGAGTGCAGCGCGATGCGGGTGTCCGTCAGTGCCACCAGGCGGCGCACCACGCCCAAGCCCAGACCCAGGCCGTCTTGCGCACGCCGCGCGCTGTTTTGCACCTGAAAGTAGTCGTCGAACACCTTGGGTTGATCATGGCGGGAAATGCCCATGCCGGTGTCCCACACCTGGCAGTGAATGAAACCCCCTTTGCGGCGGGCCCTCAAGCGCACTTCGCCTCTGGCGGTGTAGCGCACCGCGTTCTCCAGCAGGTTGCGCAGCATGCGCTGGGCCAGCACGGCGTCGGTCCAGATCCAGTCGTCCGTGGGATGCACGGCCCATCGCAGATCCTTCGCGCTGCAGGCCAGGGCAAACTCATGGTCCAGTGAGGTGAAGAGGTCGCGCACCGACACCTGCTGCGGCTGGTACGCAACCTTTTGCGCGTCGATCCGCGCCACATCGAACATGCGCTCGAACAGGTGCCGCATGGAGGTCAGTGCGCCGCCCAGCTTGTCGGCCACCTCGATCTGGTACAGGGACGTCAGTTGCTTGCGCAGGTGGTCGCTCAGCAATTGCAGGCTGTACAGGGGCTGGCGAAGATCGTGACTGGCCGCAGCAAAGAACTCGCTCTTTTCGCGGTTGGCCTGATCGGCCTGCGCCTTGGCACGCGTGACCTCGTCCACCTCGCGGGCCAGCTCTTTGACCAACACGGCGTTGCGCTGACGCATGCGTGCCGCCTCGAACAAGCGACGCGAGATCGCGCGGCCCGCCAGCCAGCCATTGATGCAGGCCGCCACCAGCAGCACGGCGATGTAGTGATCCGCCGCGCTGCCACGCACGATCAGCGCCACCAACAAACTGAGCACGATGGGGGCGGTGCCCACCATGGCCAAGCCGAAGTCCTCGATGGCATAGAAGGTCAGGCCATAGGTGAACACCACCACGGTGATCAGCAAGGGCAGTTGCCACTGCGCGCTCAGGTCGCCATACAGCAAGGCACACAGCGCGCCCCCAGCCACCGCATGCACAGCACGCCATCCGAGCAGCAGCAAGCGCCATGGCTGGTAGTTGTCGGCCTGCAACTGGACGCGCCTGAAGCGAACGGCCGGCAGAATGACCGCGGCACACACCAGGATCATGCAAGCGTACAAGGGCAGCCACAGCACCATCGGCAGGCTCGACTTGGCGATGAGCAAGCCGATCAAGGACAGGCCCACGATCTGCAAGGGCAGCGCCTTGGGGTGATTGCGCCACCCGCTGCTCACCATGTCGATCCAGATGGCCGCCTCTTGCTCGGACAGACCATGCAAGGACAGGCACAACAGCCGATTGTCGCTACGCGCTTGCATGCAGGGTCGCGCAGGCCAGGATCAGATGCACCCGGCTGCTGACCTTGTAGGCCCGCAGCAAGGCGCTGACGTGCAGCTTGACGGTCTCCGGGCTGATGCCCAGCTCATTGGAGATCACCAGGTTTGAAAAGCCCTTGAGCACCAGACGCAGCACCTCGCCCTGGCGCTGCGTCAGTCGCACCGCCGCCGGGCCGGGGGCGGCCTGGGGATCCAGGCCCGACAGGCGACCTGTTACCTGCCAGAGCAGTTCTCGCGGAAAATAAATGCCGCCACTGGCCATGGCCGAGATGCCTTGAACGAACTGATCCAGGTCACCATGCTTGGGCACAAAGGCGGCGGCGCCTTGCTGCAAGCATTGCATGGCCAGTTGATCGTCATCGGTGCCCGAGACAACGCCCACCACCACATTGGGTGCGATGGTCTTGATTCGTTGCAGGGTCTCCAGGCCGCGGCTGTCTGGCAAATTCAGGTCCAGCAGCACCGTGTCGATGGATGGGCCGTGTTCGCCTTGCAGTGTCTGGATGGCCTGACGCAGGTCACTCGCTTCGAACAACTGAGCATTAGGGCGAAGGCTGGTGAAGACTCGAACAATGCCTTCGCGGATGAGGGCGTGGTCATCAACGATGAGGTAGGCGTCGCCACGAACGGTGGATTCCTGTGTGCTGCTCATATCCGGGGGTCATGGTCCTTGGCCGATTTTCTTGAGTGTAATGGCCAGAACCGGCCATCAACCTACCCGATCGGGTAGGTACCCATACCCCGCCCGAGCAGCCCTGACCAAGGGATGGTCACACACCACCCTTCTTCGCATAATCGATCCACTCATTACCAAGCTGCGCAAAGCTGCGATTACCACGCTGCACATCGCACGCGATTCATTCAGGATTCTCCATGCAACTGTCTTTGAAAACAACACGTCTGTCTCTCCTGGTTTTGGCCATCAGCAGCATGGCCGGCCTGGCCCATGCCACCAACTACTCCCTGTGGATCAATGGCCGCACCAGCACGCCCGGCAACGTGAACAGCCCGGCAGATTTCACCTACTGGGGCGGCGCGCCTGCGCTCTCCGGGCAAGCAGGCGTGAACCCCATCAGCGTCAATTGGGACGGCAAGAGCCACGTCTCAACAACCAACGCTGGCATTCAAAAGGGTTTGGATTGCTATTGCACCGGCGCCAACTGGTGCTATGTGGCCGTGCACAGCGCGGGTAATTTGCAGATCGGCTATGCGCTGTCCAAGTACGGCAACACCGTGCGCAACAGCACCTCGGTGCCAACGGACGGCGTCTGCACAGGTGCCGCCGGTGGCGCCAAGCAAACCGGCTGGAACATCAAGTTCGTTGACGTGGCCGCAGGCGCTGCGGGCGGCTCGGAGCTGGCAGACTCGGGCGCCTGGAGCACGTCCGAAGAACTTGTGCAGGACCTCAAGACCACCACGGCACGGGCCATGTACGACCACAACCTGACGCGCAATGTGAGCTTCTACATGTACGCCGGCGCCAAGGGTGCGGTCACCTCGGCGGTGATCAAAGGCCAGAACGATTCGGTGGTGGCCTATCACTCGACTGGCGGCACCTCAGGCACCGCTGGCACGCGTTTGTGCAACCCGGGCCAGTCGTTGCTGACCTGCCGTTACGACCTCACCATGGGCACGGCTGCCAACGAAGACGGCTCGAAAAAGTGGAGCTTCCACTCGGTGGTGTTCCGTGATGACACAGAGACCTTTGATCACTACGCCAATCAGAACTGGGAAGGTGTGGTCTCGAAGATTCGCACGCACATGATCAACACGGCTAAATGAAACACAGGCATGGCGCGATCGCCGCTGTGTCGATCGCGTTGCTGGGGTTGAGTCTGTGGTGGTGGATGGGCCAACGGGGGGGTGCGGCAGGGCCTGAGCCTTCCGGCAGCCCAGTCCAGCATGGGCCGAGCCTGAGCACGACGCCAGGCGCGCTCACGGGCATGGATCAGTCGCTCGGCATGGACGCCTCCGGCCAGCGCCAATTGCTCATGGCGCAATTGCAAATGCAGTTGGCCGAAGCCAAGCAAAGGCTGGAGAGTTACCGTGCCGCGACGCGCTACCCGCCTGAGTCTCAGCCCATCGACGCACACGCCGACAACCTCAAGCCATTTGCCCCTGTCGTCGAAGACCGACCCACGCTCAGCGCCCAGGGCACGCCCATTGCTGGACGCCATCTGGTGACCAGTCAAGACCGTGTCTACGTGAGCGGACAAGACAGCGTGCTGCTGACCGTGTCCATGCTCGACGACCAGAATCGCCCCGCGCCATTGCGCGTGATGCGGGCCACCGCGCACGAGGTGCAAGACATGGCCCACCCGCAGACGGTGGCCTCCGTGGCCATGCAGTTCGACGACCGTGGGACCAATGGGGATGCCGTTGCAAACGATGGTGTCTACAGCGCACGCTTGCAACCTGCGGCCCAGAACTTTGCCTCCACGCAAGGCACGATTCGCGTGGACCTTGACTTGCAAAGCGACACCGGCGGCCCGGCTCACGCTTTTTTTGACATCGTCTACATGCCCAATGTGCCCGCCACGTGGAGCGGTGCCGTGCGCGAGGTCATGAACCAGGGTTCGCTGGATTTCTACCTCAAGGCCGAGATGCGTGAAGCCGGTCGCTACACCATCACCGCCCGTGCTTATGACGCCACCGGCAAGCCCTTCGCGCTGCTGAGCTTCAATGAGGAGGTGCCCGCCGGCAGCAACGACATCCGCCTGACCTTGTTCGGCAAGTTGGTGCGTGATGCCAAGCCCGTGTTCCCGATCACCCTGCGTGACATCGACGGCTACGTGCTCTACGAGAGCCGATTTCCCGATCGGGCCATGATGCCTCGCTGGCCTCAAACCGCCTATACCAGCCGACCACACACCCTCAGCGAATTTGCCGATGCCGAGTGGACGAGTGAGCAGCGCCAGCGCTACCTCACCGAGTTCACCAAAGACGCGCAAGTGGCCGAGCAAAACCTGCAACGATTGAACCCCTGATGCGGCGGCAACAACCCTGACGCCATGTCGGTCCTTCCCCACGCACGGCTTCAAGCGCAAAATAGCTTTGCCAGGCTCAATAGGGGACCGCCATGTTGACAGATGCTCGCGTCACCACCATGTTGCCCGTGAAGGATCTGGACCGTGCTCGCCGGTTCTACGAGGGCAAACTGGGCCTCAAACCCATAGGACTGAAGCCCGATGGCAAATTCACCTACGACTGTGCCGGCGCCACATTGGCCTTGTTCCCCAAGGAGGGCGGGACCAAAGCTGATCACACGGCGGTGAGTTTTCAAGTGCCCGATATCGTCGCCAGTATTGCCGAGTTGAAACAAGCGGGTGTGGTGTTCGAAAACTACGATTTCCCAGGCCTGAAAACGCAAGCGCACATCTGTGTGCTCGGCTCCGAAAAGGCGGCCTGGTTCCTCGACACCGAAGGCAACATCCTTTGTCTCCACGAAGACCTGCTCACGTAGTCAGACTCCAACCAGGAGAGCGAGATGGACAACGCCACCAAGCAAGCCGCGATTGACACACTCAATCAGATCATGGAGTTGGAGCTGGCAGGGGTGGTGCGGTATACGCACTATTCCCTCATGGTCTATGGCTACAACCGCATCCCCATTGTGGATTGGCTCAAGAGCAATGCCCAGGAAGGCCTGACTCACGCGCACAAGGCGGGGGAGATGGCCACCTTGCTGGGCGGTCATCCGTCATTGAAAATAGGCTCCTTGCTTGAAACGACGAAACACGACATTGGCGACATCCTGCGCGAAAGCCTGGCGCACGAGAAGACGGCCCTGGCCGCCTATTACGATCTTTTGAAGATCGCAGAGGGGCGATCCATCTTGCTTGAGGAGTACGCCCGCGAAATGATCGTTCAAGAAGAGTTGCACCTGGATGAGGTGAACAAGATGCTGCGCAAGCCGGGGGACATTGAGCCGTTCCACACCTGAGTTCGACGCATTTTCGATTCACTGCGGGAGCTTTGTCATGGACCATCAAGTCAGCCGCGGTGTTGATCAGGAAGAAGCCATCGGGGCCCACAGTGGGTTTCGCATCCGCGTGGTCACAGCATGGGATGCCCCAAGTCGTCAGTTTGTGGTCAATGCCTTTGTGCGCGGATCAGAAACCGAGAAAGAGGTCATGGTGGAAACGCAGGGGCGGCGCTTTGCGCTGCTTCAGGATGCGCAAGACCACGGCTTTGCCGTCGCCACTCGATGGATCGATCGGCAAGGGGAGGCCTGAGGGGACACAAGGCTTTCCGGCACTGACATCAGACAGACCGCCTTGACAGCATCAAGCAAGCAGTCAGCAAGAACCTGGATCACTCGTCCAGCGGCACAGTGGCTCAAATTTGGATAGTGGAGGGGCATAGGTGTCACCGAGCTAGCCCCATGGTCGGAGCATCCACTGCTATCCATCCGTCCCTGATGTGACGGGCTCAATCAAGCATGGCCATGTGCGACAACAGAGTGCGGGGCGGCGCTGTCGCTTGCACGGGCGCCCACCCGTACCATGGAAGGGCGGTTCAGCCCGGATGCCCAGTGTTGATAGACCAATCGTGCTGTGCGGCGCAATGAAGGAAGCTTTTCTGGCAGGCTGGCGAGAATCTCTCGACATGTTTGGACGGCCGGTCCTTGCGCGTCTTCGAACTCGTCCGCAGAACAGCAGCACCATTCGCGCACGATGTCCTCAGTGACTTCAAAATGGCACTGGAAAGCAAGGTGCTTGCCAATGGAAAATCCCTTGTTCAAGCAGTACTCACCAAACAGTATGCGCTGTGCACCCTGAGGGATGCCGAAGGTTTCATAGTGCCAGTTGAACGCGACGATCTCCGACGCTGCAAACAAGCGTCGAGCAGGCGGCGTGACACGCAATTGGCTCCAACCAATATTGGGACATGCATTGCGGCAGACCTTGGCGCCGAGCACCTTGGCCATCATCTGCCCCCCAAAGCAATGGCCCAGCACTGGAATGTCTGAGGCCATGGCATGGCGCACCAAGGCATGCTCCTTGTCAATCCAGTCGAGTTGTTCATTCACGCTGTGCGGGCTGCCCAGCAACACCAGGCCACTGAAATCACGCGCCGAACCGGGTACGTCATCCTCGTCTTCCGGTGTAAATATCACGGAGGGTATGCCCGCTTCGTTCAGGTAGTCCAGCAAGACGCCGGGGCGCTGAGTACGGTCATGCTGCATCAATGCGACTGGTTTCATACACGGGGGACCGCATGTGGCGGGCCTTTGTTTCGATGACACCAATCTAGGCCGACGGCCGCTAAGGCCGTGTAGAGATTCTGGTCTGCTCCACTAAATCGGTGTCAAAGGCGATCGACCGGTCGCCATTGACACTCCGCAAGGTGCGCATCGCCATTCGTGATCGAATGGGGCGGGCCGTTGTGTGCCAATCCGGACCTCGGTCGGGCAGTTTTCTGCGTCTTAACGCGGTCTTAATGCTGGCGCTAGAAAACTTACTGCCATCTTGACGCGTTTGTTTCTACGATCTGGCCATCTCATCAAGGAGAGTTTTCATGGACATCGTTTACATCGCGCTCACTGCCACCTTCTGGCTATTACTGGCAGGCATGGCCGTGGGCTGCGCCAAGCTTGGAGGGCCCGCCAAATGACCTGGCTTTACGTCATGGGTAGCGTGGTATCGGTGGGCCTGCTGGTCTACCTGGTAGCCGCATTACTGCAACCGGAGAAGTTTTCATGAACACGCATGCCTGGATACTCTTGGCGGCTTTCGGCGCCGTGTTGTTGTTGTTGGCCATACCCACGGGGCGCTATATCGCCAACGTGATGGAAGGAAAATTAGGCTTCACTGGCCGCATTGAGAATGGGTTGTTTCGCCTGTGCGGCATCAAGGCCGAAACGGAGATGGGCTGGTTGCATTACGCACTGGCCATCTTGCTGTTCAACGTGCTTGGCGTGTTCATGGTCTATGCGCTACAGCGTCTACAGGTATGGTTGCCGCTGAATCCTCAGGCCATGGGCAATGTATCGCCTGATTCGTCGTTCAACACGGCGGTGAGCTTTGTGACCAACACCAATTGGCAGGGCTACAGCGGCGAACAGACCATGAGCTACCTGACCCAGATGCTGGGCCTGGCTGTGCAGAACTTCTTATCGGCTGCGACTGGCATTGTGGTGGTCATCGCATTGATCCGCGGCTTTGCCCGCCACTCGGTCAAGAGCATCGGCAATGCCTGGGTTGATTTGACCCGTGTCACGCTTTGGATCCTGGTGCCCATCTCGTTCCTGTACGGCGTCTTCCTGGTGCAGCAAGGCGTGGTGCAGAACTTCGATGCGTACAAAGATGTGCAGACCTTGGAGGTCGTCAAATTTCAGAT
>JAZJZP010000015.1:0-3646 GCA_040389805.1 Pseudomonadota bacterium
TCTGAAAAAAGGTGTCCATGCGGTCTTTGTAGCCCGCCAGGATCACGACCAGATCGTCGCGCTGGTTCTCCATCACCTGCAAGAGAATCTCGATGGCCTCCTGGCCATAGTCGCGCTCGTTTTCGGGCTTGTAGAGGTAGTAGGCCTCGTCAATGAAGAGCACGCCGCCCATGGCCTTCTTCAAGACCTCCTTGGTCTTGGGTGCCGTGTGGCCGATGTACTGGCCGACCAAATCGTCGCGGGTCACCGCCACCATGTGGCCTTTGCGCACATACCCCAGGCGGTGCAATATCTCGGCCATGCGCAAGGCCACCGTGGTCTTGCCCGTACCAGGGTTGCCCGTGAAGCACATGTGCAGCGACGGGTTGTCCGCCGCCAGGCCCAGCCCTGCGCGCAGCTTGTCGATCACCAGCAAGGCGGCGATGTCGCGGATGCGGGTCTTGACCGGGGCCAGGCCCACCAGATCGCGGTCGAGTTCGTCCATCACCGATTCGATGCGGCTTTGGGCCAGCACCTCGGCCACCGTGCGCGGCACCGCCACGGCGTCAGCCTCAGCAGGCACGGCGCTGGTGGACGGCGCCACGACCGGATCGGCCACAGCGGTTCGGCCGGTGGAGCCGGGGATGGAGTAAAGCGGCGCGTTCATCGGGAGCCTTGTTCAGCCATCAGTCCTTGTAGCGATCGCCTTCGGGTTCACCGATGGCGTAGGCGCTCATGGTGTAGCGCACCGAGCGGCCCTCGACCTCATGGCGCTCCAGCCGGAAGCCAGGCTCCTTTTTGGGACGATTGACGATGAAGCTCATCGCAATGGTTTCGACGCCACGGGTGGAGTCAAACGCCATCAGGCGGATGTAGTGGCCACGGCCAAAGGTGTCGCGGCAGGCCTTCAGTTCGGTCATGACGCCAGCGGCGTCTTTCAGATCGAACATGGGGTTGCCGTACATCTCCCAGTAGGTGTTGCGCGGGTGCGGGTCGTCGGTGTATTCAACGGACCAGGCATAGCCTTTTTTGAGGCCGTATTCGATTTGCAGGCCGATTTCGGCATCGGTCAGATCGGGCAAAAAGCTGAACTGGCCTTGCGTGAGGCGGCCGGTGGGATTGCTCATCATGGTGGTGTTCTCCTTGACCTGGCTTTAGTTAGAGACGCCAGGCGTCGCGGCGTAGTCGGACGTGTCGGTGGACGCGTAGTTGAAGGTGATGTCGCCCCAGGTGTCGAGCGCCTGCTTCAAAGGCGTGCAGAACTGCGCGGCCTTGCGCAGGATGTCCGGGCCTTCGTTGCGGATGTCGCGGCCTTCGTTGCGGGCCTTGACCATGCACTCCAGCGCCACACGGTTGGCCACCGCACCAGCCTGAATGCCCGCAGGGTGGCCAATGGTGCCGCCGCCAAATTGCAGGATCACATCGTCGCCGAACAGGTCAAGTAACTGGTGCATCTGACCAGCATGGATGCCGCCCGAGGCCACGGGCATGACCTTGCGCAAATCGCCCCAGTCCTGGTCAAAGAACAAACCGCGTGGCAGGTCGGTCTTGGTGTAGCTGTCGCGGCAGACGTTGTAGTAGCCCTGCACGGTCATCGGATCGCCTTCGAGCTTGCCCACGGCCGTGCCGGTGTGCAAGTGGTCGCAGCCGGCCAGACGCAGCCACTTGGCGATCACACGAAAGCTCACGCCATGGTTCTTTTGACGCGTGTAGGTGCCATGACCCGCACGGTGCATGTGCAGGATCATGTCGTTCTTGCGGCACCAGTTGGCCATCGATTGAATGGCCGTCCAGCCAATCACCAGGTCGACCATGATCACGACCGAGCCCAGTTGCTTGGCCAACTCGGCGCGCTCGTACATGTCTTCCATGGTGGCGGCGGTCACGTTCAGGTAGCTGCCCTTGACCTCGCCGGTGGCGGCGCTGGCTTTGTTGACGGCGTCCATCACGAACAGGAAGCGGTCACGCCAGTGCATGAAAGGCTGCGAGTTGATGTTCTCGTCGTCCTTCATGAAGTCCAGGCCACCCTTGAGGCCTTCATAGACCACGCGGCCATAGTTGCGACCCGACAGGCCCAGCTTGGGCTTGGTGGTGGCGCCCAGCAAGGGGCGGCCGAACTTGTCCAGGCGCTCACGCTCGACGATCAGGCCGGTAGGGGGGCCCTTGAAGGTCTTGACGTAGGCCACGGGCAGACGGATGTCTTCCAGGCGCGCGGCCTTGAGCGGCTTGAAGCTGAACACGTTGCCGATCAGGCTGGCGGTCAGGTTGGCGATCGAGCCTTCTTCAAACAAGATCAGGTCATAGGCCACATAGGCGAAGTACTGGCCCGGGTTGTTGGGCACGGGCTCGACCTTGTAGGCCTTGGCGCGGTAGCTGTCGCAAGCGGTCAGGCGATCGGTCCATACCACCGTCCAGGTGGCGGTGGACGACTCACCAGCCACGGCCGCGGCGGCTTCAATGGCATCCACACCGTCTTGCGGGGTGATGCGGAACAGGCACAGCACGTCGGTTTCTTTGGGCACGTAGTCAGGATCCCAGTAGCCCATCTGGCGGTACTTGAGGACGCCCGCGCTGTAGCGCTTCTTTTGATCGGTGATCTGGTCGGCGCTCACGACGCCGGTTTCCACTGGTTTATTCATGTCGAATCCTCTGTGGGAATGGTGAAAAGCAAGGGGGTTGAGCCCACTGTAGGTCGACGCTCAGATAAGGTAAATTCAGCAATTCTTTGAATTCACTTCAGGTTTTACTGAATGAGAAGCGTAACTTTTAGGCAATTAAGGGTCTTTACGGAGGTCGCGAGGCAGTTGAGCTTCAGTCGTGCCGCCGAGGCCTTGCACCTCACGCCGCCCGCCGTGACCATGCAGGTCAAGGAGCTGGAAGGCCATGTCGGCCTGCCGCTGTTTGAACGCCAGGGCCGCCAGATCAGCCTGACCATGGCGGGGGAGTACTTCCTCGTCTACGCCAAACGCTTACTGTCAACCTTGAAAGACGCCGACAACGTGATGGCGCGTTTCAAACGCGTCGAAACCGGGGTGCTCACCATTGGTCTGATCAGCACGGCGGGCTATTTTTTGCCGCAGTTGCTGGCGCGCTTTCAGGGTGAACACCCGGGGATTGATGTGCGGCTGCAGGTGACGGGAAATTCCGACAAGCTGGTCCGCTTGATGCAAAGCGGCGAGGTCGACCTGGCCGTGATGGGGCGCCCCCCAAAGGAATACGCCATGCGTGCCGAACCGTTTGGCGGCCACCCCATGGTGTTTGTGTGTCCGCCTGGACACCCCTTGCTAGGCGTGGGTCACCCCCCGGTCAAAACCTTGGTCAATCACCCACTGATTGCCCGCGAGGTTGGGGCCGAGGTTCGGCAGGTGCTGGACAACTACCTGAAGGATCATCAGATCGCGCCCCGCATTGCCATGGAAATCGCCAGCAACGAAACCGTCAAAGCCTCGGTGGTCGCCGGCCTGGGCGTTGCTCTGATCTCGCTGCACGCGGTCAGCCAAGAGGTGCGCCACGGGGTGTTGCACATCGTCGATTTTGAGGACACCCCGATCATGCGCACCTGGAACATCGTGCGCGAAGCCTCCAAAGTGTTGTCACCGGCGGCCGAGGCCTTTCGCTACTTCGTGCTGGAAGAGGCCGAGCCCTTCATGCGCAGCCCGGACGCCTT
>JAZJZP010000016.1:0-4782 GCA_040389805.1 Pseudomonadota bacterium
CAGCCAATTCCAGTTGTCACCTGCATAGGCGGCAACGCCAGCGAGTTGCCCAAGCAGCCAATTGCGCGTCATGACCTCGTTGGTGTCAACGTCAGCCATGCCTGACTTGCCGCCGCCCGCAGCGAAGTAATCCCTCAGTTTCTGAGGCATGCCCTTTGTATCGCCATCAATCACGGCAACCGTTGCGTGTTGCTCCGTCACAGGGGTGGTAGGCCGATTGCGGTTGTACAAGGTCAAGGCATCCACGCCAAAGGCCACAGGAACAGGATGAAGCGTCCACTGGCCCATCCCGGTCGGATCGCCTGCTGTGCATGTGCCGCCAGCGCGTGGTGTCACAGACGCCTGCGCGCTACCCTCCTCGTTCTTCAACACAACCACCATCGGAGCGGGCTTCGTCTTTGGCTCAGCGTCGTAGCGGGTCGGATCAAGTGCTGCGGGGTCATAGCGTCCAATCACTTTGCCATTGGACTTCAAAATCAGACTGCCTTTGAAGTCGCGCGCGACCCAAAGGTGCAGACGTTCACCGTCCTTGAACGAGACTGTTTGCTTCTTTGTGTGTAGAACAACCTGCTTGTCTCGCGCATTGTAGAAATCACTTTGATTGGCCTCCATGGTGTAGGCCATGCCTTTGAATAGCTGGATATCAAAGATCACGTCGCGGTGTTTGCGCAGCACGACCTCCAACTTGGGTTTATGTACCACGCATCGAACGGCGTCACCTGGCAGATCAATGCAAACCTGTTGTGTATCGGGAGGCACCACACGCAGTGCGGGCTTTTTGTCGGCTTCAATGGCTTTCAGGACAGACATCGCTTTTCCTGTTTCAGATTGTTTGCGTTATTGGCGGCGGTTGCTTTGAGAACCCGTGGTCGTTCCGGGTGTTGGTTGGGCCGCCGGCGATGCTCAACTCGTAGGTCGTACCAGAACCATCGGTCAGAGACATCGCCTCTAACTTTGGAAAGTTGCCGTCGGCATCGACCAATGAAATTTGAAGAGGTTGCTTCGGCATTTTCAAGGCGCTTTGTGAGAACGACATGCCGGGTACGCTCGCACTCGCCCCACCCGCCAACTCTTTCATCCCCCCCTTGAAACTGGCCGTCCCATTCGTCCCCACCTCAATGCCCCATCCCTCGATCTTGATATAACTTCCTCCGCCATTGATCAGCAGCTTGTTGGGCGCGCTGATCACCACGCTGCCCCCCGTGCTCTGGATGTCGATGCTCAGCTCGGCCGTCAGCTTGAACTGCGCGCTTTGCGCCTGCACCTTGACGTTGCCGCTGGCGGCGTGCATCTTCAAGCCCACGTCTTGCACGGCGCGTTGGCTGTCTTTGGCTTCGCCTCGGGTGAACAGGCTGATGCCGTCTTTCACGGCCATGACCAGGTGGCGCTGGCTGTTGAGGTTGATGTCCTGGCCCGCCGTGATGGTGGAGTGCTGCCCCGCGCTAATCACCGTGTGCGCGGGCGTCAAGCTGGCGATGTCGCCGGGGGCGCTCAAGACCAAGTCGGGTCGGTCGGTGACCGATATGGTGCCGTGGCCGCCCTCCATGCTCACAAACTCGCCCTCGCCTGACACCTCATCGCCTGGGCCACCTTGCTGCCCTTGTGTGCCGTTCAGGCTGGTCAGCGTTGCACCCAGGGCTTTGCGGGCGTTGAGCTGCGCTGCAGTGGGCTCGCTGGGCAGTTGGGCCAAGTGGGTCTGGCTGTTGTCGGCCAAGGTTTGCAGCAGGTCAGCGTGGGCGCTGAGTTGGGACTGGGCCTCTCTGGTGTTGGTGGGCTGCCCCTGGGTGCGGCTGGTGCCGCCTTGGCGCGCGTGGGCGCTGAGGTGCAGGCCTGCACCAGCCCTGATCGCGCCTTGCGCTTGGGTGTGCAGCTCCAGGCCGTGGCCGCGTGGGCTCAGGCGTTGGTTGTCGTGTTGCTGCAGCAGGTGGCCCATTTGCAGCCACGTTTGGCTTTGCGTGGTGTGCAGGTGCACTCGGCCTTGGCCAGGGGTGTCGTCAAACACCAGTTGGTTGTGGCCGCTCATGCCGGTTTGGCTGGCCTCCAGGCTTTGGCTTTTGAAACCGCTCAAGGTCGCGGTGTGCGCATGGCCCGCCTCGCTGCCGGGGAACCATGCCGGGGCATTGCCCGTGGCCAACGCTGCACCGCTCGATACCGTGTTGCCTTGCGCGTTCTCGCTGCCCTGGCCGTTGTAGGCGGACCCGACCACCAAGGGCCGGTCAATGTCGCCGTCCATGAACGTCACCAACACCTCTTGGCCCAGCCTTGGGATAAAAACGCTGCCCCAGTTGGCGCCCGCAGCCCGCTGCGACACGCGCGCCCAGGTGCCCGAGGCATCTGACGCCGGGGCGTTATCCACGTCCTGCGTGGGCGATGAATGGCTCAGCCGGTGACTGCTGTTGGCCCCGCGTTGCCAGTGAAACTGCACTTTGATGCGGCCATCTCGGTCGGCGTGCGCGGGCTCGTCCAGTCCCACCACCACGGCCGTTTGCGTGCCCCAAACCTGGGGTCTGCGGTGCAGTCGGATACCACTGACATCGGTTTGCGCAGGGCGCACGCTCACGTGGGCGCGTTGAGCGCGCACGCGGGCTTGGTAGACGGGCTCGTCAGTCGTATTGGCCATGGGCTGCTCGGGCCGGTCATGGCTGAGCAGGCCTCGGCCCAGCAGGCGTTGCAGGCCCGCTTGCGCATCGGCGCTGAGGTTGTTGCGCACGTGGTGGCGCACGCTCAGCACCGCAAAGCGCGCGGCATCATCGCCGCCGCTGGCCCGGTCTTGGTCATGCTCGGCATGGTCCAGCAGCACAAAGCTGGTGGCGGGCGCCAAGGTGCGCACCGTGGCCAGGCCTTCATACTGCTTGCGTTGGGCCGTTAACGACTGCATTTGCACGCTGGCCAGGCGCTGTGCTTCAGCAGGGGTCTCAAATGCGTAGGCGCCGGGCTGGTCGGTGTAGACCAAGTCCATCGGCTGCGCGTGCCCGGCATCGGCTTGGTCGCTGGCGCTGTGGTTGCCCACGCCGCGATAGTCCCAACTGGCCGTGTTCACACGCGAGGCCCCCACGCGGCGGCGGCCGTGCCATTGCGTGAGGCTGTCCTCCTTCATGGCCGCACTGGTCTGGGTAAACCGAATGCGCTCTTGGGCACCAGGCTTGATCGCACCGTTGTGGTCGGCGATCACCAGGGTGTGGCTGCCCAACGTGGTCAGATCGCCGGGGTTGCCTTTGTGCTCAAACCAGGTGAACAGGCCGTTGTCAGACAGCAGACGCGAGACCAACTGGCTGTCCGACTCGTTATATTGCGACAGCGTCGACAGCACGGGATACACGCTCTCGTCGGCCACGTCAAAGCGATAGGCGGCACTCACACGGCCTTGGCCAGCGTAGTCGGCAAACACCTCGGACACGATCTGCAAGACGTTTTTGTTCTGGAACAGCCAAGCGTCAACGCGGTGGCGCAAAAACGCGGTCCAGGGCTCGATGGTGAGGCGGTAGCGGCTCAAGGCGCCGTCTGATCCCAGCAACTCAAATCCGGTGATGTGGCCATGAAACGGGCGCAGGCTGGTGCGGCTTTGTGAGGTCAGCAACTCCAGCAGCACGGGCTGGCCCAGCAGGTCTTGCGGGTTCAAGTCATCGCGCGTGCTCAGGGCCAGTAGCTCGATCTGGTCGCCCTCCCCCGCGTCGGGGCCAATCGACTCGGTGATGTCGGCACGCTCGGCCACCAAGACGTTGGGGCCTAAGGTGGTGTGCAGTCGCAGCAGGCGCGTGTGCTGGCGGGGACCACCCAGCCCCAGTTCGTCCAGAATACGGTCAACCAACTGATCGGCAGCACGGCTCACGGATGACTTGACGTCCGCAGCAAAGGCCGAAATGTCGGCCGAAAAATCGTTCATGGATCCACCCGAAATTCATCTTGGCGCCATGACCCCGCGGGCCATCAACGCTGAACCCAGGAAGGTATCCCAAAAGCAGCATTCGGCCCGTGGCGCCCCCTCTGATGGGGGGACGTTTTGAGCCACAAAAGTGCAAGCAAATGTTGGTATTTGATCTCTCAGGCGCCAAGTCAAGCGCAGCCTGTAAAGTCGACAGCAAGTTCATTCCTAAAGGATCATTTCCATGTCCACCAAACCCACCGCCAAAATCGACATCAAAAAGATTGCATCGGACAGCGGCGTGGCCGTTGAGGCCTATGACACTCACGACACTGACGAGGAAACCTTGGCAGCGGCACACCGCTTTGCCGCAGGCATCCTGCAGCGAGTGGCCGTGATCTGCGACGCGCAACCCGGGACCAAAACATTGGACGCGGCAACACTGCGCAGCATGGCCGATGCCCTGCTCCCACGCTGAAACGGCCCGAATGACCCCAACGACTGAATACACCGAGATGAAGGCGTTCCTTCGCTTCTTCTCTGAGCGTTTTTTGAACCAACGCGTGGCAACGCCCTCAGAGCGGCCCATGGCGGTTCTGGACGTGCTCGAACAAGAATCACAGGCACGGGCAAACTCAGGGCTGCGCATGGCCGTGAACAACTGCATGGAGATATCGGCGCCCTGGCCGCTGTCCCAGGTCAAATCGCTTGATATTGAGATGCACGCCAAGGGTCTGTTAACGCTCTCGCAGGTGCGGCATCGCGTCTGGGGTCGCTACGCGGCCATTTTGAAGCGCGGGCAAATTCGAAGTCCAGCAGAGTACGTCGCGGCTCAAGGGGTGCTGTCGGATCCAGCGCTGGCTCTGAGCCTGCCGGAGCCAGAACGGCTCAGTCTTCAAGCCATGGTTCGCGCGTATGGC
>JAZJZP010000016.1:4792-7429 GCA_040389805.1 Pseudomonadota bacterium
CGCTCAAGGCGCAGTCATGACTCATGGGGTGCTGATACCGGGTGGCGCCCCGATGATCTCGACTGTGTCTCGGTCTTCAAAGGCGGACTGAACCGCCTCAATGACCTGTAGGCGGCGTGTTCGGTCAGGTCCGGGTACCGCCTAGCAAAGTCGGCTTCGTCATAAGTATCAACACGGTTACACCGATTTAGCACCAAATCAACAAAAATGGTACTGAGTTCCGTGGTTCCCACGAAAACACTACCACCTGAGATTCATGGCATCGACGCCCAGAAACACGAAAGGGTTAGTAGGCAAAACCTACTAACCCTCGTGATCTTTGGTCGGGACGGTGGGATTCGAACTCACGACCCCTTGCACCCCATGCAAGTGCGCTACCAGGCTGCGCTACGCCCCGACAAGAATTAAATTATAGCACGGCTTTTTGGTTCATCCCAACATGTCGCGGATGGACAGCAGCGCCAGTCGCAATTGGCCTGCCGCCTGAGGGCTGAGGTGCTGCAACGCACTCACATCCGGCGTCAGCCAACCCAATTCAGGAGAGATCACAGGGGGCGGCTGATCACCACCGCCATGAACATGGCCACTGGCCAATGGCTCAGCATCCTCTGGCAGTTCAACCTCCTCAACCAACAAGGCCGGGTCCAACTTGGGCAAGGCCCCACGAGAACCCAACTCCGTCAGCCGATTGCGGGCACCACTGATGGTGAAGCCCTGGTCGTAGAGCAACTCGCGGATGCGCCGAATCAACAGGACTTCGTGGTGCTGGTAGTAGCGGCGATTGCCGCGCCGCTTCATGGGCTTGAGTTGCACGAACTCCTGCTCCCAGTACCTCAAGACATACGGTTTGACCAGGCAGAGCTCACTCACCTCACCAATGGTGAAGTAGCGTTTGGCAGGAATTGGCGGCAAGGCGCTGTCCATGGATCAAAGGGCCCTGATGGCAGAAATTCTCGATCAAAATCAATAAGATCGGAGAAGGGCCTGAGACTTTACTCCAAGTCTTCGTCCAAGGGAACACCACCTTGCACCATGTCTTTGAGCTTCTGGCTAGCGTGGAAGGTCACCACCTGCCGAGCCGCGATGGCAATAGACTCGCCAGTGCGAGGGTTGCGCCCCGGACGCGGTGCCTTGCGGCGGATCTGAAAGTTGCCAAAGCTCGACAACTTGACGTCCTGACCTTGGTCCAAAGTGCCATGCACCAGTTCAAAAAACGCCTCGACCATGTCCTTGGACTCGCGCTTGTTCAGCCCGAGCCGCTCGAACAGCATTTCAGACAACTCGGCCTTGGTCAGCGTCGGCGTCTCTAGCGTCGGCAGCAGAAGGGTCACCCCTTCTGGCGTTTTGTCATTCATGGCAGCACCCTCCCCTGGCGCGCATCACGACCGCACCCGCGCGCTTACACGCTCAGCCAACGAGGCCAACACGGCCTGGATCGACGTGTCGATGCGATCGTCGGTCAGGGTTTGCTCGTCGTCACGCAACTCCAGGCGCACGGCCAAGCTGCGCTCGTTGTCGGCCATGCCCGCCACCGGGGTCTTGGGCTTGTAGATGTCAAACAAACGGGCACCACGAACCAGCCCTTGGGTGGGTGCGTTGGTGATCGCCGCGATCAAGGCGTCGTGGGTGACGCTGTCGTTGACCACCACCGCCAAGTCACGGTAGACCGATTGCAGACGCGGCACGGACTGGAAGGTAGGCACCACGCGTTGCGTCAACACAGCGGCATCCAACTCGAACAGCACAGGGGCCAGCGGCAGCTCATAGGCCTGACGCCACTTGGGGTGCAACTCGCCCACAAAGCCAACGCTAAGGCCATCCAGCTCGACACGGGCACAGCGCCCGGGGTGGAAGGCCGGGTGCTCGGCAGCCACGAATGTCGGCTGCCTGGGGGCCAACAGCGCCTCCACATCGCCCTTGACGTCAAAGAAGTCGACATTGCGAGCGGCCAACGCCCATTGCGACACATCTGCCGAACCATACGCCAGCCCCGACACCCGCACCGGCTGGTCAATACCCGCCACGGTTTGGTCTGAGTCAGGCACCGAGGCATCGCGCTTGAACACGCGGCCCACTTCAAAGATGCGAACCCGGTCTGCCTTGCGCGACAGGTTGGTGCGCAGCACCTCCACCAAGCTGCCGACCAGGCTGGAGCGCATCACGCTCAACGGGCTGGCAATGGGGTTGAGCACACGAATGGGCTGCTCGTTGCCCGCCAGCTCACGCTCCCACCGCTCTTCGACAAAGCTGAAATTGATGGTTTCTTGGTAACCACGATTGGCCACGGCACGACGCACGGCAAACAGACTGCGCTGTCGCTCAGGCAGCACCTGCGCCTCAATCGGCGCCTTGGGCGCACGCTTGGGCAATTGGTCAAAGCCAATGATGCGCACCACCTCTTCAATGAGGTCCTCTTCGATCTGCAGGTCAAAGCGCCAGCTCGGCGGGTTGACCACCAAGTGGGTGTCATTGCCCTGCGCCTGGGTGCTGTAGTGCAGGTCCAGACGAGTGAACACCTCCTGGCATTGAGCCAGGGTCACGGGCATGCCGATCACACGCTGAGCGCGCGACAAGCGCAGCGTCACAGGAGGCCGCTCGACGTGCTTGACGACCTGATCATCCACCGGGCCAGCCTGG
>JAZJZP010000016.1:7439-10724 GCA_040389805.1 Pseudomonadota bacterium
GTAATGCGCTCAATGGCCTCCACCGTCGGGGCGGGATCAACGCCACGCTCAAAGCGGTGCGAAGCATCGGTCGAGAAGTTGTAGCGACGGGCGCGCCCGGCAATGGCCTTGGGCCACCAGAACGCCGCCTCCAGATAGACATTTCGGGTGTCATCGCCCACCGAAGTGGCATCGCCGCCCATCACGCCTGCGAGGGACTCGACTTGGCGCTCGTCGGCGATCACGCCCACTTGCTCGTCCAGGGTCACGGTCTGGCCATTGAGCAAGACCAGGGTCTCGCCCGCATGGGCCCAGCGCACCGTCAAGCCGCCATGCACCTTGTCCAGATCGAAGACATGTGAAGGCTGGCCCAACTCGAACATCACGTAGTTGGAGATATCCACTAAAGCAGACACCGAACGCTGTCCACAACGGGCCAGGCGATCGGCCATCCAGGCAGGCGTAGGCGCTTGAGGATTGACCCCACGAATGACCCGGCCGGCAAACCGACCGCACAAATCAGTGGCTTGAACCTTGACAGGCAGGCGGTCATCAATCGTCGGCTTGACCACCGTGATCGCCGCCTTGACCAGCGGTGTGCCGGTCAAGGCTGCCACTTCACGGGCCACGCCTTGCACGCTCAAGCAATGCGCCAGGTTGGGCGTGAGCTTGAGGGTCAGCAAGGTATCGTCCAGCTTGAGCACATCACGGATGTTGGCGCCCACAGGGGTGTCATCAGGCAGGATGTGCAGGCCAGCCGCCTCTTCCGAGACACCCAACTCGCGTGCCGAGCACAACATGCCCTGGCTTTCAACGCCGCGCAGTTTGCCCAGTTTGATCTTGAAGGTCTTGCCATCGGCGCCTGGGGGCAGCTCAGCACCCACCGTCGCGCAAGGCACCTTGATGCCCGGACGCACATTGGCCGCGCCACACACGATCTGCAACACCTCGCCCGTGCCCGCATCGACTCGGCACACATTCAAGCGGTCGGCATCGGGGTGCTTGGCCACTTCCAGCACATGGCCCACGACCACGCCGGTGAACGGCGGTGCCACGGGCTGTTGGTCTTCCACCTCCAGGCCCGCCATCGTCAACAGATCGGCCAGTTGCTGGGTGGTCAGGTCAGGGTTGCAGAAGCTGCGCAGCCAGGACTCGGGGAATTGCATGTGGGTATCCTTGAAAATCTTCAGTCAGTGAGCGCGTGCTGGGCGATCTCAAGCCACCGGGGCGAAATCGGCATCCAACACCACGCGATAGCGCGCTTTACCAGCACGCATGTGCTCCAGCGCATCATTGATGCGGCTCATCGGGAAATGCTCGGTTTGAGGCGCGATGCCATGGCGTGCCGCAAAGGCCAGCATGGCGTCCATGTCGTTGCGTGAACCGGTGGGCGAGCCCGACACACTGCGCTGCGCATTGATCAACGACATCGTATCGACACCCATGGGTTCGGTTTGCACGCCGACCATGTGCAGGCGGCCATTGGGGGCCAGCGTGCCCATGATGGCCTTCCAGTTCAACATGACGTTGACGGTGACCAAGACCAGATCCAACTGGCCGGCCACCTGCTTCATGGAGGACGGATCAATGCTGGACACCACGCGGTGCGCGCCCAGTTGCATGGCCTCATCGCGTTTGGACTCGGACGAGGTGAAGGCCGTGACCTCGCAACCCCACGCCCGCGCGAACTTCAACGCCAGGTGACCCAAACCACCAATGCCCACCACGCCGATGCGATGGGTGGGTTTCACATCAAAGTTTAAAAACGGCGAGAACACCGTCACGCCACCGCACAGCAACGGACCTGCGGCACGCGGGTCCAAGCCCTCAGGCAGCGGCGCGACCCAGACCCAATGGGCCCGCACGCGCTCCGCAAAACCGCCATGGTGCCCAATGATGGTGGGCTGCGCCTTGCGGCACAGTTGCTGCTCACCACCCAGGCAGGGTCGGCAATGCATGCAGCTCGCGGCGTTCCAGCCCAAGCCCACCCGCTGCCCCAGCTTGAGCCCTTTGGCCGCCGCCCCCAGGCTGACCACCCGCCCAATGACCTCGTGGCCCCCGACCATCGGGTAGGACGCAATGCCCCACTCGTTGTCGATCAAGGACAGATCAGAGTGGCACAGGCCGCAGTGCTCGACCTCGATGTCCACCTCGTCCAGCCCCAACGGGCCCGGCTCATAGGTGAACGGCACCAAGGGTTGCTTGGCCTCCAGGGCGGCCCAACTGCGGATGGAAGTGCTCATGGCTGGATCCTGCTCATCGGGTCATTGAAACTGCGACAAGAAACGCAGGTCGCCTTCAAAGAACAGGCGCAAGTCATTGACCCCATAGCGCAACATGGTCAGACGATCAGGGCCCAGACCAAAGGCAAAGCCAATGTACTTTTCAGGGTCCAGGCCAAAGTTGCGAACCACGTTGGGGTGCACCTGACCAGAACCGCCCACCTCCAGCCAACGGCCCTTCAACGGGCCGCTGGCAAAAGCGATGTCGACCTCGGCCGATGGCTCGGTGAACGGGAAGAACGACGGACGAAAGCGAATATCCAGCTCGTCCGTTTCGAAGAAGGTGCGGAAGAAATCTGCGAACACCGCCTTCAGGTCCGTGAAGCTAACGGCCTCACCAATCCACAGGCCTTCGCACTGGTGGAACATCGGCGAGTGGGTCGCATCGCTGTCCACACGGTAGGTGCGGCCTGGCGCGATCACGCGGATCTCAGGGATGCGCTCACCGCGCGCCAAGGCCTCGGCATGGCGCTTGACATGCTGCACGGCATAACGCACCTGCATCGGGCTGGTGTGCGTGCGCAGCACATTGCCACCTTCCACATAAAAGGTGTCGTGCATGGAGCGGGCGGGATGGTCTTCAGGGGTGTTCAGGGCCGTGAAGTTGAACCAGTCGGTCTCGATTTCGGGGCCATCGGCCACGGCAAAACCCATCGAACCAAAAATAGCCTCCATGCGCTCCAGCGTCAGCGACACGGGGTGCAAACCACCCTCACCGCGACGGCGTCCGGGCAGACTCACATCCAGGCTTTCGGCGCGCAACTGCTGCGCCAACTCATCATCGGCCAAGGCTTGGCGCCGCGCCGTCAAGGCCGCTTCGACCTGCTGCTTGGTCTGGTTGATGGCCGCACCACGGGTTTTCTTGTCTTCTGGGCTCAGCGCAGCCATGCCCTTGAGCAATTCGGTCAGGCTGCCGGACTTGCCCAGGAAACGGGCTTTGGCGTTTTCCAGATCGGCGGGCGTGCTTGCACCAGCAAAGGCCTCAACAGCCGACTGCACCAGGGATTCGAGATCGTTCATCGTC
>JAZJZP010000016.1:10734-11473 GCA_040389805.1 Pseudomonadota bacterium
CGGTTCAGCATTGTGCGCTGTGCAAGGGTCTGTGTGCTCAGGCGGCCAGTTTGGCCTTGGCGATTTCAACCAGGCCAGCAAAAGCCACCGGGTCATGAATCGCCATGTCTGACAGAACTTTGCGGTCGATTTCGATCGACGCTTTCTTGATGCCAGCCATGAACTTGCTATAAGTCAAGCCCAATGAACGGCTACCAGCGTTGATACGAGCGATCCACAAACGACGGAACACACGCTTCTTGGCACGGCGGTCACGATAGGCATATTGCCCAGCTTTCATGACCGCTTGCTTGGCAATGCGGAAGACGTTTTTACGGCGGCCGCGGAAACCCTTGGCGAGGGCTAGGACCTTTTTGTGACGAGCACGGGCTGTTACACCACGTTTAACGCGAGGCATGGATTATTCCTTCAACAATTAAATCAGGACCAGAGAATCACAGACCAGCCAAAGGCAGCATCTGAGCGATGCGACCCATGTCGGAAGGATTCACGCCGACACAGCAGACGATTCGCACGTGGCTGGGCCGCACGGCGGCGAACGCGGCGGCGTCTCCTGCGAATGATGCCGTGGTGAATTATATCGAAGCGATGGGCGGCGATGTGAAGAACCTGAGCGGCGCGGCACTTGAGTACGCCATCGAGACCGACTGCCAGGCCGTGTTTGACGGCGTCTGGAACCAGGTCGAGGTCAGAGGCGAGTTCAAGTGCCGGAGGACGGAGGTTCCGCCGGAGGTCGCCC
>JAZJZP010000016.1:11483-16061 GCA_040389805.1 Pseudomonadota bacterium
TCCACGCTTGACGGTACCACCCGGACGCACGCGAAAACGTTTTTTCGCGCCGCTCTTGGTCTTCATTTTGGGCATTTGATGCTCCTTTTAAATTGTTCCTGACAGGCGCCGCGAACTTCTCCGCGTCTTGATGGCCTGCAGGCACTTTGAACCAATGGTGACAGCGACCAAACCGCCACCTTGGCAAACACTCCCGGCGAACCGGGAGATGTTATTTCTTCTTCTTCGGGCCCAGAATCATGATCATCTGGCGCCCTTCCAACTTCGGCATGTTCTCAACCACCGACACGTCGGTCAGCTCATCGCGAACGCGCTCCAGCAAACGCAGACCAATTTCCTGGTGGGTGATCTCGCGACCACGGTAGCGCAAGGTGACTTTACCCTTGTCGCCGTCTTCCAGAAACTTGCGCAAATTGCGCATCTTGATCTGATAGTCGCCTTCGTCAGTACCCGGACGGAACTTGACTTCTTTGACTTCGATGACCTTCTGCTTGAGCTTGGCATCGTGAGCCTTCTTCTGCTCCTGGTACTTGAACTTGCCGTAGTCCATCAAACGACAGACAGGGGGCTCAGCCGTCGCGGCAATTTCCACCAGATCCACGTCAGCTTCAGCCGCCAAACGCAGCGCTTCCTGGGTGCTGACGATACCGATGGGCTCGTTCTCAATCCCATTCAGGCGAACTTCAAGAGCAGTGATCTCACGATTCAGCCGGTGCTTGCGCTCAACATTAGGCGTCCGGCGGTCAAAAAAGTTAGCGATCTCGAATTCCTTCAGGCCACGGGTTCATACCCGCACCAGTAAACAATGAACACGCGTCCCGAAAAGCGAAACCAGCGTGGGCTGAAAACACCCACACCCGCCTCAAGCCTTGCTGGCGATGTCTTGAGCAATCTTCTGGGAGAAGCTGTCTAACGACATCACACCGAGGTCTTGATTGCCTCGGGCGCGCACCGCGACGGCCCCAGCATCCTTCTCTTTGTCACCGACAACGAGGATGTAAGGAACCTTCTGCAAAGAATGCTCGCGGATTTTATAGGTAATTTTTTCGTTCCGCAAATCGAATTGCGCCCTAAGTCCTTGTTTTTGCAGCGTGCGGACCACTTCTTTGACGTAATCGGCCTGCGAATCGGTGATGTTGAGCACCATCACCTGGGTCGGAGCCAGCCAAACAGGCAAGGCACCGGCGTGCTGTTCGATCAAAATCCCGATGAAACGCTCCAAACTGCCCAGGATCGCGCGGTGCAACATCACAGGATGCTGGCGCTCGCTGGTGTCGGTCACGTACTCGGCGTTCAGGCGCTGAGGCATCGAGAAGTCGACCTGGATGGTGCCGCACTGCCAATGGCGGCCCAGGGCGTCTTTCAAGGTGTATTCAATTTTGGGGCCGTAAAAAGCACCCTCGCCCGGCGCGATGGTGAACTCGCTGCCGGTGGCACGCAAGCTCTCGATAAGCGCCTGCTCGGCCTTGTCCCACACGTCATCACTGCCGATGCGCGCCTCAGGCCGTGTGGCCACCTTGTAGATGATGTCGGTGAAGCCAAAGTCCTTGTAGACTTTTTGCAGCAAGGCGGTGAAGTCAACGCACTCTTGCAGGATCTGGTCTTCGGTACAGAAGATGTGACCATCGTCCTGCGTGAACCCGCGCACCCGCATGATGCCGTGCAGACCACCCGTGGGCTCGTTGCGGTGGCATTGGCCGAACTCGCCGTAGCGCACTGGCAGGTCACGGTAGCTCTTGATGCCTTGATTGAAGATCAGGATGTGGCCCGGGCAGTTCATGGGCTTGAGGGCGTAGTCGCGCTTTTCACTCTCGGTGGTGAACATGTTCTCGCGGTACTTGTCCCAGTGGCCGGTTTTCTCCCACAGGGTCTTGTCGAGGATCTGTGGCCCCTTGACTTCTTGGTAACCGTTGTCACGGTAGACCGCGCGCATGTACTGCTCCACCGCTTGCCACACCGTCCAGCCCTTGGGGTGCCAGAACACCACACCCGGGGCGTGATCGTCGATGTGGAACAGGTCCAACTCGCGACCCAACTTGCGGTGGTCGCGCTTTTCGGCTTCTTCAAGGCGGGTGAGGTACTGCTGCAGGTCATCCTTGGTGGCCCAGGCCGTGCCGTAGATGCGTTGCAACTGCTCGTTGCGATGATCGCCACGCCAGTAGGCGCCCGCCACCTTCATCAGCTTGAAGTGTTTGAGTTTGCCGGTGCTGGGCACGTGGGGGCCACGACACAAGTCGGTGAAGGAGCCTTCAGCGTACAGCGACACGTCCTGATCGGCCGGGATGCTCTCGATGATCTCGGCTTTGTAGTGCTCGCCGAGGCTTTTGAAGTACGCCACGGCCTCATCGCGGGGCAGCACCTTGCGCTCGACCTTTTCGTCTTTCTTGGCCAGCTCGCCCATCTTCTTTTCAATGGCAAGCAGATCCTCAGGTGTGAAGGGACGCTTGTAGGCAAAGTCGTAAAAGAAACCATCTTCGATAGTGGGCCCGATGGTGACCTGCGCCTCCGGGAAAAGCTCCTTGACGGCATAGGCCAGCAAGTGGGCCGTGGAGTGACGGATCACGTCCAAACCAGCCGAGTCCTTGTCCGTGATGATGGCCAATTGAGTGTCGGCCTCGATGAGGTGACTGGTGTCGACCAGGCGGGCGCTGTCGCCCTGGCACACACGGCCCGCCAAAGCGGCTTTGGCCAGGCCGGCGCCAATCGAGGCGGCCACGTCGAACACGGTCACGGGACCGGGGAATTCACGCTTGGAACCGTCGGGAAGCTGGATGGAAATCATGGTGAACCTGTCGATGTTTTGTGGGGCGCCAGCAAGAGCGCGGGCAATAAAAAAAGCGCGGTGGGTGCCGCGCTTTTTGGAGTCAGATGCGGAAAAGCAATCGAAGCAGCGGCCAGCCTTTTAGACCTCAACGGAGGTCGTCGTTAGGGTGGTCGTCGTTCGCGGTGTCATAACCGTGGTTGCCTTTCTCGCTCTTGCTGGATGAATCGGGTTGCAGAGATTTTAACCTCTTCCACATGAAGGACGTATGAAAAAAGCCCCAGGCTTGCGCCAGGGGCTTTTGATAACACTTGGATCGCTCCTTGAACTGCGGCTTTCACCGCAGGCCAAAGGTTCGACTTAGTGGAATTGTTCTTCTTCGGTCGAGCCGGTCAGGGCCTTCACGGAAGACGAACCACCTTGGATCACGGTGGTCACGTCGTCGAAGTAGCCAGCGCCGACTTCTTGTTGGTGCGACACGAAGGTGTAGCCCTTTTCGCGAGCAGCGAATTCGGGTTCTTGAACCATTTCCGTGTAGTGCTTCATGCCTTCGCCGTTGGCGTAGGAGTGAGCGAACTGGAACGTGTTGTACCAGTTGATGTGGATACCAGCCAGCGTGATGAACTGGTACTTGTAGCCCAGGTCCGACAGGTCCTCTTGGAACGAAGCGATTTGCTTGTCGTTGAGGTTCTTCTTCCAGTTGAACGAAGGCGAGCAGTTGTACGACAGCAGCTTGCCGGGGCAGGCAGCGTGCACAGCTTGCGCGAATTCACGGGCGAAGCCAATGTCAGGTACGCCGGTTTCACACCACACCAGGTCAGCGTAGGGAGCGTAAGCAACGCCACGGCTGATGGCTTGCTCCAGACCGTTCTTGACGCGGTAGAAGCCTTCTTGCGTGCGCTCGCCGGTCACGAAACGCTTGTCGTTGTCGTCACAGTCGCTGGTCAACAGGTTGGCAGCTTCAGCATCGGTACGGGCCAGCACGATCGTGGACACACCCATCACGTCAGCAGCGAAACGAGCAGCCTTCAGCTTTTCGATGGCTTCACGAGTAGGAACCAGCACCTTGCCGCCCATGTGGCCGCACTTCTTCACGGCAGCCAATTGGTCTTCGAAGTGAACACCAGCAGCGCCCGAAGCGATCATGTTCTTCATCAGTTCGAAAGCGTTCAGAACGCCACCGAAACCGGCTTCAGCGTCAGCAACGATCGGCAGGAAGTAGTCGACGAAGCCTTCGTCGCCAGGATTGACACCACGGCCCCACTGAATTTCGTCAGCGCGCTTGAAGGTGTTGTTGATGCGGCGAACCATGGTGGGCACCGAGTCGTACGCGTACAGCGATTGGTCGGGGTACATGGTTTCCGACGTGTTGCCGTCGGCGGCAACTTGCCAGCCCGACAGGTACACGGCTTCCAGGCCAGCCTTGGCTTGTTGCATGGCTTGACCGGCAGTAATGGCGCCGAAAGCGTTGACGTAGCCCTTCTTGGCGCCGCCGTTGACCTTGTCCCACAGCTTTTCTGCGCCGTTCTTGGCCAGGGTGTACTCAGGCTGCAGGCTGCCGCGCAGACGCACGACGTCAGCAGCGGAGTAACCGCGCGTGACAAGCTTCCAACGGGGGTTTTCGGCCCAGTCTTTTTCCAGGGCAGCGATCTGCTGTTCGCGTGTGAGGTTCGTCATGACATCTCCGGGGGAGGTTGGTGGGAGGGACTAGGAAAACCCGCGATTCTACAGGGTTCGCGCCAAAAAAGGCAAGACTTGTGTCTTATATAAGACTAGACCATTCAAACACGGGGATCACCCGAGTCGCCCAAAGCGAA
>JAZJZP010000017.1:0-671 GCA_040389805.1 Pseudomonadota bacterium
CGGCTGGTCCATGACCACAACCCCGAGGTGCCCGTGGTCGTGCGCACCATCGACGACAGCAGTCTGGATGCCTTGAAAAAAGCCGGGGCCACCGTGGTCGTGCCCGAAGCCATTGAAGGCTCGCTCATGCTGGCCTCACAGGCGCTGGCCCTGGTCGGCGTGCCCATGCGACGGGTGATTCGACTGGTGCAAGACCAGCGGATGGCCCGTTACGGCATCTTGCGCGACTACTTTCACGGCGCCGATGACGAGAGCGTCGATGAGCTTGAATTGCAACGCCTGAAGTCGGTCACCTTGTCTGGCGACGCCGACTGTGTCGGCCTGAGCCTGGCGCAGTCCTTGATCGCGCACGACCTGAAGGTGGCGGTGGTCTCGGTGCGGCGTGCCCGTGGCGCCGTGGTCTCCCCCGACCACTCACTGGTGCTGGAGCCAGGCGATACCCTGGTCTTGTCAGGCCGCCCCCAGGACCTGACCAAGGCCGAGAGCCTGTTGCTCAAAGGTTAACGCCATGGGGTGCGGTCCCACTGGTCGAACGCACCAGGACAGGGCACACTGTCTGCGGCGATCCGGCATCGAACCGGGGCCTCAGCACTCAGGAGAACATGTTCATGGTGGCCCCGGATTCCGCACACTCTGCAAGCAACGCGTCCATCCAACGGCGCGGCCCGCTC
>JAZJZP010000017.1:681-1569 GCA_040389805.1 Pseudomonadota bacterium
TCTGGATTGGGCTAGTCTGGACGGCCTTGGTGGTGACGGTGGCCGCCTGGCTCATCACCGAACACCTCCAGGACCACCGCGCCGTTTTGCTGCAGACGTCCGAGCACCGGCTGCACAGCCTGACCGACACCCTGGATGTCACCTTTGAGCAACTCGACGCCCTGCCGCGCGCGTTGAGCCGCCAGAACTCCATCCAGGAGTTCCTCAAACGCAGCCATGTGCCCAACTCCGCCGAACTCACCGAGGCCGACCGCCAGCACACCCAGGCCGCCTTAAGGCAACAGCCCGACGTGATCAAGATCTCAGCGGTGCTGCGTGAGACCACCCACGACTTCCACCTCAACGACATCTTCCTGCTCGACCGATTTGGGACCGTCGTGGCCGACAGCCGCCTCGCTCAGTCCGTCAACGTGCTGGGCGCCAACTTCAAGACGCGGACCTACTTCACCGAGGCCCTGGATGGCGGCAGCGGCTCGCAGTTTGCCGTGGGCCGCATCACCAAAATCCCTGGCTTTTATTTCGCCACCCGCGTCAGCGCCGACAACGAGTTGCTGGGGGTGGTCGCGGTCAAACAAGAACCCGCCGCCTTGAGTCGCCTGATGGACGATCCCCAACGGCGCTTGCTGGTCACCGACCCCCAAGGCGTGATCCTGATGAGCAATCAAAGCAGCGACCTGCTGGGACGCTCGCCGCTGCAGGGACCCATTCGGATGGAGCCTGAGCAGGCCAAACGCCTGTACATGCGCACCCTGCAGGACCTGCCCTGGACCCTGGGACAGGTCCATGTACGCGGGCAAACGGTCATGCAAGTTCGCATTGGTGGTCAGCTATTCATGGCACAAAGTCAGCCCATGGCCTATGGTCAGCTCACCGCCTGGACACTGGCGC
>JAZJZP010000017.1:1579-2018 GCA_040389805.1 Pseudomonadota bacterium
ATGACCGGTCCCGTCCTGGGCGCGCTGGTGGCGCTGTTGCTGGGCTACGGTGGCATCGCCGCCACCGCACAGCGTGCCCGCCGCATGGCCGTGCTGACCCGCGCTCAAAGCGATCTGCAAAACATGGCGCATGCGCTCCCACTGGTGGTGTTTCGCTACCAACAACCCGCCCAAGGACTCGGCCAATTCACCTTTGTCGGACAAGGCCTCAACACCCTGCTGGGCATCGACCCCCAGCACCTCACCGATGACCCCGGACAACCCTGGCGCTTGGCCCGATTGGCCACCATGAAGCCGCCCACGGAGGCGGTCGAGTTTCCCGTCATGCTGGGCGCCACCCGGCGCTGGATCCGCTGCGACAGCACGCCCACCCGGCACGCCGACGACAGCATCACCTACAACGGCTATTGGCTCGACATCACCGAACGCAAGGCCATCG
>JAZJZP010000018.1:0-3850 GCA_040389805.1 Pseudomonadota bacterium
TGTTCACACCGGCTTGCTGCCACGTCTGAACTGCGCTGGCCACAGCCTCCTTCTCATTGAACTGATCTGTCTGACCAACCATGGCCACCAACGTCCTCATCCTGTGCACGCACAACTCCGCACGCAGCGTGCTCAGCGAAGGCATGCTCAACCACCTGGCTCGCCAAACAGGTCGAGACGTGAAGGCCTACAGCGCTGGCAGCGCGCCCAGCGGCAAGCTCAACCCCTTGGCCCTGGATACCTTGCGCGGCGCTGGCGTTGACGTGAGCACCTACCGCAGCAAGAGCTGGGACGAGTTCATTGCCGAAGGCGCCCCGCAGATGCGCATCGTGATCACCGTCTGCGACAGCGCGGCCGCTGAAACCTGTCCGTATTGGCCCGGCAGTCCCGTCAAAGTGCACTGGGGTTATGCCGATCCCTCCAACGCGCAAGGCGGCGACGAAGGCAAGCGCCTGGCCTTCGAGCTGACCCGCCAGGCCATCGGCTACCGCATGCTGCAACTGCTGCAGTTGCCCTTGGCGTCGATGAGCGACAAGGCCTTGCAAAAGGCGCTGCTCGACATCTCCGCCAGTTGAGGGCGCCATGACGCGACTTTCTCACCGGCTGATGGCCGAGGGTCTGGGCACGATGCTGCTCTTGAGCATCGTGATTGGCAGCGGCGTCATGGCCGAGCGGTTGGCGGGGGGCAATCTCGCCATCGCCTTGCTGGCCAACACCCTGGCCACCGTGTGGGGCCTCTATGTGCTGATCCACACCCTGGGGCCCACCAGCGGTGCGCACTTCAATCCGGCGGTCAGCCTGGTCATGGCGATTCGCCGCGATTTGCCATGGCCAAACCTTGCCCCTTATGTGCTTGCGCAGTCGATCGGCGCGGCCTGCGGCGCCTGGCTGGCGCACGCCATGTTCGACCTGCCGATACTTCAATGGTCCGCCAAGGTCCGAACGGGTCCGGCGCAATGGCTGGCCGAAGGGGTCGCCACCGCAGGCCTGCTGCTAGTCATTTTGCGGGCCCCCGAAGGGCGCGCGCCATCCCTGGTGGCGTCCTACATCGGGGCGGCCTATTGGTTCACCGCGTCCACCTCGTTCGCCAATCCGGCAGCGGCGTTCGGCCGGATGTTCAGCGACACCTTCGCCGGCATCGCACCCAGCGGCGTGCCTGCGTTCATGGCTTCGCAGATTGTCGGGGCGATGGTCGGCCTGGGTCTGCATCAAATGCTGAGCAGGCCTTAGCGTTCCTCCGCGATCTGACCCGACACCCTTGTTGCACCCAAATCATGGCGTAGTAATATCTACAAGATGAAATGGTTACTACTCATCCTTTCGCTGCCCACCGAGAATGCCACGGCCCGCATGCGCTCTTGGCGCGCCCTGAAAGCCTGTGGCGCCGCCGTGTTGCGCGATGGGGTGTACCTGCTGCCTGAGCAAGGCACCCATGCCGACACGCTGGAGGCCATTGCCGAAGACTTGCGACGCAGCGATGGAATGGCCCACTTGCTGCGCACCGACAGCAACGAACCAGAGTTCCCGCGCTTGTTCGATCGCGGCGCCGAGTTCGGCGCCCTGCTGGCCGAAATCACCGCCAGCCGCGCCCAGTTGAGCGAGGCCAACGCGCTGGACACGCTCAAACAAAGCCGCAAGCTGCGCAAAAGCTTCGAGCAATTGGCGGCCATCGACTTCTTCGCCGGTGAAGCGCAAAAACAGACCGGGGCCGCCCTGCAAGCCCTGGAGAGCGATGCCAACCGCGAGCTGTCGCCCGACGAGCCGCAGCCAAAGCAGCAGGCGGCCATCACCCGCCTCGACGCACGGCAATACCGCGGTCGGCTTTGGGCCACTCGACGGCGCCCCTGGGTGGACCGGCTTGCCAGCGCTTGGCTGATCCGCCGTTTCATCGACCCCGAGGCGCGCTTCCTTTGGTTGAAGTCGCCCGCCGACTGCCCCAAGAAGGCGCTGGGCTTCGATTTCGATGGCGCCGCCTTCACGCACGTCGGCGCGCGGGTCACCTTCGAGACGCTGCTGGCCAGCTTCGACCTGGAGACGCCGCCCCTGGTGCGCCTGGGCCTGCTTGTCCACAGCCTGGACGCAGGCGGAGTTCAACCGCCCGAAGCCATCGGGGTCGAGCGCGTGCTGGCCGGCATGCGCGAAGCCATCACCGATGACGATCAACTGATGCAGGTGAGTGCCGGCGTCTTCGAAGGTCTGCTGACCGCATTCAACACAGAGGCTGCCGCGTGAACAACGCTCCTACCCCCATGGCTACGTCCAAACCTGAACCCGTCAGCTTCTGGGAGGCCTTCCGCTTCTGGCTCAAGCTGGGCTTCATCAGCTTTGGCGGCCCTGCCGGCCAGATCGCGATCATGCACACCGAATTGGTCGAGCGGCGCCGCTGGATCAGCGAGAAGCGATTCCTGCATGCGCTGAATTACTGCATGCTCCTGCCGGGGCCGGAGGCCCAGCAACTGGCCACCTACATCGGCTGGCTGATGCACAGAACCTGGGGTGGTATCGCGGCGGGCGCCTTGTTCGTGCTGCCCTCCCTGTTCATCCTGGTGGCCCTGTCTTGGGTCTACGTGGCGTTCGGGCAGATGCCCCTGGTGGCTGGCATCTTCTATGGCATCAAACCGGCGGTGACCGCCCTGGTGGTCCATGCGGCCCACCGGATCGGCACCCGGGCATTGAAAAATGGCTGGCTCTGGGGCATCGCCGCCGCCTCCTTCCTGGCGATCTCCGTGTTGGACGCGCCCTTCCCATTGATCGTAATGCTCGCGGCCTTGATCGGCCACCTCGGGGGCCGCCTGGCGCCACAGATCTTCGCGGTTGGCGGCGGACACGGCGCCGCTCAGCAAGGCTACGGCCCCGCCTTGATCGACGACGACACGCCCACCCCCGCCCATGCCTTGTTCACCCGGGGCCGCCTGGCCAAGGTGCTGGCCGTCGGGCTGGGCCTGTGGGTGGTCGCGATGGGATTGCTGCTGCTCGTCAACGGCGTGGACGGCACGCTGACGCAGATGGGCTGGTTCTTCACCAAGGCGGCCCTGCTGACCTTCGGCGGGGCTTATGCCGTGCTGCCCTACGTCTACCAGGGCGCGGTCGAGCACCACCACTGGCTCACCGGCCCGCAGATGATCGATGGCCTAGCCCTGGGCGAGACCACGCCGGGCCCGCTGATCATGGTCGTGGCCTTCGTCGGCTTTGTGGGCGGCTGGGCCAAACAGGTGTTCGGCCCGGATGCGCTGTTCCTGGCCGGCGCGGCGGTGGCCGCCGTGGTGACCCTCTTCACCTTCCTGCCTTCGTTCGTGTTCATCCTGGCCGGGGGACCCGTGATCGAAACCACCCACGGCAACCTCAAATTCACCGCGCCGCTGACGGCCATCACAGCGGCGGTGGTGGGCGTGATCCTGAATCTGGCGCTGTTCTTCGCGTACCACGTGCTGTGGCCTAAGGGGTTGGCAGGCCCGTTCGATGTGGTCTCCGCCCTGATCGCGTTGGGGGCGGGCCTGGCCCTGTTCCGACTCAAAATGGGGGTGATCCAGTTGCTGGGCATCTGCGCCGTCATCGGGGCGATCAGCACTTGGCTGTTTCCTCACGGATTGGCCCTCGCCATCTGACCCATCACACCTCCCGCCACAGACAAGAAGTCAACGCCATGCTGCGCACCACCCTGCTGTTCGTTCTCACGGCCCTGGCCGAAATACTGGGCTGCTACCTGCCCTGGCTGGCCCTCAACCAAGGCAAGTCCATGTGGCTCTTGCTGCCCGCTGCGGCGGCGCTGGGTTTGTTCTCCTGGCTGCTGACGCTGCATCCCACGGCGGCCGGGCGCACCTACGCGGCCTATGGCGGCGTGTACATCGCC
>JAZJZP010000018.1:3860-12609 GCA_040389805.1 Pseudomonadota bacterium
GGCATCACACCCACCCGCTGGGACCTGGTGGGGGCCTGTGTCGCGCTGGCGGGGATGGCCATCATCGCGTTGCAGCCTGCTTCAACGTGATCCAAACGCGTCAACCACAGCATGCTTTCTTCAGCGAGGGCCTGGGTGCCGCCTCCTGGAGGTCGTTGAAAACCGTGCAGCAGGCGAGCCAACCCATATTGGCTCGGACACAATCTCGAAAGAGATGAAGGCCGCCCCTCAGGGCAGGCCTGTTCAACGCGCTACTGCCTCACTTCCCCGTGAAGTTGGCAGCAATGAAATTACCGGGCAAGGTGAAGAACATGTAGAGCGTTTCCTTGCTCTTATCGGTCACGGCCGGATTCTTGAAAGTCACCTTCCATTCCTTGCCTTTCTTGCCATCAATGGTCTCGCTCTTGTCCTGCTGAACGGCTTGCCAGGATGCGTCCAACTTGCCGGTCTTGATCAAGGATGCCTTGCGCTGGCTGGCGCAGCCAGCCACGGTGGCTTCGGTGGCCGACTTGGATCCGTGGAAGTGGCAACTCCCCCCTTCGGAGGCGCGAGCTGGTGTCGCGATGGCGAATGCGGCAAGCGTAGCGATGATGGATGTGGCTGCAATCAATGTTTTCATGGTGATGTCCTTGATGGATGAGAAACGAATCAGAGGGTGTTGCGGGTGGAATCAGTGGTGTTCTGAATGTTCATGTCTTCGTGGAGGTGCTGGTGCTCCTCGACCGGAAAGCGGAAGCTGTTCGGTGCCACGTCATGCTGGTAGCCGTGCAACTGCATGAACAAGAGATAGGCCCCCGCATACATCAGCCCCAGGTTGGCTGCATGGCTGAAGCGCTTGAACGAAGGCCGATGGCGCCAGGCGGCCAGCAGCGTGACCATGGCTGCCAGAGCGGCAATCTGCCCCAACTCCACGCCCACGTTGAAGCTCAGGATGCGCCATAGCATCGCCACCGGGTCATCACCCAGGGGCAGTTGCTGCAACCGTGTGGACAGACCGAATCCATGGAGCAAGCCGAAGATGAAGACAGCGCCCAACAGGTTGGGGGATTTCATGTCGAGATGTTTCTGGAAGCCCCCGTTGTTGTCAAAACCTTTGTAAATCACGCTCACGGCAATGATGGCGTCGACCAAGTAGTAGTTCCAGGTGATCTTGAAGTAGGTGGCGAGGATCAGCGTGATGCAGTGCCCCAGGGTGAACACGGTCACAAACTTGGCGACATCCTTGAATGACGTGAGGAAAAACACCACGCCAAACAGGAACAGAAGGTGGTCGTAGCCCGTCAGCATGTGGCTGGCGCCCAGACCGACGTACTGAAGGTAACTGCCATCGAGCATCCGCTGACGGTCCTCCTCGGAAATGCCGTGAGCGAATGCCACGAGCGGGGTCAGGGCCAGCAGCAGCAAAGCTGCCGGTCGCTTGAACAGGAGATGTTTCATTGGAGATACTGGACTGACTGAATGAAGAACCCGAAGCCCCGATCGCAAAGCCAACATGAAGCCCTGGCATCGGAACTGAAGCATTGCAAACGCAGGCGTCTCTCGACGCGGAGCCCTTGCTTTCAACGTTCAGGCAAGCATCTGGGGTGGCCGTAAGAGGCCATCAAGAAAGACGGTCTGCACGTCATGCGCACTCACACCGATGTGCGATTCAGGCTCACCATCGAGCAAGGCCATCGTGATCACGGACAACAAACCCGATGGTTGAACGCCATCGTGCGTGTGATGGTGAGGCGACTCATTGGCCACCCCATCTTCATCAGCATGAAGCGACTGGTCTTCATGGTGGTGATGATCCAAGGCCTTCGCGTGCTCGACCGCGTGGCCCAACGATTGCGCCTGCTGGCGGAGCTGGAACGGCGTCAAAAACGACAAGGTCTGCCAAGCCATGACAATCAGCAGGAACAAGGCACGAGCGGTTCTCGACATGCGGCGTAGTCTATCCGGTTCGCTCTGAAATCGTCAGGCGAGGATGCTCCGCATGACGAAGCGAACACAGGCAACAGCCAAGGTTGCTTGGTCGTCTTGCCGTCCATCATGGCAACAGGGCTTCTATATTTCCATTGACTCTGTAGCCACTACAGGGATTTAAATCAAGACCAAAGGAACACGTCATGCCATCAAGTGAAGCCAAGGTCGACAGCAAGAACCCTGTTGAGAGCGCCTGCCAAGGAACAGCCTGCGGAGGGTGTGCGGACACCGCCGATACAGCCGCAACAGACTCCCCTGAGGCAACCACCCGCTCAGGCAGCACCTCATTTCGGATCGCCACGATGGATTGCGCCACGGAGGAGTCGGAAATCCGGCGCGCCCTGGAGCCCATCGAAGGCATCCACACGCTGCGCTTCCAGTTGAGCGAGCGCACCTTGAGCATGACTGGCACGCCATCGGCGATCGAACTGGCCCAAGCGGCCATCCGCCGGGCGGGCTTCGACCCTCAACTGATACAGCCAGATGCAGCAGGGACTGCCCTCACGGCAGAGGCCTCCGGATTTTTCCGGGGTGGGGTGAAACGGCTGATCGCCGCGTTGATCCTCGCCACCATGGCAGAAGCAATCGGTTTCATCGAGGTGCAATCGCTGGTCGCGCAAGGCCTGGAGATCGCGTTGGCGATGGCGGCCATCGGCTTGGCTGGGCTGGACACCTACAAAAAGGGCCTGATGGCCCTGCGCCATGCCAAGCTCAACATCAACGCCTTGATGACCGTGGCGGTCACGGGCGCCTTTCTGATTGGGCAATGGCCCGAGGCCGCCATGGTCATGGCCCTCTATGCCATCGCCGAGTTGATCGAGGCACGCTCGGTCGATCGGGCGCGCAATGCCATCAAGGGCTTGATGGCGCTGGCGCCCGAAGAGGCCGATGTTCAACAAGCCGATGGCACATGGCGCACCCTGAAGGCCAGCGAGGTGCCCCTGGCCGCCATTGTTCGCATTCGCCCTGGCGCGCGTGTGCCGCTCGATGGCGTCGTGACGGCGGGCAACAGCGCCGTCAACCAGGCCCCAGTGACCGGCGAGAGCATCCCCGTCGACAAAGCCATGGGCGACACCGTGTTCGCAGGTACCATCAACGAGACGGGCGAGTTGCAGTTTCGTGTGACCGCTGAGGCCACCAACACCACCCTCGCTCGCATCATCCACGCGGTCGAAGAAGCGCAGGGCACGCGGGCTCCGACCCAGCGCTTTGTGGACAAATTCGCGGCCATCTACACCCCGACCGTGTTCGTGATGGCGCTGGGTGTGGCCCTTCTCACGCCTTGGCTGATGGACTGGACCTGGACCCAGTCGCTGTACAAGGCGCTGGTCCTGCTGGTCATCGCCTGCCCTTGCGCGCTGGTGATCTCCACCCCCGTCACCGTGGTCAGTGCACTGGCCAGCGCGGCGCGCCGGGGCATCCTGATCAAAGGCGGCACCTACCTGGAAGAAGCGCGCAAGCTCAAGGCCATCGCCCTGGACAAAACCGGCACCATCACCCTGGGCAAGCCCAAGCTCGTCGAATGGGTGGCACTTCAAGGTGACCGCGCGCCGCTCATCACAATGGCCCTGGGGCTGGCGAACCGCTCCGACCATCCCGTCTCCAAGGCCATTGCCCAAGGCCTCAGCAGCATTGAGCACGGGAGCACCGTTGCCCAGGGTGTTGACGTGGCTGATTTCAAGGCACTGGCTGGACGAGGGGTCAGCGCGAGCCACAACGGCACGCTTTACGTGCTGGGTAATCATCGCCTGATGCAGGAGCGCGGCCAGTCCACACCCGCCCTGGAGAGCACCCTCAAAACACACGAGGAAGCGGGCAGGACGGTCACCCTGCTGGCCAACGACCAGGGCGTGCTGGCCCTGTTCGCGGTGGCCGACACCATCAAGGATACGTCGCGTCAGGCGATTGCCGAACTCAAAGCGCTTGGCGTGACCTCCATCATGCTGACCGGTGACAACGCCGCCACGGCCAAAACCATCGCGGCACAAGCTGGCATCGACGAAGCCCGAGGTAACCTCTTGCCCGAGCACAAGCTCGACGCTATCAAAGACCTGCAAAGACTGCATGGCCTGACCGCCATGACGGGCGATGGCATCAACGATGCCCCCGCGCTGGCGCAATCAGACATTGGTTTTGCCATGGGTGGTGCTGGCACGGACACGGCCATGGAAGCGGCCGATGTCGTGGTGATGAACGATGACCTCAGGCGCATCCCGGAGACCATCCGCCTGTCCAAGCTGACGCACGCCATCCTTTGGCAGAACATCTCGCTGGCGCTGGGCATCAAGGCCGTCTTTTTTGTGCTGGCGGTGTTTGGCGGCGCCACCATGTGGATGGCGGTGTTTGCCGACATGGGTGCCAGCTTGCTGGTGGTGGCCAACGGTTTGCGCTTGCTCAAGGTGGATGTGAGCCAAAAAACAGGCTGATGCTGATACCCGCATCCATTGGCTCCGATAAATAGCGCTTTTAAGCTGTTCAGCGACCCAGTCAACCATCTATACTGCTCTCCGTATGCGCCGCCTGCTGTGTGTTTTTTTGCTGATATGGTTTCCGCTCCAGATGTCCTGGGCAGCGGTGGCCAGCTATTGCCAGCATGAAACAAGCCCGCAAGCCAGCCACCTTGGGCATCATCAGCATGCCCACCAGGACTCGATCGATGGCAAGGGCCAAAACGGCTCAAGCAAGAACGACCAGGGCAGCACCAAGCAATCCAGCATCGATACCGATTGCGCGACCTGCCACTTCAGCGCCGCACCACCGATCTGTGAAACACACGAACCCGTGTTGAAGTCACACAAGACATGGGTGAGCCTCGCACAACGAGGCCATGCCTCGCACATTCCCAAAGGGCTCGAACGCCCTGACATACGTCTCGCCGCTTAATTCGGCGAGACGGCTGCTGCTTCAGCATCATTTCTATCCATAGATAGCCAGGCCACACCACGGCCATTTCTCGCCGAATTCCCCCTTTGTTGTTTCCCACAACCCGGAGAATTCGATGCACAGGCTCATGGCGCCATTGGCAACGCTCGCAGCGTTGACCACGGCCACGCTCTTTCCTTCCACGTCCTTTTCGCAAGTCGCGCAGGCATCGCCCGCCCAGGTGCCGCTCAGCGCTGCCTCCCCGCCGGCCCCCACAGTTCAGCCGCTGACGCTGGCTGAAGCCATCAGGCTCGCACTGCAGTTCAGCCCCCAGATCGTGGCCAACCAGCAAGAGTTGGCGGCCAGCGACGGCACGGTCATTCAGGCTGGCGCCCGACCCAACCCAGAGATTCAGGCCTTGATCGAGGACACCCGGCGGGAAAGCCGGACCACCACGGTCCAATTCAGTCAGCCCATCGAGCTGGGCGGTAAACGGTCAGCCCGGGTCTCGGTCGCCGAGCTTGGGCGGGCTCAAACCGCCGTGGACGTCGAAGGACGCCGTGCGCAAATCCGGGCCGACGTGTCCGATGCCTTCTTCGGTGCGGTCATCGCCCAGGAGCGCGTCCAATTGGCGCAGGCCTCTGCCGAACTGTCGGGCCGTGCTGCGGATGCGGCATCCAAGCGCGTCCAGGCCGGCAAGGTCTCCCCCGTCGATGAGACACGCGCCAAGGTGGCTCATGCTGGCGTGCGCGTAGAGCTACGCCAAGCTCAAGGCGAGTTGCGATCCGCCCGCCAACGCCTGTCGGCCCTGCTCGGCCCCGCCGCGCCCCGGGCTCAGGTGCTGGCTTGGCAGTCCAATGCGCTGCCCGCCTTGCTCAGCCCAGACACGTCGCTGACGGATGTACCCGCGCTTCGCCAAGCCAGGCTGGAGGTTGATCGACGACAAGCCATGGTCGAGCTCGAACGCGCACGCCGCATTCCCGATGTGACCTTGACCTTGGGGGCCAAGCGTGATCAACAAGTCGGACGCAACCAGACGGTCATCGGCCTGTCCATGCCAATTCCGGTGCTGGACACCAACCGAGGCAATCTCCTTCAGGCCCTGCGACTGCACGACAAGGCCGAGGCCGACCTGCAAGCCACCCAGATCCGGATCGACACGGAATGGACCCAACTGAGCGAGCGCCAGCGCTCCGCGCAAGCCGAGGTCCAGGCCCTGAAAGAAGAGGTGTTGCCCGGCGCTGAAAGCGCCTGGCAGGCCGCCACCACAGGCTTCGAGCTGGGCAAGTTCAGTTTCCTGGACGCGCTGGATGCCCAACGCACCTTGTTCCAGGCCCGCGCCCAATACCTGCGCGCATTGAACGAGCTGTACCGCACCACCGCCGACATCGACCGCCTGTTGGGCACCAACACCGACGAGTCATCGACGGCCAAGCCATGAGAAAGCACTGCATGAACCACACCAAACCACAACGCCAGGCTGGGCGCATCAGCCGCCCCCAACTCATCGCCATCATTGCCATCGTCCTGATCGGGTTGGGGGCCAGCGCCTGGTTGCTCAAAAGTGCTCCCAGCGCACCAGCGGGCGAAGCCGCCGAGGAAGGCCATGGTCACGGGCATGACGAAGCCAAAGGCCACGATGATGGCGAGCACCACGATGAGAAGAAAGCCGATGCCGGTCACGATGAGGCAAAGGGGCACGACGACAAGGAACACCACGAAAAACCCGGCGCGCACGCAGAACACGACACGCTGGAGGGCGAAGGGGGCGAGGGCAAAGGCGCATCCAGCCCCGCCGGGGCCGACAAGCATGTCGAGGGTGAAGAAGAGCCGGTCCAGTTGAACGCTCAGCAGATCGCAGCGGGCGGCATCAAGGTCGAGGCGGTCGGCCCAGCCAGCATCCGCACCACGATGCAGTTGCAGGCGGCCCAAAAGCGTCTGACGCTGGCGCAAACCACGCATGCCCGTGAGAAGAAACTCTTTGAGGACAAGATCTCCGCGCAGATGGACTACCAGCAGGCGGTGCAAGCGCTGCGGGAAGCCGAGATCGCCGTGAACAACGCCAGCCAGAAGCTCAAGGCCTTGGGCGCCGCGCCCACGGCCAACGACTTGAACCGCTACGAACTGCGGGCACCGTTTGACGGCATCGTCGTGGAAAAGCACATCGCGCTGGGCGAGTCCGTCAAGGAGGACGCCAACGTGTTCACCCTGTCCGACCTGTCCACCGTGTGGGCCAACATCAATGTGCCAGCCAAGGACCTCAAGTTCGTTCGGGTCGGCGAGAAGGTCACCGTGAGCTCCACCTCGTTCGACGATGTGGCCACCGGCATGGTGACCTATGTCGGCGCCCTGATCGGGGAGCAGACGCGTGCAGCCAGTGCCCGGATCGTGCTGACCAATCCCGGCCTGGCCTGGCGCCCGGGTCTGTTCGTCAATGTGGCGGTGACCTCGGGCGAAACCGCGGCGGCCGTGACCGTGGCGGCTGGCGCAGTGCAGGCGATGGAAGGCCGTCAAGTCGTCTTCGTCGAAGTGCCTGGCGGCTTTGAAGCCAAAACCGTGGAAGTGGGACGCAGTGATGGCGTGCGCACCGAGATTGTCAAAGGCCTGAGTGCCGGGGCGCGCTATGCCTCGACGAACAGCTTCGTCATCAAGGCCGAAATCGGCAAGGCTTCGGCCGAGCACTCGCATTGAGCCCAAGGACCACCCATCATGTTTGAACGCATCATCCGATTTGCCATCGAGCAGCGCTGGCTTGTGCTGCTGGCCGTCTTCGGCATGGCCGCATTGGGCATTTTCAGCTACCAGAAGCTACCCATCGACGCCGTGCCCGACATCACCAATGTCCAGGTCCAGATCAACACGCAGACCCCCGGCTACTCGCCGCTGGAAACAGAGCAACGCGTCACCTACCCGCTGGAGACCGTGATGGCCGGCTTGCCGGGCCTTGAGCAAACCCGCTCCCTGTCGCGCTACGGCTTGTCGCAGATCACCGTGATCTTCAAGGATGGCACCGACCTGTACTTCGCGCGCCAGATGGTGAACGAGCGAATCCAGGAGGCCAAGGAGCGGCTGCCCCAGGGCGTCACCCCGGCCATGGGCCCGATCTCGACCGGCCTGGGTGAGATCTACATGTGGACCGTCGAAGCCAAGGACGGTGCCAAGAAGGCCGATGGCAGCGCCTACACGCCGACTGATCTGCGCGAGATCCAGGACTGGATCATCAAACCGCAATTGCGCAATGTGCCGGGCGTGACGGAGATCAACTCCATCGGCGGCTATGCCAAGGAATACCAGGTCGCCCCACGACCCGAGAAACTCATGGCGCACGGCCTGACCCTGGTAGACGTGGTCAATGCGCTGGAACGCAACAACGGCAACGTGGGCGCAGGCTACATCGAGCGCGAAGGCGAGCAGTACCTGATCCGGGCTCCCGGGCAGGTTCGGGACATGAAGGATGTGGGCGGCATCATCGTCAAGCATGTCGACGACGTGCCCATCCTCATCCGCGACATCGCCGACGTGAGCATCGGCAAGGAACTGCGCACCGGCGCGGCCACCGACAACGGCCGCGAGGTGGTGCTGGGTACCGTGTTCATGCTGATCGGCGAGAACAGCCGCAAGGTCTCTCAAGCGGTAGACAAGCAGATGGCCGAGATCAACAAGACGCTGCCCGCCGGGATTCACGCGGTGACCGTGTACGACCGAACCATCCTGGTCGACAAGGCGATTGCCACGGTCAAGAAGAACCTATTGGAAGGCGCCGTGCTCGTCGTCGCCATCCTCTTCATGTTCCTGGGCAACATGCGCGCCGCGTTGATCACCGCCATGGTGATCCCCCTGTCGATGTTGTTCACCTTCAGTGGCATGGTCAGTCAGAAAGTCAGTGCCAACCTGATGAGCCTGGGCGCGCTGGACTTCG
>JAZJZP010000019.1:0-6454 GCA_040389805.1 Pseudomonadota bacterium
ATTTTTCCGCCCGGAGAGCGCTTCTTCATGACCAGCGTGCGCGATTTTCGCGATCGCGTCTCGGACCCCAAGCTGCTGGAAGACATCCAAGGCTTCAACCGCCAGGAAGCCCAGCACACCCTTGTGCACCGGCAATACAACGAGCGGCTCAAAGCGCAAGGCATCGATGTTGACTACCTGACCAAGTGGTTGGAGCACCTGTTGTTCACCCAGTACCGCAGCCGCTTCAGCCGTGAATTCACGCTGGGCATCACGGCGGCTTTGGAGCATTTCACCGCCATCAGTGCCCACCCCATGTTCGATGAGCGCGACATCATGCGCGATGCCGACCCGCGAGTGCGCGCCATGTATGCCTGGCACGCGATTGAAGAGGTTGAACACAAAGGTGTCGCCTACGACGTCATGATCGACTACGCCAAGGTCGGCTACTTCAAGCGAATTGGCGCCATGCTCTACACCACCGTCATCTTCCCGAAGGTGATCTTTTTTTACTTGAACCACATGCTCAAGACGGATGGGTTCAGTTTGAGTCAGCGCATCGGCCTGCACCTCAAAGGCATCTGGTGGCTGATCAAACCCGGTGGCTTTGCCGCGCCCCTCTACAAGCACTACTTCCCGTATTACAAGCCGAGCTATCACCCGTGGGACGAGGCGGATCAGCCCGGGTACGCAGAGTGGGTGGCCGCCTTCAATCTGCACAGCGACCCGGTCGAGGCCAGTGAGTTGATGAGGGCCGCCACGGCTCGTTGAGCCTTCGCTGTCACGAACCTGCCAACCTTCGGTAGACTTCGGCACACCCGTCAGGAGTGTGCCGATTTCATTTATGCAGATTCCATCGATCGTTCTCAAGGCCGTGGGCCTCAAGCCCATCCCGTTGTTCATGCTGTCCGCCTGGATCAAAGCGGCGGCCAAGTGCGGGTTCAACGTTCAGCCGCTGTTCAAAGAGGCGGGCATCACCATCGACATCATCCGGCTCGAAGACGCCCGCGTCTCGCCTTTGCAGTTGATCTCGGTGCTGGAGCAGTGTGTTGCCATGTCGCCCCACAAACACTTCCCGCTGGTGCTGGGTGACACGTTCGCGTTTGAGTCTCTGCCAGAGTTTGAAACCTTGTTGACCACCAGCCCCACCTTGCGTGAGGCCTTGCGGGTGGCTGAATTGGCCAAACGCATGGTGCTGCCCTGGGCAAAGTTTGAAGTGAAGGAAGAGGGCAACCTGGCCTACGTGTCGGTGGGCTTTGATATACCTGTGCTCAACCTCGATTTGCTGGGGCTGCCGATGCACTACGTGTCCGAGGCCATCCTGGCCGTGATCCGCAAATTTGGTCGCTCGCTTCAGGGCTCATCGGACGGATTTGTCTCCGTGTCTTTGAAGCGACCAGAGCCAGCCTACGCCGAACAACTCCGGCAGTTTTTCGAAACGCCGGTCAATTTCAACCAACCACACGATGCCCTCGTGTTCGAGCGCCGCATCCTTGATCTGCCTTTGGAGGGCGCCTTCCCTGACCTGCACGAACAGGCTCATTTTCTGGCGCAGCAGCGGCTGGGCAAAGAGGCGCGCCGTCAAGGTGTGGCGGCTGAAATTGAAGAGATGATTGCCCGTGAGCCCGGCCTGCTGGCCTTGGGTGTCGAGGACATGGCCGAGCGATTGAACCTGCACCCTCGCACTTTGCAGCGTCGCTTGAAGGAGGAGAGCGATGGCTACTTGCACCTGCAGGCGCGCATGCGCCAACGCCTGGCCTGCGACTGGCTGCGCCAGGGTGATGTGTCGATCGACGACATCAGCGCCCGCCTCGGTTTTTCTGACCGCAGGGCCTTCACCGCCGCATTCAAACGCTGGGAGGGTTGCACGCCCAGCACTTGGCGAGACCAGCAAGGCCGCCATTGAGCAGGCGCGGTCAGTTCACCACTTTAGTTCTGGCGTAGAACATTCATTCAAACGTTTGTTCGAAATTGGAATTTATCGCAGGTTTGAGTGACAATGTGCGTATTCAGTTGTGAATTGACGCGCCAGCCATGATCTCCAACCATCCTGCTCCTTCAGGGCCAGGGCAGGCGGTGAGCCCCGAGCCACACCGCCAGTTTCCCTCCATTCCTCTGCCAGGTTTGAGCAGTTGGGTGCAGGCCGCATGCCATTGTGGTTTTGAGATCGAGTCCGCGTTCAAAGAAGTCGGCGTTGACTTTGACCAGAGTCACGCGGTTGGCCCGTTGGTGAGTACGGGCACCTTTCTGCGTGCGCTGGAGGCCTGTGTCCGGCGTGCGCCAGCCCATCACTTTCCGCTCACCTTGGGCGACGCTTTTGTCTTTGACAGGTTCCAACAACTCGAAGAATTTTTGCTCACGAGTGCCACCTTGCGCGAAGCCGTTGAGGTGTTCCCTTGGCTGCGGGTTTTTCAATTGCCCTGGATGACGATCTCGCTCGAAGAGTCTGCCTCGCAGGCAGCGTTGGTGGTCACACTGGAGCCTGAACTGGCCCGCGATCCAGGGTCTCACTACCTGGTAGATCTGGTTTTGGCCACGGTACGAAAGTTCTCGCGAACGATCCTGGGGGACGCGCTGAATTCCTTTTCCCCCTCGCTGATCGCCGTCCAGCTTCAGCGGCCGCGCCCGAACAATGCGGTCTTGTTTCAGGACCATTTCTTGTGTCCGGTGCAATTTGGCCACTTGCGCAATGCGTTGGTGTTTCCCAGGGCCCTGTTGGATGTCTCTCTGGCGGGCGGGCGACCAGACCGGCATGGTGAGGCGCGCCAGGCCATCAAGCATGAATTGGAGCGCAGCCCTTCACGGTTTGTCATCAGTGAGTTGGTGCGGCATGTTCTGGAGACGCACCCCCAGTTGATCAAAGGCGGGCTGGAGGATGTGGCCTTGGTGCTGGGCTTGCACTGTCGCACCCTGCAGCGCCGCTTGCAAGCCGAGGGGGCGCGCTTTGCCGAACTGCAGGCCCAGGCCAAGTACACCCGTGCGCGTCAACTACTGGCCAAGCGCGCCATGGGCCTGGATCTCATCAGCGCCGAGCTGGGTTTCTCCGACCGCAGGGCGTTCACCTTCGCCTTCAAACGTTGGGCCGGGCACTCTCCCAGTGCTTATCGCCGGCAGGTGTTTCAGACCAACTCCGTGATCACCTGAAGAACATGACCCCAAGGGTGTGCGGAGCCTGATAGAGTCCGGCCCATGTCAGAACGTTCAGATCTTCAAGACAAGCACATCGTGCTGGGCCTGACGGGCGGTATTGCCTGCTACAAATCGGCCGAATTGGTGCGACTGCTGGTCAAGGCGGGGGCCACCGTTCAGGTGGTCATGACGGAGGCCGCGCAGGCCTTCATCACCCCGGTGACCCTGCAGGCGCTCTCGGGGCGCCGTGTGGTGACCAGTCAATGGGATGCCGATGAGCCCAACAACATGGCCCACATCAACCTCAGTCGAGAGGCGGACGCCATTGTGGTCGCGCCCGCCAGTGCCGACTTTATGGCGCAACTCGCCCAAGGGCGTGCCAACGACTTGCTGAGTTTGATGTGTCTGGCCCGGCCGCGCGAGCGTTGCCCCTTGCTGGTTGCGCCGGCCATGAACCGCGAAATGTGGTCGCATCCTGCCACTCAACGCAATGCCCAGACCTTGCTTGACGATGGCACCGTGGTGCTGGGGCCTGACAGTGGAGAGCAGGCCTGCGGCGAGGTTGGCGATGGCCGCATGCTGGAGCCTGTCGATCTGCTGTCCGATCTGATCGCGTTTTTTCAGCCCAAGGTGTTGCGTGGTCAGCGCCTGTTGATCACCGCCGGCCCGACGTTTGAGTCGATCGACCCGGTGCGCGGCATCACCAACCACTCAAGCGGCAAGATGGGCTTTGCCATGGCCCGTGCGGCGGTGGAGGCCGGTGCCGAAGTGACCCTGGTGGCTGGCCCGGTGCACCTGCCCACACCACGTGGCGTGCGCCGCATTGATGTGATGTCGGCCTTGCAGATGCACGATGCGGTTCTGCCGTTGGCGCCTCAGCACGACGTGTTCGTCGCCACGGCCGCCGTCGCTGATTGGCGCCCTGCCTCACTGAGCCAGCACAAAATCAAAAAAGAAGGCAAAAAGGTCGCGCCGACGTTTGAGCTGACCGAGAACCCCGACATCCTGGCTGCCGTCGCCGCCTTGCCCAATGCCCCCTATTGCGTCGGTTTTGCCGCCGAGAGCGAAAACCTGCTGGAGCACGCCCGCGCCAAATTGCTGCGCAAGCGCATCCCGCTGATCATCGGCAATCTGGGCCCCTCGACCTTTGGTCGTGATGACAACGCCTTGCTGGTGGTGGATGCCACCGAGCAGCGCCACTTGCCAGCGCATGGCGGCACCGCCGACAAGCTGGTGCTGGCGCGTGAACTGATGGCCGAACTGGCCCACCGACTCAACCTTAGACCTCACCCCTGATCGACATGACGACCGTTGAAATCAAAGTGCTCGATGAGCGCATGGCCGAATTTTTGCCAGCCTATGCCACCCCTGGCAGTGCTGGGCTTGATCTGCGCGCCTGCTTGGACGCGGCGGTGGTGCTGGCGCCCGGTCAGACTCAGCTCATCCCGACGGGACTGTCCATGCACTTGGCCGACCCCTCCATGGCGGCCATGATCCTGCCCCGCTCGGGACTGGGGCATAAGCACGGCATCGTCCTGGGCAACCTGGTGGGTTTGATTGACTCCGATTACCAGGGCCCCTTGATGGTGAGTTGCTGGAACCGCGGCAGTACGCCGTTCACGATCGAGCCGATGGAGCGCATCGCTCAAATGGTGATCGTGCCGGTGGTGCAGGCCAGTTTCAAGCGCGTGGAGTCGTTTGAGGCCAGCTCGCGTGGCGAGGGCGGCTTCGGCTCTACTGGGCGCGCCTGATCTCAGTGAATCACTGAGCCTGGTGGGGCGTTTTCCGGCGCCAGTGCAAAGATGGAGTCGGCCACCGAGCCTTGCTCGATTTCTTCGGCCGTTGCTTCGCGAACGTCCGCCACGGTGAGCGACAGACGCAGCGCGATGCCGGCCAATGGATGGTTGCCGTCCAGCACCACATGCGTGGCGTACACCTCGGTGACGTTGTAGATCACGTCGGCGGGCAGGTCGGGCGTGGTCGAGCCTGGCGGTGGGCCTTCGAACTGCATGCCCACGTCCACCTCACTCGGGAAAATGTCCCGGGTCTCAAAGAACACCAGTTCGGCGCGGTAGTCGCCAAAAGCCTGGTCGGGTTCCAGTTGAATATCGGCCGCAAAGCCGACGGTTTGGCCAAGCAGTGCTTCTTCGACTTTGGCCAAAAGGTCATCACCGCCGACGAAAAACTCCATCGGTTCGGGCAGCTCGTCGATCAGTTGGCCTTGTGCGTCTTCAAGTCGCCAGATCAGGCTGACGACGCAGGGGGAGGAAATCTTCATCCTTCAATCATCTCATGAGGGCTGTGCAGGTCGCCGCGGAGGTCGCACAATATCGCCCATGAAATCGACAAAGAAAGCCCCCATCAGCGCGTCTCTGGATGCCCCCTTGGTTTTGCTGGGTGGCTTGAGCCCTCAGCAGTTCATGAGCCGCTATTGGCAAAAAAAGCCCTTGCTCATTCGTCAGGCTGTGCCTGGCGTCAAGCCCCCCATCGACCGACCCGCCCTGTTTGATCTGGCCGCTCAGGACGACGTTGAGTCGCGCCTGATCGTGCAAAAAACCAGCGGTGACTGGAGCATGCGCCACGGCCCCGTGGCCCGCCGATCCTTGCCCAAGCTGAGCCAGTCGGGCTGGACCTTGCTGGTGCAGGGTCTGGACCTGCATGTTCCTGCGGCGCACGAGTTGCTCAACCAGTTCCGCTTTGTGCCTGAAGCTCGGCTGGACGATGTGATGATCTCCTACGCCACGGATGGCGGAGGCGTCGGGCCGCACTATGACTCCTATGACGTCTTCTTGCTGCAGGTGCATGGGCGCCGCCGCTGGCGTGTCGGGCCGCTCAAGGACGCCAGCCTGTGTCCTGACGTGCCCCTGAAAATCTTGTCCAATTTCGAGCCCGAATATGAGTGGCTGCTGGAGCCAGGCGACATGCTGTACCTGCCGCCCATGTGGGGGCACGATGGTGTCGCCGATGGCGAATGCATGACCTGCTCGATTGGCTTTCGGGTGCCCGAGGCGGGTGAGCTGACGCGTGAAGTGCTGATGCGATGTGTGGAGGCCATGGAGGCCGATGCCAAGCGCGTGCTCTACCAAGATCCCAAGCAGCCGGCCACCTTGCAGCCCGGACTCATTCCATCGCAGCTTCAGACCTTTGCGACGGATGCGATTCAGCGGTTTTTGAGTGACCCCCAGCAGGTTTACGCCGCATTGGGCGAGGTCTTGACCGAACCCAAGCCCCGTGTGTGGTTCGAGCCGGGCGAGCCCTTGCCTGATGGCGTGGGGGTCGTGCTCGATGCCCGCACCCGCATGGTGTATGACGAGTACCATGTGTTCATCAATGGCGAGAGCTACCA
>JAZJZP010000020.1:0-2522 GCA_040389805.1 Pseudomonadota bacterium
TCACGGCAGCAGGCTTCTTGCCCATTGGCTTGGCGCAGTCCTCGGTGGGTGAGTACACCTATGCCATCTTTGCGGTCACGGCCGCCGCTTTGCTGGTCTCGTGGGTGGTTTCGGTCTACTTCGTGCCCTACCTGGGGCAGTGGTTGCTCAAAACCAAACCTAAAAATCTGGTGGGACAGGGCGGTCAAGCGATCGATCTGTTCGATACACCCTTTTATCGGCGCTTCAAGGCCCTGGTCAACTGGTGTGTTGAGCATCGCTGGATCACGATTGGCCTGACCTTGATGGCGCTGGCGTTGGGTATCGTCGGGATGGGCCGTGTGCAGCAACAGTTTTTCCCGGACTCCAGTCGCCCCGAGTTGCTGGTGGACTTGTGGTTGCCCGAGGGCTCCAGCTTTGAGTCCTCTCAAATGGTGGCCAAGCGCTTTGAAGCGCGAATCCTCAAGGAGCCGGGCGTCAAGTCAGTGAGCACCTGGGTGGGCACTGGTTTGCCACGGTTTTACTTGCCCATGGATCAAACGTTCCCTCAGAGCAACGTCAGTCAGGCGATGGTCATCCCTACGGAGCCCAGTAAGCGTGAGGCCTTGAGAGTCAAGCTCCCGGCGATGTTGGCTACCGAGTTTCCGGAAGTGCGCGGGCGAGTGCGCTTGCTGCCCAATGGGCCGCCCGTTCCCTACCCTGTGCAGTTCCGCATCGTGGGCGATGACCCGACGATCCTGCGACATTGGGCCGAGCAAGCCAAAGAGGTGATGCGATCCCACTCCGGTTTGGTGGGGGTGAACGACAACTGGAACGAATCGGTCAAGGCCATTCGCTTGCGGGTGGACCAGGCCAAAGCGCGTGCTTTGGGGGTGACTGCGCAGTCCATCGCTCAGTCCAGCAAGGTGTTGACCTCGGGGTCTGTCGTGGCCCAATACCGCGAACGGGATCGCCTGATCGACATCGTGTTGCAGACACCGTTGTCAGAGCGAGCCACCTTGGGGGCGCTGGACAACGCCTACGTGCCAAGTGCGAGCGGGCGCATGATTCCCGTGCTGCAAGTGGCCAAGCCCCAACTGGTGTGGGAGCCGGGGGTCATGTGGCGTGAAGGGCGGCATTTCGCCATCACGGTGCAGGCTGATGTGGTCGATGGCGTTCAGGGACCCACGGTCAGCACGGCGTTGTGGCCACAAATGACGGCTTTGCAAAAGCAAATGCCTACTGGCTTTCGGATTGAGTTGGCCGGAACGGCTCAAGAAAGCAGCAAGGGGCAAGGCTCAATCTTTGCGGGTGTTCCCCTGATGCTGTTCATCATCTTCACCTTGTTGATGCTGCAGTTGCAAAGCTTTTCACGTGCCATGCTGGTGTTCTTGACAGGCCCGATGGGGATTGCTGGGGTGGCCATGTCGTTGCTGGCCTTGGGGCGCCCCTTCGGCTTTGTGGCGCTGCTGGGCGTGGTGGCCTTGATGGGCATGATCATGCGCAACTCCGTAATCCTGATCGACCAGATCGAGCAGGATCGTCGAGCTGGTGTGCCCGCCTGGGATGCGATTGTTGGCTCGGCGGTGCGGCGTTTTAGGCCGATTGTCCTGACCGCCGCGGCGGCCGTCCTGGCCATGATTCCCCTCAGTCGCAGTGTGTTTTGGGGGCCGATGGCCGTGGCCATCATGGGCGGATTGATCGTGGCAACCGGCCTGACTTTGCTCGCCTTGCCTGCCATGTATGCGGCGTGGTTCAGGGTGCGTCGACCCGAATGAGTCGGGGTGCCAAAAAACTAGGCTGCTTGCACGGTAGAATCGCGAGCTCTGACCAAATGCCTGTCTGGTTGCCTCGGTAACTAGACTGATCATGTCGATGCGCGGGTGGCGAAATTGGTAGACGCACCAGGTTTAGGTCCTGACGCCAGCAATGGTGTGGGGGTTCGAGTCCCCCCCCGCGCACCAGACTTTTATTCATTTTTCTAATATTTGAGAGTTCATAGCATGGCTGTCACCGTGGAGACCCTCGACAAGCTGGAGCGGCGCATTACCCTGTCGCTGCCGGCTGATGCGCTCAAGAACGAAGTCGATGCTCGCTTGAAAAAGCTGGCTCGTACCGTCAAAGCTGACGGCTTTCGTCCAGGCAAAGTGCCGATGAATGTCGTCACCCAGCGCTACGGCTATTCCGTCCAGTACGAAGTCGTCAACGACCAAGTGGGTGAAGCCTTCAACAAGGCCGCCACTGAAGCTCAGTTGCGCGTGGCTGGCGCCCCTCGTATCTCTGAAAAAGAGGGCGGTTCCGCTGAAGAAGGCAAGATCCTGTTCGACGCCACCTTCGAGGTTTATCCTCAAGTGGTCATCGGCGATCTGTCGACTGCCGAGATCGAGCGCGTGACGGCTGACGTCAACGATGCCGCCATTGACCGCACCGTTGAAATCTTGCGCAAGCAACGTCGCACGTTTGCTCAGCGTCCGCAAATTGAAGCAGCCGCCGATGGCGACCGCGTGACCATTGACTTTGAAGGCAAGATCGACGGCGTGCCGTTCGACGGCGGCAAAGCTGAG
>JAZJZP010000021.1:0-1072 GCA_040389805.1 Pseudomonadota bacterium
GGACGGCAGCACGGGCACCAGGTACTGCGCGGCCTGCAAGCGCTCCAGGCGCTCGCGGAACGCGGCATCGGCCTCCCACTGGGTGCCTTCCAGCGCAGACTCCAGCCAGGCCATGGCCACGGTCGGCACGCGCAACTCCCCTGTGGCCCAGCCCTTGCCACCCTGCTGCGCCACGGCGCCGAGGTCACTCAGGCGGTTGCGCAGCTCTTGCGTCAGCGCCAGATAGCGGCCTTGACCCAGGGGCACAAAGCGCCCTGGGTTTTGCTGACTCGATTGCAGCAATTGCTCCAAGGTGAGCACCAGTTGCTCGTCGACCTTGAGCTGCCCTTGCAAGACCAGCCAGTCACGGCCGCTGCGCAGTTGCACATGCAGCTGACTCACGCTCACCGGGTCCACATGGATGGGCTGACCTTTGGGCCAGTCGATGCCCGCAATGGCCGGCAGGGTGGGCAGCTGCTCGATCAGGGCCAGGGCATCGTCTGGCGCATCGATGGCCCAGTCGGCACTGATGGTGGCCACGCCCGAGTAGGCCGCCAGGAGCGGACAGGCCTCCATGACCGACGCCAGGTGCTCTCGCTCTTGCGCCAAGTCGCGCTGGGTGCTGAGGGTTTCACGCCCCACTGCGGCGATCAGGTGCGTGCGGCCATGCCCCGGGGTCATGCGGGGGCCTTGCACACCCAAGGGGGTCGCCACCAGGCGCAAGGCCACGCCATCTCCTTGCGGGGTCAGTTCGGCACGCAAGCGGGCATCGGCGCCCACATCGCGCACCAGCTCGGGCGCCTGCAAGCCATCGGCGTGCACCTGAAAGTGCGCCCCCAGTTTTTGCAAGACTTGTTGCAACTGCGGCAGGGCGCCCTTGGGCACCTCCAGTTGCTCGCCGATGAGCTGGGCGGCGCGTTTTTGCGCAGCGTTGAGTCGGATCAGGCGCGCACGCTGCGGGGTGTCGCGCACGATGGTCACCAGGCGCAAGGCGTCGGCTTCTTTTTGCTCGGCGGCCGTTTGCGGCCACGCCACCATCGCCACCTGGCTGCTCATGGCCAGGGCCGGCAGCAGGCGCACGCGCAGCACGTCG
>JAZJZP010000021.1:1082-4206 GCA_040389805.1 Pseudomonadota bacterium
CACGCACGGCGCCCGCCACCAGGGCATCGGCCGGGCGCAGGCTCTCCATCTTGGCCAGACGCGCCAAGGCGATCTCCTTGGGCTTGCCCCAGCCGCGCGCACCCAAGGTTTGCTCGTGCGGGAGGATGTCCAGCACACGGCCCTGATCACTCACGCTCAGCACCCACAGCAGGCGGGTGCGCTCCGGGTCGGGCGTGTTGATCACCGACTCAGACGTGCCCAGGTTGGCCAGGGCGGCCAGGGCCATGCGCCAGCCCTCCTGCTCGGACGGCACAAAGAAGCGCTCGCCAGCGCCCCGCCCTTGCAGCACCGCCAAGGCGCCCTCGATCTGGGCCGCCAGTCCGTGCAGGCCCAGGCTGCTGAACAGTGTCTGCAAACGCTGCGCGGCCTGCACCTCGGGCTCGGTCAAGGGCAAGGCCGTGGCATCGCTGCTCAACCAGGCCCGCATCAGCCAGCGCCACAAGTCGATGCGGTAAGGATGTGCCGGGGTGCTCAAGGGCTTGAAGCGCGTGAGGTTGGTGATCACATCGCCGCGCCGCATCTCCATGGCCAGGGCCATGACGCCATAGGGCGTGTCGGGGCTGCCTTCTTTCTTGCCGCTTTCGGTCAAACAGAACTTCAAGGCCTTTTGCAGATGCCCGGGCGATTGCTGGGCCAGCAAGGCCTGCACATAGGGCAAGGCCAGCAGGTCGGGCAACAGGTCCCGGCGCTTGCCGGTGACTTTGCGCAGCGCCTGCAAGGCCGCGTCAAACACCGCCTCGGACGCGGCCCACTGACCGCGTCGGCTCATGGTGGCCGCGACCACCGCATCGGCCTTGGCTTGCCAGGTGGCCGCCATCACCTGCTGGGCATCGTCACCGTCGCTCTCGACAAAGAACGGGGCCAGCACCTCGTCCAACTCCTCCAGGCGGTCAGACCACAGCAGGACCAGCGCATAGGCCATGCGCAAGCCATGGGCCGAGGCGTCACGGTGCTTGGCCAGTTCGGCGCGCGCGCGCTCCAACAACGGGGCATCAAGGGGCGCCCAGGTATCGACCATGGCCAGCAGGCCGGTTTCCAAAATCTTGCGTTGCAGGAGGAGCTCCAATTCTGAGAACCCCCAAATTTTAGGTCGTGGAAGCACTGGACAGCCACCCTCGTGCGGATTAAGCTGCCCCGACCATGCTGCACCGCAGCAAATTCAAACTATGGGAGCCTGTCATGATGAAACGCCTCGCCTGCGTCAGCGCCTTGTTGATCAGCCTGTTGTGCTCCGTGCAGGCGGCCCCGCCCCTGTCCAAGCTGCCTGCGCTGGGGCTGGCGCCGGATGCCGTCACCGTCTCGGGGCTGTCGTCGGGGGCGTACATGGCCGGGCAGTTCCAGGTGGCCTATTCAGCCTCGCTGGCGGGCGCGGCCGTGGTGGCCGGGGGGCCTTATGGCTGCTCGCGCGGCTCAGTGAGCACGGCCATGTTCGCCTGCTCGTGCCCCGCCGAGCCGTCCTTTCTGCTGGACCTGGTGAACGCCTTTCCCGGCCTGGGCTGCACGGTCTTCAGCCCGGAGGTCTATGGGGTCTTCAGCGACCGGGCCACGCAAGGCAACCAAGGCGCCATTGACGACACCGAGCACTTGAAAAACCACCGCATCTGGCTGTTTTCTGGCGGCCAGGACCACGTGGTCGACCGCCAACTGGTGAGCGCCTCTGAGGCCTATTACAAGCGCCATGGCGTGCCTGAGGATCGCATCCACCGCGAAGACATCGCGGATGCAGGACACGGCTTTCCCAGCCCCTTCGCCACTGCGGCCTGCAACGTCACCAGCACCCCGTTCTTGACGCAATGCCATGTCGACGCGGCGGGCGACCTGCTCAAGTGGCTCTACAACACCCCCGATCTGCAGGCCACCGAACCCGATGCCGGCGCGCTGAAACAGTTCAAGCAGACCGCCTACAGCGATCGCAAGACCTTCACGGGCCTGGACCTGACCGGCTGGTTGTACGTGCCCAAGGCCTGCGAGCAAGCCGGCGCGCAATGCAAGCTGCATGTCGCATTTCACGGTTGCGAGCAAGGCCAGAGCTTTGTCGTCGCCAAGGGCAAAAAATTTGGCACCCAGTTCGTCAAAGGCGCGGGCTACAACCGCTGGGCCGAGGCCGGCAACATCGTGGTGCTCTACCCGCAAGTCAAGTCCAGCACCGTCGGCAATTTGGTCGCCCCCTACCAGTACAACCCCAAAGGCTGCTGGGATTTCTGGGGCTACACCGAGAAATACGCGGCGCTCAACCCCACCGCCCCCGACTTTGCCAAGCAGTCGGCGCCGCAAATGAAGGCGGTCAAGGCCATGATCGACGCCTTGCTCAAAAAGCCTTGAGCACGCCAGCCTCTTGTTGTCGACAGTAGATTAGGGGGGATGCCCGCCCCAGAAGCGTCACTCAAGTAACGTACAGTTCGAGTTCAGCCCTGACTCGCGACTCGATATGACCTGGCACAACAAAGTGGTTTGGACGGAGGGCATGTTCCTCCAGCCGCAACATTTCCAGCAACATGATCGCTACCTGGCGCATCAGCTTGATGCCAGGCTGGCCAGCAGCATGGGCTATGGCTGGGGCTTTTACTCCCTGGCGCTCGATGAAGCGGCCCTCGCCCAGGGCAAGATCGCCCTCAGTTCGGCCTCCGGCGTGCTGCCCGATGGCACCGCCTTCCACATCCCCGGTCACGACGCCGCCCCCGCCGCACTGGATGTGCCGCTGGACGCCCGCAACGAACTGGTCGTACTGGCGGTCTCGCTGGCCCGCCCCGGCGTGGCCGAGTCGGATGCCGAAGACACCGGTGGCTCCATGCCCCCGCGCTTTCGGGTCGCCGAGGTCGATGTGGGCGACACCAACGCCACCGCCGAGCGCGAAGCGCCGCTGCAAATTGGCCGCCTGAACCTGCGTTTGATCCTGGCCCGTGACGCCAGCGAGGGCTACACCCACCTGGGCGCCGCGCGCATCGTCGAGCGCCGCGCCGACAACCGCCTGATCCTGGACACGACTTACATCGCGCCCACGCTGCACGCGCCCAACAATGCCATTTTGGACGGCTATGTGCGCGAGATCCACGGCATGCTGCACCAGCGTGGCGAGGCCCTGGCCGCGCGCCTGGGCCAGCCC
>JAZJZP010000022.1:0-7625 GCA_040389805.1 Pseudomonadota bacterium
AACGTGCTGATCGGCTTGGAATGCGGCCTGAGCGGCAAGGCTCAGATCGGCAAAGGCATGTGGGCCATGCCCGACCTGATGGCCGGCATGCTGGAGCAAAAGATCGCTCACCCCAAGGCCGGTGCCAACACCGCCTGGGTGCCCTCGCCTACCGGTGCCACCCTGCACGCCACCCACTACCACCAGGTGAACGTGGCCCAGGTGCAGGCCGAGATCGTCGCGCTGAAGGAAGATCCGCAAGCGCTGATGGACAAGCTGCTGACCATCCCCGTGGCCGTTGATACCAACTGGTCGGAGACCGACAAGCAGCAAGAGCTGGACAACAACATCCAGGGCATCCTGGGTTATGTGGTGCGCTGGATCGACCAGGGCGTGGGTTGCTCGAAGGTGCCCGACATCCACAACATCGGCCTGATGGAAGACCGCGCCACGCTGCGCATCTCCAGCCAGCACGTGGCCAACTGGCTGCACCATGGCGTGGTGACCGAAGCGCAAGTGCGCGAGACCTTCACCCGCATGGCAGCGGTGGTGGACGGCCAGAACGCGGGCGATGCGGCCTACAAGAGCCTGGTGGCCAACCCCAACGGTGCGGCCTTCCAGGCCTCGATGGACCTGGTCTTCAAGGGCAAGGAGCAGCCCAGCGGCTACACCGAGCCATTGCTGCATGCCTGGCGCTTGAAGGTCAAGGCAGCGGCCTGATCGACCAGTCGCCCAGTTAAAAAAAGGCCCTTCGGGGCCTTTTCTGCGTTCAGAGCGGTGTGAGAGAGGGGTTATTCGCCCTCGCCCACAGGCTCACTGCCGGTGCCCAGGAAACCGCGTCCTTGTGCGAAATAGACCGTGATCGGTTTTTCGTTGCGCAGCACATCCAGCACGCTCTGGAACATGGTGGAGGGCAGGTGCATCTTGATGACCCCGCCGTCGTTGGCATCGTTCTCGAACACCATGCCGGGATCATTGAACCGCACCCAGGCCACGGCCTTGCCTGCGGCATCGGCCAACTGGATTTGCGCCCGGTTGGTTTGATAGCCCTCGGGCGATCCATAAAACAAAACGCTGTAGCTGGCAACGGCGGGCATGGTGGCTCCTTGGATGGGTAAAAGACAGCCCCATCGTAGAAGCACCCACTGAGCTTGGATACCCCTAGGTTGCCGGTTGAACCAGCGTCAACGCAACGGTCGTGTCACCGAATGGCGTATCCAGCGTGCAATGTCAGGCAAGGCCACCACATCATCGGCCGCCCCCATCTTGATGGCCACGGCAGGCATGCCAAAGACGACGCAAGTGGCCTCGTCTTGGGCGGCCGTGTAGGCCCCGGCATCGCGCATCTCTTTCAGTCCGCGCGCGCCATCGTCGCCCATGCCGGTCATGACGATGCCGACCGCATTGCGCCCGGCACAAGCTGCCACGGACCGGAACAACACGTCGACGGAGGGGCGGTGGTGGTTGATCAAGGGGCCGTCGCGCACCTCCACCACATACTGCGCACCGCTGCGTTTGAGCTGCATGTGCTTACCACCCGGCGCGATCAAGACCCGGCCATTGATGACCCGGTCGCCGTCTTTGGCTTCGAGCACTTCCATGTCACAAATGCCGTTCAGGCGGGCCGCAAACGAGGCGGTGAAGGCTTCGGGCATGTGCTGCACCACCACCATGCCGGAGCAGGTGCGATCGAGCTGTCGCAACACCACCTCGATGGATTGCACGCCACCGGTGGAAATGCCCACCGCCACCACACGGTCGGTGGTTTCTGACATGGCGCCCAGCGACTGCGGGAGCGGCACTTTGCCCCCCAAGACCGGCATGGCGGGTTGCGTGTGGGCCTTGACCTGGGCCGCCACCGCGCGCAGGTTGGCTTTGGACGCGGCCTTAACGGCCTCGACCAGGCCATTGCTGCGGTCTTCCAGAAAATCTTTTAAACCGATCTTGGGCTTGGTGACGAAGCTGACCGCACCGGCGGCCAAGGCCTGCAAGGTGGTTTGACAACCCTTCTCCGTCAGCGTGGAGCACATCACCACGGGCGTGGGCCGTTCGGCCATGATCTTGCGCAAGAAGGTGATGCCATCCATGCGTGGCATTTCCACGTCCAGCACGATGACATCGGGCCAATGTGACTCCAGCTTGCCCCAGGCAAACAAGGGGTCTGCCGCACTGCCCAGCACCTGGATGCCGCCAGCGGTCAAGGTTTCGGTCAGGTACTTGCGAACCACCGCCGAATCATCCACCACGAATGCTGTGATTGCCATGTCTACTTTGCTTTCATGGACTGCCCGCGACGCATCTCGACCCCCCCACCCGGGAAGGTCATCGACACATTGCGAGGAACGTGGTCACCCACGTCGACGTTTTGCAGGACGAAGCCATAGCGATCAATCAGCGTCCAGCCTTGTTCGATGTTGCGCTCGCCGACGTTGAACTTGACGCCGCCCATGTCGGGCATGGTGTCAGCGCCGCCGTACAAATTGGCCTCGTAGTCTTGGGGTTTGGTCCCCGCTTTGATCAAAGCCTCGACCAACATCTCCAGCGCGTCATCGCCAAAGCGGGCGTCTCGGGGAGCGCCCGCCGGGCGTTGCCGGGTGGGCAGCAAGAAGTGGCACATGCCCCCCAGGCTGCGTTTGGGGTTCCACAAGGTGACGGCCACGCACGAGCCCAGCAGGGTGTGCACCCGCGCTGCCGTGTTGCCAAAGTAGAGCTGGCCCGCCACCAGGTGCAGGTTTTGTCCTGGCTTGGCCTGCACCACCCCGATATCAACGGGCTTAGGCGAGTGCGTAAACGGCTGGGGCGATGGTTTGGAGGGGAACATGGAGGCTTGAGAGTGATTCGGCATGACCGGTGAACAGATAGCCACCAGGCTTGAGACGTGTGATCACGCGTTTGACGATGTCTTCCTTGCCCGGATTGTCAAAATAGATCAACACGTTGCGCAAGAAAATCACGTCGAACAAACCAATGTCGGGCAAGGTCTGTGTCAGGTTGGCGCCCTGAAACTTCACGGGGGCGCGCAGCTCTTTGCTCATCAACAGATAACCGTCGTACTTGCCTTCGCCTTTGAGGCACCACTTCTTGAGATAAGCAGGCGGCACGTTGCGAGCGCGCTCCAGCGTGTAGAGCGCGCGCTGCGCGTCTTCCACCATCTTGGTCGACAAGTCGGTGCCAACAATTTGCCAGCCGCGCATGCCCAGCTTGTCAGCCAGCAGCATGGCGATGCTGTAGGCCTCCTCGCCAGACGAACTCGCAGCGCTCCAGACCCGAAAGTCGCCCCCCCCCACGCGCGACTTGGACACCATTTGCGACAGAAAATCGAAATGCTGAGGCTCACGAAAGAAGTACGTCTCGTTGGTGGTGAGCTTGTCGACCACTTTGACCAGCTCCAGCGGATCGGCCCGAGCCAGCAGCTCGTCCACGAACTCGTCGAGATTGGTGCAGCCCTTTTCTTGCGCCAGCTTTTGCAGCCGACCAATCACCAACGGTCGTTTGGGCTCGCCCAGGCGAATGCCCGAGACGTCAAAAAACATGTTAGTGATGGCTTCAAACCGCCGTTGCGACAGCATGGCTTGACCCCTTTGCACTGTATTGTGCGATCAACTCGGACAGCGCTTTTTGCGCCAGTGTGTACTCCAAGTCCAAGGCGGGGGTCACCTGACCACGCACGCGAACCATGTTCTGGATGAACATCGGGTCGATCTTGGTGCCCATTCTCGGCACCGATTCCAGGCTGCTTTCGTCGGCATCAAAGACCTCCTGAACCGCGTCCACCAGCACCCCCAGACTCTGACGAACACCCGTGTCGGTATCGGTATCCGGCACTGCCAGGTCCACCATGACCACACAGGTTCTGCGCCCGACCTCGGTGCCTTCAAAACCCAGCCGTGCGGCCAAGTCCACCACGGGCACCACGGCACCACGCAGGTTCATGACCCCACGAACAAAAGCAGGCATCAGGGGCAGTGGCGTCATTTGCGTGACTTCCAAGATCTCGCGCACCAGCTCAATGCGCACGGCATAGGTGTCGGCTCCGACAAAGAAGCGCAGGTACTGCAAGACATTTCGATCAGCAGAGAACTCCATCGCGTGATCAACCTGGGCTGGGCGCTCCATAACAGTGGCATCCATGACGGTCTCCGTGCTCAAAAGCGTGAGAAGCTGGACTCGTCAATCGACGAGTTCGTATCAACCGTTCCCCCCGAGCGCGCCCGGTTGGCGGCCTCGCTGGTCGATTTGGGTCGGCTGTACTGGCGCGGAATGACCGAGGCAACATCCGAATGTCCACGACCCACGCCGCCCTGCCCCGAGGGGGTGAACGAAGCACCCGCACGGGCCACAGCCATCGGTGCGGAGCGCGGCTGGTCATACCCGTTTTTCGATCCGCCGCGGGCATTGCCACCCTCCTCCAACTGGAAGAAGGCCATCATTTCACGCAGTTGGCCCGCTTGAGCAGACAACTCTTCGGCGGTCGCCGACAGCTCTTCCGAAGCCGATGCGTTTTGCTGGGTTGCCGTGTTGAGGTGCCCCATTGCGGTGGTGATTTGCGACACACTGGCCGATTGCTCGCCCGAGGCGGCCGCGATCTCTTGCACCAACTCAGAGGTCTTGTTGATGCTGGGCACCATGCGGTTGAGCAATGTGCCGGCCTGTTCGGCCAAGGTCACGCTGGAGCCCGCCAGTTGACCGATTTCTTGCGCAGCCACCTGGCTGCGCTCTGCCAGTTTGCGCACTTCTGCGGCCACCACGGCAAAGCCCTTGCCATGCTCACCCGCACGCGCCGCTTCGATGGCTGCGTTCAGGGCCAGCAAATTGGTCTGGTAGGCGATGTCGTCAATGATGGATATCTTGGTCGCAATGGACTTCATGGCCTCCATCGTGCGGGTCACGGCTTGACCGCCATCGACCGCCTCTTTGGAGGCCTTGGAGGCCATGCCATCGGTCACCGTGGCGTTGTCACTGTTTTGCTTGACGGACGAGGCCATCTCTTGCAGCGATGCGGTGGTTTCTTCCACACTGGCTGCTTGCTCGGAGGCCGACTGAGACAGCGATTGCGACGTGGTGGAGACCTGGCCCGCCGCGGCCGTCAAGGCCTCAGAGGCCGAGATCACATCAGAGATGGTGCTCACCAACTGACCCACCATCTGGTTCACATCCGACTGCAGTTCGGCAAAGATGCCGTGGTACTGGCCTTGCAGGGTTTCGCTCAAATTGCCCTCGGCCACGCGCTTGACGCAGGCACTGACCTCATTGAGGCTGCGCTCGGTGGAGGACAGCAACTCGTTCATACCATCGCTCAGCACACGCATGAAGCCCTCGCTGGCCGTGACCTTCAAGCGGCGCGAGAATTCACCCTTGACGGCCGCCTGCACCACGGCAGTCACCTCGGTCTCGACCTGCACCTCTTGGGTACGGTCGACCCACTCCAGCACCGAGCCAATGCGCTGACCGGACGGATCAAACACCGGTGAGGCGATCAAACGCACCACGCTGTTACCCAACTTGATCTGGACGCGGTGCGGCTTGGTCAGCCCATCCACAATGCCGCGCTGGTGCGCAGGGTTGCGGTGGAACTTGTCAAAATTGGCACCAATGATTTTGCGGTGATCAAAGTCGGGCACCACGGTGCGCAGGTCCGTTTCAATGCGACCCAGCAAACCGGTCACCGCATCATTGGCGTAACGGATCACACCCGAAGCATCGGCCACCATGACGGCACTGGGCACCACGTCCAAGGCTGAGCGGATGCGCTGGTTTTCAGCCGCCGCCACCGAGGCGTTTTTCAGCACACCACGCACACGCTCGATGGTGTCGTTGATGAAGGCTTTCTTGCCAGGCAAGCGGGCCATCTGCGCCTCGTAATTGCCATTGCCAAACTCACCCACCACATGCATGGCCATTTTCTTGACGGCAATGTGCGCAGCCACCATGTCGTTGACGCCTTGCGCCACGGTGCGGAACTCACCTTCAAAGTGGGCGGCGTCCACCACCGCATCAATTTCACCCAACTCGTGCTGGGTGGACATGCTGTTCATCTGGGCCACCAGCGTTTTAACCGTGTTTTGAACCTGCGTCATGGACTTGGCCACCGCCGCAAACTCGTCGCTGCCGTCCACGTTAAGGGCCGCTGACAAGTCACCTCGTGCCAAGCCTTGGGCTGCCCCCAGCACCGTGGCTGAGGCACGGCGAATCGATGCCACCACGGCAAAATACAGGTACAAGGCCAGCACCGCACCAGCCACCGCCACGCCACCTTGCATCCACAACCCCTTCACCGTGGCCGTTTCTCTCGCTTTCAACAAGGCCCGCAACGTGTCGTAGCTGTTGTTATGAAAGAGATCCACCGCTTTGAGTGCGTTTTCACCCTCAGTAAAGATGGCCATCGGATCTTCATGGACCTTGCTGCCCTTGCCCAAAGCATTGAGCTTGGCCACATAGGCATCGACGGTATCGTTCCCCTCCTTCCAACCCTTCGGAATGGGCGCACCACCCCGGGTCAGCGCGTCCACACGCAATTGCAGACCACGGCGGCCATCCAGGATGGCGTTATGGCGCTCGGCGATGCGGGCATTGTCTTCACCAGTCCATTCGCCTCGCGCCAAGGCCGCCAAGGCACCGCCACGCATTTGGGCAATTTGTTCGGTGTACGGGCCGGTGCGCACAAACACCACGTCCATCAACATGAAGCTGGCACTGTCGGGGTCCAGCAGCAGCCCGCTGCGCTCAGTCACCACGTCAACCAAGGCCAGTGATTTCTCGATCGCCGCGTTGTGGAGTTTCATGGACGCCGGCACAGTCGCCTGGCCTGCGCCTTTAACAATCCCCTGCAAATCACTCCTCAGTGCCGTCCAGGCCGGCGCAATATCGTATGCAGGCGCCGCTTTGACGGCCACATCCAGCGTGGTGATCAAGGACTCGATCTCGGCGGACGCATGGGCCATGGCCCCATTGGTCTGCGCTCCCGACAGCTCCACGTTACGCAACCCACGGTGCGCTTGCAAGTTCGCAGCCATATCCAGCAACTCATGCGCCACGGACGCACCGGCCAGCTCACCCCGGGTGAAATCCAGCGCGGCTCGCTCATGCTGTACCAAGTTGAGCAACAGCACCAACAGAGGCACGCTCAACACCCCTGCAATCAGTCCGACCTTGCCGCTCAATTTAAGGGGTCGCAACACAGGTGCAAGGAGTGCAAACACACCGGCGGAAGAGGGTTTAGGGTTCTGGGCCATCAGGAGACTCCTTGGCGACAGGACAGCGCCTGCCAATCAACTAGGTTTAATAATGAATGGTGAAAAATGGAATTCAATACGTCGCGGTCCGGGAACTCAGCCGATTCGTGGCCAGCTCCAGCAAGGCCGGCACATCCAAAATCAAGGCGACCTCGCCACTCCCCAGAATCGTGGAGCCTGCCAGCCCGCGAATCTGCTGAAACACTTTGCCCAAGGGCTTGATCACGGTCTGGTGCTCGCCCAGCAAACGATCAACAATCAGGCCCACACGGTTGTTCATACCATCGCGCACGAGGATCAGGCTGCGACGACCCGTCTTGGGTGGCTGGTGCTTGTAAAACAAGCCCAGGTCCAAGTACGGCATGACCTCGCCACGCAGGTCAAAATGACCTGAAACCTGCCCGGCATTGGTGG
>JAZJZP010000023.1:0-26627 GCA_040389805.1 Pseudomonadota bacterium
GGCCGGGTAGTGGACGATGCCGCCCTGCTGTCCCCGGCGCAGGAACAGGCGCTGACCGACAAGCTCGCTGCACTGGAAACCCAAAGCGGGCGGCAACTGGTGGTCGCGACCATCCCCGACCTGCAAGGCCCGCACATGATCGGCTTTGGCATTGGGCAACACCTCGGCCAACACACGGCCAATGCCCAACAGGCGGCCCACCGCCTCGGCTGCGCCACGGTTGTCGCCCGAGATCATCACGGTTTGCAGACCCAGGGCATGCAAACGAGCCACGGCCTGAGCCGCCTCTGGCTTGACTTCATCCCCAAAGGCCAGCAACGCCACCAGCTCAGTCGACGAGCCTTGCGCGCTTCGACGCAACAACCAGGACACGGTGGCCCCCTGCCCCTGCAAGGTTTGCGCACGGATCAACAAAGCACGTGACTGCGGATCGGCCCCTTCCTGCAACTCAGGCATCAACTCATTCAACCACCGAGTGCTGCCCAGCCGCCACAAGACAGCGGACTCGCCGCTGGACGTGCTCACGCGTCCCTGTATGCCTCGCCCAGCCACGGCGGTGATGGAGGAGGCCCGAAGAGGCTGCGCCTTGGCCGTCACTTGCTGGGCCGCCTCAAGCACAGCCTTGGCCAGTGGATGCTCACTGCCCGCTTGCAAAGCGGCCGCCACTTGCAAGGCCTCATCGGCCGTCAAGCCACATCCGGGCAGGGCCTGGGTCGCGGTCACCTTGGGTCGCCCTTTGGTCAGGGTTCCGGTTTTGTCGAACACCACCAACTGAACGCGATAAGCCGTTTCCAGGGCCTCGGGGTCTTTGATCAGAATGCCCGCCCGGGCCGCCGCGCCAGTCCCCGCCATGATGGCTGCCGGGGTTGCCAAGCCCAGCGCACAGGGACAGGCAATCACGAGCACGGCCACCGCATGGATCAACGCCACGTCGGCGGGGGTACCCACCAACCACCAAACCACGCCGGTCAGCAAGGCCACCACCAACACCACCGGCACGAACACCGCAGAGACCCGGTCCACCACCTTCTGGATCGGTGCCTTGGCCGCCTGCGCATCGGACACCCGGCGAATGATCTGGGCCAGCATGGTTTCACCGCCCACCGCCTGAACCTGCATCAGCAAGCGCCCTTCGGCATTGATGGCGCCCCCCGTCAGGCGATCGCCCACCACCTTGTCCACCGGCAGGGGTTCGCCGGTCAGCATCGACTCGTCGACATGACTGCTGCCCTCCAGCACCACACCATCCACCGGCACATGCTCGCCAGGACGGATCACGACGGTGTCGCCCACCAGCACCTGAGCCAATGGCACTTCCACCTCGCCTTGGGGACCCATGCGCACCACGGTGTCGGGCCGCAGGGCTTGCAAGGCCCGGATGGCGGCGCTGGTCTGGCGTTTGGCGCGCGCCTCCAGGGCTTTGCCCAGCAGGACCAGCGTGATCACGACGGCCGAGGATTCGAAGTACAGCTCAGGCGCCTGATGCCCGGCGTGCATTGATTGGGCATGACGCCACCACAACCAGCACGACAAGGCCCACGCCGCCGTGGTGCCCAGGGCCACCAATTGATCCATGTTGCCACTGCGGTCCTTCAGCGCGGCCCAGCCCGCTTTGTAGTAGCGCCACCCCAGCCCAAACTGCACCGGCGTGGCCAAGGCGAACTGCACCCAGGCTGGCCAGAAATGATGCTGGCCCATCAACATGGGCAACAACAAGGGCAGGCTCGCGACCATGCCCAAGGTCACCGGCCCCCAGACGCTGAACCACGAGGCCGCTGGCTCGCTCACGGGGTGTTCATCCGACTGCACTTTGGCTTGGTAACCCGCCGCCTCGATGGCGCTGACGAGGTGCGCGTCCAACGCTGCCTCGACCGCACCAGGAATGGCCGCCACCACCGTCGCTACTTCGGTTGCAAAGTTGACTTGTGCGGACTGCACGCCCTCGACCTTGCTCAAGGCCCGCTCCACGCGTGCGACACACGCGGCACAGGTCATGCCCCTCACCGCCAAACTTACTCGTCGGGTTGCATCAGGGGGCATGGTCGAAGGAACTGCAAATGGGCTGGACATGGTCAGTGCACAAAATCAAGGTTGGTGGCAGTATCACGCCTCTCATTGAAAGATCCACCATGACCACTGTTCAAAACCACCTGTTGACCGTCAAAGGCATGAGCTGCCAACATTGCGTCAAGGCCATCACCAAAGCCTTGCAAGCACAAGATCCTCAAGCCACCGTCACCGTCGACCTGCCCGCAGGCACCGTCGCGGTCGTATCGGTGCTGGACCGAAACAGCGTCGCACAAGCGATCAGCGACGAGGGCTACGAGGTCCGTTCGTGAACGATTACCGGATTTTCACAACCCGGAAATAACGCGCATCCAACCAGATCGGGTTACATCAGTTACGAACCAAACCCCGAGAAACCCAAAGGGGCCGGAGTTGTAGCGGCCCGCAGTGCTGGCCAGATGAGACTTTGTGCCGCCAGGGCAAACCGGCTCCACCATGAAAAAAGCCAGCAGACCCGAAGATCTGCTGGCTTTTTCAATTTTTGGTCGGGGCGGTGGGATTCGAACTCACGACCCTCTGCTCCCAAAGCAGATGCGCTACCAGGCTGCGCTACGCCCCGACAAGAACGCTAGTATAGCCTATAAATGACTTGATTACTTCGCTGCAACCACAGGCGCTGCACAAGTAGCGGAAACAAATCGCGAAGTAGAGACCGTCTTCATTTGCACCGTGGTCCCGGCAGGCAAGCTCAAGGCAGCCAGCGCGACATCAGGCACGCGGCCTACACCGACAAAATCAGACTGCCAACTTGATGGACTCACGACGTAGAGCTTCCCCGTCACGTTGCCGGTGAAGCCTGTCGGATCATCACAACGCCCGGCAAAAAACTGCGTGCTGTTGGTGGATCTCACAGGCGTGAAACGACAACGGGGGTTCATCTTGGACAAACTGGTAAACAACGCCGAGGGCGTGCTGTTGGCAGCGACGGTTGCGGCAGTCAGGCACGTCGATGCATTACCCAGGGTTTTCGCCGCGTTCAGCGTGGCAAGGGCACCCTCTTTCATGCCGACTGGCAAAGACAAGGCCAGGTCTTTCTGGGCCTGTTGCAACAACACTGTCGAATCTTTGCTATTGATCATCACCCGAAAGTCAGACGACCAAGCCCCAGGCAACAAGACCGTCGAGGCCGCTTGCGCAACCGACACACCACCCAACACAGACACCGCACCCAGCAGGAATACGCTCTTACGAAATAACTTCAAACTTGCGTTCACATTGAACTCCACAAAAATGGGTGAGGTCACACCCGACAAACCGGATTCTGAAGGAGAGAAATTTTTGTGCCCACGAGGTCGTGACCATCCGTAACGCTCTCTCCGGCGATTGTTACAAATCAAAGGCTAGTTGCTCATCTGAGCCCACGCTTTTTCCAGCCGCTTGATGCTGACGGGCTGGGGGGTGCGCAGCTCCTGCGCAAACAGGCTGACGCGCAGCTCTTCCAACAACCAGCGGAACTCTTCGGTGCGCACATCGACCACGCCTTTGAGGTCGGCCAGGCGGCGGGTAAACCGTTGCTCCAACGGACGCAACTCAGCGAGGCGCTGGGCATCGCGGGCCGGATCACCGCGCAATTTATCCAGCCGCAAGGTGATGGCCTTGAGGTAGCGCGGCGTCTGCTGAAGCTGCACATAAGGCGTCAGCACCAGGAAGCGCTTGGGCATCAGGCGCTGCAACTGACCGGCAATGTCATCGGCCACGTCCTTGGGGGGTTTGGCATCCTTGAGCTTGCGCACCACGGCGGCGTAGTCCACCAGCACCGACCCTGCCAGACGGGCCACTTCTTGGGCGATCAGGTTCAGGCGGGTGCGCCCTTCTTCGACCCGGGCCTTGAACGCCACCGCATTGGTGGGCAAGGGGTCGAGCAAGAAGGCGCGGTCCATCGCCACTTCAATGATCTGCTCGCGCAGTTCGTCGGCGGTGCCCAGGCTCATGTAGGCCATGGCCATCTTTTGCAGATCCGGGATGTTCTTTTCAAGGTACTTGAGCGGCTCTTTGATCTGCAAGGCGACCAGACGGCGCAAACCCGCGCGGTGCTTGGCCGCGGCCACATCGGGCTCGTCAAAGACTTCGATCTCGACGTGAGCGCTCTTGTCGATCAAGGCCGGAAAGCCAATCAGGGTGTGCCCCCCGCGCTGCATCTCCATCAGTTCGGGCAGCTCGCCAAATGACCAGTCGGTCAAGGGCTTGGGGGCCTGGGCGGATTGTGCTTTGACGGACGGCGCCGCCACCACACGCGTGCCCCGCGTGTCAAGGACTGGACCCGCCTCGGCCACGGACATCGGACGGGTCTCCACCACCGCCTGCGCCTTGAGCGCGGCCAGCGCCTGGAAGGCCCCACGGGCTTCGTGGCCCAACTCGGCTTTGAGCGCCGCCAAGTTGCGGCCCATGCCCAACTGCCGACCATGCTCATCCACCACGCGGTAGTTCATGAACAGGTGGGGCTGCAACAACTCCAACTTGAAGTCGGCGCGTTTGATGTCCAACTGGGTCTTGTCGCGCACGGCCTTGAGCAGCACGTCCAGCAAGCCGCCCTGCGCAAACGGCGCCGACTGCACAAAGGCGTCGACAAAGTCCGGCAGCGGCACCAATCGGGCGCGGGGCTTTTGGTGCAGGCTTTTGAGCAGGGCCAGCACTTTGTCTTTGAGCATGCCGGGCACCAGCCATTCACCACGCTCATCGCCCACCTGGTTGAGCGCAAAAATGGGCACGGTCACGGTCACGCCATCACGGGCATCGCCGGGGTCGTGCAGATAGGCGGTGGCGCAATCGATGCCGCCCAGCCGAATGGTCTTGGGGAAGGCGCTGCTGGTGATGCCTGCGGCCTCGTGGCGCATCAACTCTTCACGCGTGAGGTGCAGCAGCTTGGGGTTCTCGCGTGCCTCGTGTCGATACCAGCGCTCAAACGTCGCCCCCGAGACCACCTCTGGCGGGACCTGGGCGTCGTAGAACGCGGCGATCAGCTCGTCGTCCACCAGCACGTCTTGTCGACGTGACTTGTGCTCCAGCGACTCGACCTGCGCGATGAGCTTGCGGTTGTGCGCCAGGAATGGCAGACGGGTCTCCCACTCGCCATTGACAAGGGCTTCGCGGATGAACATCTCGCGCGCCAAGGGTGGATCGATCAAACCAAAATTGACCCGCTTGTTGCTGTAGATAACCAAGCCATACAGGGTGGCCCGCTCCAGCGCGACGACCTCGGCGGCCTTTTTCTCCCAGTGGGGCTCCAGCATCTGCTTTTTGAGCAGGTGGGCACCCATCTGGACCACCCAGGGCAGCTCGATGTTGGCGATGCCGCGACCATACAGGCGCGTGGTTTCGACCAGCTCGGCCGCCAGGATCCAGCGTCCAGGCTTTTTGGACAGGTTGGCGCCGGGGTGCTTCCAGAACTTGATGCCGCGTGCGCCCAGGTACCACTCTTCGTCTTCGCTCTTGCAGCCCAGGTTGCCCAGCAGACCTGCGAGCAAGGAGCAATGCACTTGCTCGTAGGTGGCGGGGCTGCCATTGAGGCGCCAGTTGTGCTCGGCCACCACGGTGTGCAGTTGGGCGTAGACATCCTTCCACTCGCGCACGCGGCGCGGGTTGACGAAGTTCTCGCGCAGCAGTTGCTCGTATTTGCGATGGCTCAGCTTGTGTTGCTCGGGGGCGCCCGGCGCATGGTGGCCATGGCCACCCCGGCCCTCGTCCAGCCACTTCCACAATTTGAGCGTGCCCATGAACTCCGACTTCTCGTCGTCGAACTTCTTGTGCTTTTCGTCAGCGGCCTGTTGGTGCTCGATGGGCCGGTCACGCACGTCCTGCACGCTCAGGCTGGACGCGATCACCAGCATCTCGGCCAGTGCTTCGCGGTCTTTGGCCTCCAGAATCATGCGGCCCACGCGCGGGTCCAGCGGCAAGCGGGCCAGGGTCAGGCCCAGGGGCGTGATCTCGTTGGCATCATCCACGGCACCCAGCTCGTTGAGCAGCTGGTAGCCGTCGGCAATGGCCTTGCGCAGGGGCGGCTCGATGAACGGAAAGTCGTCGACCAGCCCCAGGTGCAGGGACTTCATGCGCAGGATCACACCCGCCAACGAGGAGCGCAGGATCTCGGGGTCGGTGAAGCGTGGTCGCGCGTTGAAGTCTTTTTCGTCGTACAGCCGAATGCAGATGCCATTGGCCACACGCCCGCAACGCCCGGCCCGCTGATTGGCCGACGATTGGCTGATCGGCTCGACCTGCAACTGCTCGACCTTGTTGCGAAAGCTGTAGCGCTTGATCCGGGCCGAACCGGTGTCGATCACGTAGCGGATGCCCGGCACGGTCAGCGAGGTTTCGGCCACATTGGTGGCCAGCACAATGCGCCGCGCCCCGCCCGTGCGAAAGACTTCGTCCTGCTCTTGCTGGCTCAGTCGCGCAAACAAGGGCAGGATGTTGGCCACCAACCGCTGGTTGGCCATGTGCTTGCGCAGGTGGTCGGCGGCTTCGCGGATCTCGCGCTCACCCGGCAAAAACACCAGGATGTCGCCGCTGCCACCGCCTTCGCGCCAGAGCTCGTCCACCGCATCGGTGATGGCCTCGTTCAGGCCGTAGTCGCGGCTGTCTTCAAAAGGACGCCAGCGCTGCTCCACCGGGAACAAGCGGCCCGACACCATGATGACCGGCGCGGGGCCCTTGGCCGAGGCAAAGTGCTGGGCAAAGCGGTCGGCATCGATCGTGGCCGAGGTGACGATGACCTTGAGGTCCGGTCGACGCGGCAGGAGTTGCCGCAAGTAGCCCAGCAAGAAGTCGATGTTGAGGCTGCGTTCGTGCGCCTCGTCGATGATGATGGTGTCGTAGGCGCGCAGGTCCGGATCAGACTGCGTTTCAGCCAGCAAAATACCGTCGGTCATCAGCTTGACCGAGGCCCCCGGTTGCAGCCGGTCCTGAAACCGCACCTTGTAGCCGACCACCTCACCCAGCGGGGTGTTCAGCTCTTCGGCGATGCGCTTGGCCACGCTGGAGGCGGCAATCCGGCGCGGCTGGGTGTGGCCAATTTGCTGGGCGCGCTTGCCCGGCTGGCGCGGCTGGCCCCAGCCACCGCGGCCCATGCTCAGTGCGATTTTTGGCAGCTGCGTGGTCTTGCCCGAGCCCGTCTCACCACACACGATGATGACTTGGTACTCGCGCAGAGCGGCCTCAATGTCAGCCCGTTTGGCACTGACCGGCAGCGATTCTGGAAAGATGATGACGGGCAGGTTGGATGGCACGGGGCACAGGTGTTGGCGCTGGACGAACCGAACATTATCGGGCGTCCAGCGCCAATTCGCTGCGCGGCCTCAGTTCAGCACACTGGTGGGCACCACAGGCAGCACGATGCTCGACGCATGCGCCGGATCAATGAGGATGGTGCTCACATTGCCATTGGCCTGCGCCTGCCTGTCCAGAGACCAGATGCCTTGCACTTGATTGCTGGCGCTGATGGAGATGCGCAGCTTGTGTCCGACCTTGATTACGGCCGCGGTTGGAAAGACTTCGACCGGCACCAGCATGGGCTGCCCAGGTACCACAGGCAAGATCGACGCGGCCGTGAACGGGTGCCAGGGCTGCATCATCACACCATTCACAAAGCGCGAGCGACTGGCATCCACGGCCCGGAATGCGGCCGATTGAAGGCCATTGGTCAAGGGCTTGGACACCCCCGTGGCAGGGTCGAAATCATCCACACGGATCGACACGGCGGCCTGGGCGTTCGTTGCGCTCATCCAGATGTCGGCCTGGATGGGGCCATTGAGATAGAGGTCACTGCCCAGCACCGCCGTTTCATAGTTGATGGCGTGCTGCGCTGCCTCTACCTGCGTGTTGTCGGCATAGCAGGGTTTGGTGCCCGTCAGGCCAGAGAATCCGAGCGACCACTGGTAGTGACTGATCGAACAATCGCTGCCATCGGGGAAGGTCAAGCCGACCTGCAACATGGTGCCGGCCTTGTTGGTGCCTGGGAGTACGGTCGGTGCTGGCGGCTCGCTGATGGTGTAGCTGGCCTCCGGGGTGGTGGGCGCCTGGGCGCTGATCGTCTGATCACCACGCAGGTACAGGCGTTGTGGCGTCATGGCCGGATGAGGCCAATCGGTGGTGGAGGCATAGCGCTCCGCCCCGGCGGCGCCATAGCCATCAACGAACTGCGTCACGTTCGGCATCTGCTGTACGCCAGTCTTCATGCCTTTGAGGTACTGGTCAAACCATTGAAGCAGCAGCGCTTCCGAGCCTGGCGCGCCGTTGAACTGCGCGTTGTTCTTGTCTTTCATGCCGCCCAGAATGGTTTGCAGGTGCACACCCGGCATGATCAACAACTTGGTGTTGACATGGGTCTTCAACTGCTCGTACAGCAAGGGCTCATCGCGCTGAAAAATATCGTGACTGGAGCCCACAATGAAGGTCGGCACCTCGATGCTGGAGGCCTTCTCAAGCGACGAACGAACAGACCAGAAGGTGCCATCGTCCGTGGCCATGCCCACTTCACCGGCCAAGCCCCTGTTGATCGTCGGGAGGTACCACTCGTTGATGGCCGCGATGTGGTCCTGCGTGGCCTTGTCGATCTGGCTGGCCAGCAGCGGATGCAGCAGTTTGGCCGGGCCGTTCACCACGGACATGTTCTGCGTCAGCACCAGCCAGTTCTTCAGAAACCAGGCGTTGAACAGCCCCCCCGTGACCACCGTGCCACGGTAAGGGTCACCCATGGGCAATTCGGCGAACACCGCCTTGACCGCCGGGTTGCGCTGCTCGGCCGTCAGCAAAGCCGAGATGCCCAGGTAGGAGGTGCCCGCCACACCCAGGTTGCCGTCAAACCAGGCTTGGCGGGTGATCCAGTTGACGGCCTCGGCGTAGGCCTGCTGCACTTCCTCGCCCAGCAGTTTGGTACGCCCATCCGACAAGCCCGTGCCATAAACGTCGAACGCCACTGTGATGTAGCCGCGCTTGACCATGAACTTGTCCAGCCCGCCGATGATCAGCGTGGTGTCGGACGGGACCATCGAGCCCAGCAACCGTGCCGCATCGGCCCGGTAAGCCGTCTGTGTCAGGATGACGGGGAACTTGCCCGGAACCGGCATGCCCAGCCAATTGGCAGGCACCGACACGTAGACGGCCAGCTTCTTGCCAGAACTCAAGGTGACGTACTGAAGCGGCTTCGTGATGGCGCCGGCATGAACCTCCGGGCGTGAATAGGCCGTCCACTTCGCCGCCGCGTTGGTCAACACGGCGGGGTTGTTGCTGTTGGTGGCGCTGCGCGTGCCCAGCGTCGTGGTCTGCGCTTGAACATGCGTCAGGACAGCGGCAGAAAAGAGCACGGCCGCCAAGCGGCTGAGGTGATTCGACATGAATATCTCCACGGACTTGATAAGTGATATGCAATGTTATTTATCAAAGCCCATTCCGATCATTGCCCCTGTCGGCCATCCACTGACACCGATGACCACCCCAAGGGAAAATACCCAAGCACCTGGGTTGGAGCACGCCAGGGAAAGCCCTAAGGCGGGCGCTTGTCGACCTCAATTGAGCCCCGCGTGCACTCCGGCGCCTTCCGCGGCGTGTGGGGACCGCGCATTGCCCGTAACATTGGGGCCTGACGCCTCCCCTCCTTTTTTCTAGACAGCTGCCCCGCCGGCGCGCCCCTCAATGGACCTAGTTTTTCCCCACACCTTTGTACCGTGGTTCCGCTCGGTGGCGCCGCACATCCACGCGCACCGCGGCAAGACCTTCGTGGTCGGACTGTCGGGTGAACTGATTGCCGCCGGCAAATTAGAGAGCTTTGTGCAGGACCTGGCCCTGATGCACGCCATGGGGATCAAGATCGTGCTGGCCCACGGCTTCAGGCCCCAGCTGGAAGAACAGCTGCGCGCCAAAGGGCAAGAGTCCAAGTTCAGCCACGGCATGCGCATCACCGACTCCGTGGCACTGGACTGCGCCCAGGAGGCGGCCGGCCAGTTGCGCTATGAAATCGAAGCAGCGTTTTCGCTGGGGCTGCCCAACACGCCGATGGCGGGGGCCTCGGTCAGCGTCATCTCCGGCAACTTTGTGACGGCACGCCCCGTGGGCATCGTCGACGGAGTGGACTTCATGCACACCGGCCTGGTCCGCAAGATTGACGCCATGCCCGTGCGCCGCGCCATCGACACCGGCGCCATGGTCATGCTCTCACCCTTCGGTTTTTCGCACACAGGCGAGGCCTTCAACCTGAGCATGGAAGACGTGGCCACCAGCGCCGCCATCGCCCTGCAGGCCGACAAGCTGATTTTCGTGACTGAGGTGCGCGGCATTTTGCAAAGCGTGGTGCAGACCCCCGACAAGGCGGTCGAACTGGAAGCCACGCAAAACAACGACGACGAGATCGACCAGGAACTGGCCCTGGCCGACGCCAAGCGCTTGGTCGCCACCCTGCCCAACCCCATGCAACCCACCGACACGGCCTTCTACCTGCAGCACGCGGTCAAGGCCAGCGAAGGCGGCGTGGAGCGCGTGCACATCATCCCCTTCAAGGTGGACGGCGCCTTGCTGATGGAGGTGTTCACCCACGATGGCGTGGGCACCATGATCGTCGACGAAAAGCTGGAGAGCCTGCGCGAAGCCACGCCGGACGACGTGGGCGGCATCCTGCAATTGATCGAACCGTTTGAAAAAGACGGCACCCTGGTCAAGCGCGACCGCACCGAGATCGAGCGCGATGTGGCCCAATACACCGTGATCGAACACGACGGCGTGATCTTTGGCTGTGCCGCCCTGCACGCCTACCCGGAAGCGGGCACCGCCGAAATGGCGGCCCTGACCGTGTCGCCCAATGTGCAGGGTCAGGGCGACGGTGAGCGCATCCTCAAGCGCATTGAACAACGCGCCCGGGCAATGGGCCTATCTACATTGTTTGTATTGACCACGCGTACCATGCACTGGTTTATCAAACGCGGCTTTGCCCCGGTGGACCCCGCGTGGTTGCCCGAAGCCCGCAAACGCCTTTACAAATTGGACCGGCGCTCGCAAGTGCTGGTCAAACACCTCAAGTAATTTTTTTCGGAAGTTGATTCACATGGCACGCACCATTCAATGCACCCACCTCAAAAAAGAGGGCGACGGCCTGGACTTTGCCCCCTACCCCGGTGAGCTGGGCAAGCGCATTTACAACGAAATCAGCAAAGAAGCCTGGCAGTTGTGGCTCAAGCACCAGACCATGCTGGTCAATGAAAACCGCCTGAACCTGGCCGATGCCCGTGCACGCCAATACCTGGCCCGCCAGATGGAGCAGTTCTTCTTTGGCTCGGGTGGTGATGCCGTGCAAGGCTACGTGCCGCCGACCACGCCGGCGGCCTGAACATGCCACCCAACGCTTAAGCCGGCATCAAAAAGTCACGACTGATGCCATAGCCCAGGTCACCCACGCGGTCTAAAAACTGCGTGAGGTAGGCGTGCAGACCGGTGGCCAAAATCTCGTCAATGCTGCCGTACTGAAGGTCAGCCCTGAGGCGACCTGCGCGGCGCAAGGTGTCGTCACTCTGGTCATTGGCCACCGCCCGAAGATTGAGAACGACCTCGTTCATGCTGGCCAGCAATGACCGGGGCATGTCGGGGCGCAAGATCAGCAACTCGGCCACCTTTTCAGGTCGGATCACGTTGCGGTAGACCTTGCGATACACCTCGAACGCCGAGACGCTGCGCAGCACGGCCGACCAGTGGTAAAAATCGACCTCTTTGGCCTCGTTGCCCACGCCGGAGCCGAAAAACTCGACCTCCATGCCGTGGAACTTCACGTCCAGCAATCGGGCCGTGTTGTCGGCCCGCTCCAGGAACGTGCCAATGCGCTGAAAGTGGAACGACTCGTCTTGCAGCATGGTGCCCAGCGTCACGCCGCGCGACAGGTGTGAGCGGAACTTGACCCACTCGAATAACTCGGCCGGGTCCTTCTTCAAAGCGCCCGTGCCTAACAAGCGGTTGAACTCCAGCCACGTTTGATTGGAGGTCTCCCACACCTCGGTGGTCAAGGCGCCTCGCACCGCCCGAGCGTTCTCGCGCGCCGCCCGCAGGCAGCTCAAAATGCTGGACGGATTGCTGGCGTCGCTGACCATGAAGCTCATGACATCGCGGGCCGTGATCTCGTCAAAGCGTTCTTCATAGTCTTTGGACAGCTCGCTGATGCCCAGCAAGCCCTTCCAGCCTTGCAGCGCCGATTCGCTGGACTGCGGCAGCAGCGAGGTCTGGTAGTTGACATCGAGCAGACGAGCGGTGTTCTCGGCCCGCTCCATGTAGCGAGCCATCCAGAAGAGGTGGTCAGCGGTTCGTGACAGCATGCAGGACTCCGTACGGGGAGTGTGAAGAATCAGATCCAGCGCAGGCTGTTCGCCTGACGCGCGATCTTCGGAAGGGTCTGAAGGCAGACTGTGGGCGCGAGAGCCGTCGTAACGCATGTGCAATCCCTCCTCATGATTCCAAAACCCAGGTGTCTTTGGTGCCGCCGCCCTGCGAGCTGTTGACCACCAGCGAGCCTTCTTTCAAGGCCACGCGGGTCAAACCGCCGGGCACCATCTGCACGGTCTTGCCCGACAAGACGAAGGGCCGCAGATCAATGTGGCGCGGAGCGATACCGGACTCGACAAAGGTCGGGCACGTCGACAGCGACAGCGTGGGTTGGGCAATGTAGTTGCTGGGGTTTGACAGCAAGACTTTGCGAAAGTCCTCAATCTCGGCCTTGGTAGAGGCCGGCCCCACCAGCATGCCGTAGCCGCCCGCGCCATGCACCTCTTTGACGACCAGCTCGCCCAGGTGATCGAGCACGTACTGGAGGTCGTCCTTCTCGCGGCACAGGTGCGTGGGCACGTTCTGCAATATGGGTTGCTCGCCCAAGTAGAACTCGATCATCTTGGGCACATAAGGGTAGATGGACTTGTCATCGGCAATGCCCGTGCCAATGGCATTGGCCAGGGTGACGTTGCCCGCGCGGTAGGCGCGCAGCAGCCCAGCCACGCCGATGGTCGAGTCTTTGCGGAAGACCTCCGGGTCCATGAAATCGTCATCGACCCGCCGATAGATCACATCGACACGTTGCGGACCACGGGTGGTGCGCATGTAGACAAAGTCGTCCTTGACGAACAAGTCTTGCCCTTCGACCAGCTCGATGCCCATTTGCTGCGCCAAGAAGGCGTGCTCAAAATAGGCCGAGTTGTGCATGCCCGGCGTGAGCACCACGGCGGTGGGCTCGTTGACCGATGCCGGTGCCACGGCACGCAAGGTGTCCAGCAGCATGTCGGGGTAATGGGCCACGGGGGCAATGCGGTGCTCAGAGTACAGCTCCGGGAAGAGCCGCATCGTCATCTTGCGGTTCTCCAGCATGTAGCTGACGCCGCTGGGCACGCGCAGATTGTCTTCCAGCACGTAGTAGGTGCCCGATCCATCGGGGTTGGCCGCGCGCACGATGTCGATGCCCGAGATGATGGAGTAGATGCCCCCCGGCACGCTCAAGCCCATCATCTCCTTGCGGAACTGGGCGTTGTTGAGCACCGGCTCCGACGGGATGATGCCGGCCTTGAGGATTTCCTGGTCGTGATAGACGTCGTGCAGAAAGTGGTTCAAGGCGGTAACGCGTTGGCGCAGGCCCTTCTCCATGTCACGCCATTCTTTGGCCGGAATGATGCGCGGGATCAAATCAAAGGGGATCAGGCGTTCGTTGCCCGCGCCGGTTTCGTCTTTGTCTCCATAGACGGCGAAGGTGATGCCGACCCGCCGAAAGATCATCTCGGCTTCTTCGCGGCGTGAGCGCATCACCTCGCGGGGCTGACGGGCCAACCAGCGGTCGTAGACCTGGTAGTGGTCGCGCACTTGGGCGCTGCTGACGTTCATTTCGTCGAAGAATTTCATGGCCTTCGTCCCGTCAGGGAGTCCCTCAAAAACAGCGGTCTGTCTAGCCAATGCACAGAGTGTGCCAACCTTGGCGCACCCCGCCTTGACTCAGCACCGTTTCGGACGCCTTGCCATGCCGCTGTGCAGGGTCAACCCACTTTAGTGCATTCAAGCTCAGCCGGGGCCTGATCTGGCAGCAGTCGGGTGGTTACGCGCACCATCAGGGTGTGATCACGCCCGCCCCGGATCACACCACGCAGTGGCGTGACATCGCCAAAATCTCGTCCATGGGCCACGCGGATGTGGTGGGTGGCGGGCACACAGTCGTTGGTCGGGTCCACATCCAGCCAGTCATCGGCCAGCGCCAGCCCCAAACCGGGGCACCAGACGCTCAGCCAGGCATGCGAGGCATCGGCCCCCACCAAGGGGGTCTGCCCCGCAGGCGGCAAGGTCAACAGGTAGCCGCTGACGTAGCGACCCGCCAAGCCGCAAGCCCGCAGACAACCCAGCATGAGGTGGGCAAAGTCTTGGCAAACACCTTGGCGGCGCGCGAACACCGACAAAATCGGCGTGGAAATGTCGGTCGAGGCCGGGGCGTATTTGAAGTCGGCGTGGATGCGGTTCATCAGCTCAATGGCCGCCTCGGCCAGTGGCCGGTCGTCAAGCAGGGATGGGGCCGCATAGGCCCGCAACTCGTCGTGCATGGGCACGAACGGCGAGGCATACGAGAACTCGCTGGCGCTTTCAAACGGGGCTTCGGCCCGATAGGTCAGCCGCTCGCGCACCTCGCCACAGGTCAAGCCCTTGCTGGCGTCCAGCCCTGGGTAGCGATGCTGTACGGTGACGTGGCTGCGCGCCACCACGGTCAACTCGCGGTGCGCGGCATTGAGCGCAAAGTAGGCGCGGCTGTTGCCGAAGGCATCGCGCCGCGTGCTGTGCTGCGCCGGGGTCGGGCTGACGTTCATCTCGAACAGCTCCAGGCTCTGGCCCGCATCCGACAAGGGCCGCAGGCAGGCAATGTGCTGGGCCATCTCGACGGGCTGCGCGTAGTGGTAGCGGGTTTCGTGCTCAACGCTCAGGCGCGCGGTTGTGGGCTCGCTCGTGGGATCGCTCATGCGCTCACCATCTGCTCGGTCGGCTCGGCATGGGCAAAGTAGCGCCGCGCCAACTCATCAGACAGGCGCCATCCGGTGGACATCAGCCGTTGGGCCAAGGCCAACACGGCGGCGTTGCCCAACTCGGGCTCGCAGAGTTCTTCAAAGCTGACCCCCACGCCTTCTTGAGGCAGCAGTGCCAGCAGGTCGTCGAGCGGGCCGCCGCGGTCGGGCAATTTACCCAACTCGGTGCGCAAGCGACGCAGCACGCAGGCCAGCGAGCGCGGGTTGGCTTCATCGACCACCAGCAAGGCCAACAAGGCAGGCAACTCCAGGCGCCGCTGAAACCGCGCCCGAAAGGTGATGGCGCTGTCAAACAGCATGAGCATCAGATCAAAGCCCTGCGGCGTGTGGGTGGCATCACGCAGCCAGAAGGACTGCAATACTCCTGCGTAGCTGACGAGTCGCTCGGCCAGGCGCCCCACGGTCAGCAAGCGCCAGCCAGCGTCACGGGTCATGCGGTCGGTCTGCGCGCCGGTGACTGCGGCCAGCTGCATGGCCAGGTGGTCCAGGGCCTCGTTGGCATGCACCATGTCGGGCAAGGGAGCCACCTCGTCAGGATCGGCCTGGTGCCCGCGCAACTTGGTTTGAAAATCCTCGCCCAGGGACCGCAGCAAACGCCAATGCTCGGGGGACAAGCGCTCGCGCAAGGCGTGGGCAGAGCGCTCAAGCGCCCCCAGATTGTAGGCCACGCTGCACGCTCCTTGCTTGGCCCGAGCATCACCCAGCGCCTCCACACTGGCGCGCTCAAAAACCAGCGGCGACTTCAACAGACTGGGGGTGTCTTTGGGCACCAAACCGTTGCTGCGGGCCAGATCGGTCAGGGCCTCCAGCACGGCTCGGTCGGTGTCGTCATCATCGGCCAACACGCTGGCCAAGCCCTGCACCAGCCGCAACTGAAACTCGACTCGCTCGGTATAGCGCCCCATCCAGAACAGGTTTTCGCCCGTTCGGCTGGACACTGGACGCTGACGTTGCACCAGCTCATCGAGCTTGACCGTTTGATGCAGCATCGAGAAGGTGTCAACCGGGCCCTCGGTCATGACCCAGGTGTCCAGGCTGCTGCCGCCCAGTTGCATGGACACCGGCCCGGCATCACGGGTGGCAATGCGGGTCATGCCGCCGGGCAACACCTGCCAGCCGCTCAATGCGTTCGCGCCAGGCCTTGAGCGCGGCGGGCGTCAAGGTGCGGCCCACCACCGCGTCCAGGCTTTGCCTCAAGGCGGCGGAGCCAAAACCGGGCGTGGTCACGCCGCCAAAGGGGTAGGTGGGCCGAACAACCTGCTCGCCCAACTCGTCTTTGACATCCAGCCAGGCGGACTCTTCTCCACACCACCAGGTCGGCAGGGATGGCAGCGCCAGTTTTTCACCCAGCAGATGACGAGACAAGGCCGGCAAGAAGCCATGCACGGCGGGTGACTCCAGAAAACCGGTGCCCAGGGCATTGGCCATGACCACATTGCCCGCCCGCACGGCTTGCATCAAACCCGGCACGCCCAGCGTCGATTCGCTGCGCAACTCCAGGGGGTCGCAGTAGTCGTCATCAAGTCGGCGCAGCAGGCCATGAATGGGCTCCAGGCCCTGCACGGTTTTGAGGTAGAGGCGCTCGTCACGCACGGTCAGATCACCGCCCTCGACCAGGGGCAAGCCCAGGTAGCGTGCCAGGTAGGCATGTTCGAAATAGGTCTCGCTGTAAGGCCCCGGGGTGAGCAAGGCCAGACGCGGTGCCTGCCCTTGGGCACAGGGCTCGGCCAGCGTCTGCAGGGTCTCCAACAGGCGCCTGAACCCACTGGCAAGGTGCTGCACGTTCAAGGCACGAAACGCCTCCGGGAACAGGCGCGACACGATGAGCCGGTTCTGCATGACGTAGCCCAGGCCCGAGGGGGCCTCGGTGCGCTGCGACATCACCCACCAGGCCCCGTCAGGCCCACGCACCATGTCAAACGCCACCACATGCAGGTAGACGCCGCCCAGGGGCTTGACGCCATGCAAGCCCCGCAGATAACCCGGGTGCCCCAGCACCAGCGCGGCAGGCAAATAGGCATCTTTAAGCAACTGCTGCTCGCCATACACATCGGCAGCGATGTGGTTGAGCAAGCTGGCGCGCTGGGCCGCGCCATGTTCGATCAAGCGCCAGTCCTTGGCGCTGATCAGTCGCGGCAAGACCTCCAGAGACCATGGCCGCGAGGGACTGCCCTGCGCGCTGTAGACGTTGTAGGTCACGCCATCTTCTTGGATCTGGCGGGCCAGCAAGGCCTGGCGTTGCGTCAACTCGTCCAGCGCCCCCCCCAGGTGATCAGCAAAGTCCTGCCAACCAGGCTGCAAGGCACCGTCTGCACTGCGCAGGTCGTCGTAATGACCGGCCTCAACGGCACGCGCCCGGTGCAGCAAGGCCTGCGCCGCCGTCGGTTGATCAGGATCTTCGTCGAACAGCTTCAAAGAAGTGGGCATCGGGGGTCAGTTTGCAAATCAGATTCCACCCATTTTGGCGGTACGCAGGTCCAGGGTCAACGGGTGCTCGATCCCGGGCTTGAGCGGTTTAACCGTCATCACCCCCGGCGTGTGCCCCATGCGGAAGAAGCGTGACAGGCGCCGGCTTTCTGCCTCGTAGGCATTGACCGGGAAGGTGTCGTAGTTGCGCCCGCCCGGGTGGGCCACATGGTACTGGCACCCGCCCAAGGAGCGGTGCTGCCAACTGTCGACCAGGTCAAAGGTGAGCGGTGCATCGCTGCCGATGGTGGGATGCAAGCATGACGGCGGCTGCCAGGCACGGTAACGTACCCCGGCCACGAACTCGCCCACCCGCCCGGTGGGATGCAGCGGCAGCACATGGCCGTTGACGGTGACCACGTGGCGGTTGCCGTTCAGCCCCGTGACGAGCACCTCCAGGCGCTCCAGAGACGAGTCCACATAGCGAACCGTGCCGCCAGGCGAGCCCTCTTCGCCCATCACGTGCCAGGGCTCCAAAGCGGTGCGCACGGTCAAGCGGGCGCCCCCGGCCGCCACTTCACCCACATAGGGGAAGCGGAACTCAAAGTGCGGCGCGAACCAGGCCGCGTCGAAATGAAAGCCCGCCTGACCCAGTTCAAACAACACGTCGTCAAAGTCTTGTTCGACAAAACGGGGCAGCAAGAAGCGGTCGTGCAGACCCGTGCCCCAGCGGGTCAGGCGTTGCGCGCCATGCCCCTTGTACGGCTCGCGCCAGAACCAGGCCACCAGCGCGCGCAGCAAGAGTTGCTGCACCAGGCTCATGTGGGCGTGGGGCGGCATCTCAAAGGCACGCAACTCCAGCAGCCCCAGGCGCCCGGTGGGGCCATCGGGTGAATAAAGCTTGTCGATGCAGAACTCGCTGCGGTGGGTGTTGCCCGTCGCATCGATCAGCAAGTTGCGCAGCGTGCGGTCGATCATCCACGGCGGGCAGGTGCCATGCATTTCGATTTGGCGCTCGATCTCGCGCAGGCCAATCTCGACCTCGTAGACCTGATCGGTGCGCGCTTCGTCCAAGCGCGGTGCCTGGCTGGTCGGGCCAATGAACATGCCCGAGAACAGGTAGGACAAGGCCGGGTGGTTGTGCCAGAAGGTCAACAGGCTGGGGATCAGGTCGGGTCGGCGCAAGAAAGGGCTGTCGGTCGGCGTGGCGCCGCCCATCACAAAGTGGTTGCCGCCGCCGGTGCCCGTGTGGCGTCCATCCACCATGAACTTCTCGGTGGACAAGCGGGTTTCATGCGCCGCCTGGTACAAAAACTCGGTGTGATCGACCAGCTGCGCCCAGCTGGAGGCGGGGTGGATGTTGACCTCGATGACGCCGGGGTCGGGCGTGACCTGCAGCATTTTCAAGCGGGCATCGCGTGGTGGCGGGTAGCCCTCCAGCACGATTTTCATGCCCAGCTCGCAGGCCGTGGCCTCGACGGCAGCCAACAGATCCAGATAGTCGTCCAGCGCCGCCAGCGGGGGCATGAAGACATACATGACGCCGCCGCCCTGCCCAGCCGCCTCGACCTTGGGGCCACTGGCGCGGTCCGGGTTGCGCACTTCCACGCACAAAGCAGTGCGCGTGATCCAGTGGGCCGACTCAAACCGATGCGGCGAGCGGCTCAGGTCCTCGGCACTGGCCGTGGTCGGGCCTGCCGCAGCCGCCTCGGCATTCAGACCGTTGGCCGGCAAAGCACCCCACTCGCCATTGGCGGCCGCGCCACCCAGACCTTCGACCGCTTGGCCCTGCACGGCCACCGTGCCGCCCTCGGCCAAACCACCGCCCTGGCGATGCGAGGCGTACTGCGCCCGCAACTGCGCGGCTGCGGCCAAAGCGGGCTTGGGCGCAAAGGGATCGTGCTGGTGCAGGTAAGGCAGTTGGTCGGCCGACGCCCAGGGCAGCGAATCGAGCGGCAGGCGATAGCCCATCGAGGAGTCGCCTGGCGTGAGGTACATGCGCTCGTCGCGGAAGAACCAGGGGCCGGTGATCCAGCGCGGGCCACTCAAACCCACCGCATGTTCGCGCTTGAGGGGCAGCACATAGCCCACGGCGTGATCCAGGCCTTGGTCGAAGACCCGGCGCAGGCGGGCGCGCTCCATCTCGTCGTCCAGACGCGCGTCAAACGGATCCACGTTGACAGGTAGACGGCGCTCACGCCAGAGGTAGTACCAGGTGTCCTCGTAGCCCGGCAGGATGTGCTGGGTGCCCACGCCCAACTTGGTGCCCAGGGTGTCCATGAAGCGCTTGGCGTCCTCACTGGTGTAGTGCGTGCCACGGCCCTCGTCGGCGAACAAGCTGGGGTCATGCCAGCACGGCTGGCCATCGGTGCGCCAGAAGATGGACAGGGCCCAGCGCGGCAGCTGCTCACCGGGGTACCACTTGCCCTGGCCGAAGTGCAGAAAGCCACCCTGCCCATAGCGCTCGCGCAGTTTGTGCACCAAGGTGGTGGCCAGACCGCGTTTGGTCGGCCCCAGGGCGTCGGTGTTCCACTCGGCGCCTTCGCGGTCTTCGACCGACACGAACGTGGGCTCGCCGCCCATGGTCAGGCGCACATCACTGCGTTGCAGTTGCAGGTCGACCTGCGCACCCAAGGCATCAATGGCCTGCCATTGCGCATCGGTGTAGGGCTTGGTCACGCGCGGCGACTCGTAGATGCGCGTCACGTTCATCTCGTGCGAGAAGCTGACCTCGCACTCGTCCACCGCACCGCTGACCGGGGCCGCCGTGGTCGGCTCGGGGGTGCAGGCCACGGGGATATGACCCTCGCCCGCCATCAAACCCGAGGTCGGGTCCAGGCCGATCCAGCCCGCACCGGGCAGGAACACCTCACACCACGCATGCAAGTCGGTGAAGTCGACCTCGGTGCCCGAGGGGCCATCCAAGGCCGCCACATCGGCCTTGAGTTGAATCAGGTAACCCGACACAAAACGGGCGGCCAAGCCCAGGTGGCGCAAGGCCTGCACCAGCAACCAGCCGGTGTCACGACAGGAGCCTGATTTGAGCGTGAGCGTTTCCTCGGGCGTCTGCACGCCAGGCTCCATGCGGATGGTGTAGCTGATGTCGTTTTGCAGGCGCTGGTTCAGCCCCACCAGAAAGTCGATCGTGCGGACCTCTTTGAGGTCAATGGACGCGATGAACTTCTCGAATGCGGGGGTGAGCGGGTCGGTGACCAGGTAAGGCGCCAAGTCATGCTTGAGGCCGGTCTCGTAGGCAAAGGGATAGGTCTCGGCCTCAGGCTCCAGAAAGAAGTCAAAGGGGTTGTAGACCGCCATCTCGGCGACCAAGTCCACCGTAATCTTGAACTGCCGGGTCTGCTCCGGAAACACCAGGCGCGCCAGGTGGTTCGAAAACGGGTCTTGCATCCAGTTGACGAAATGGACGACCGGCTCCACCTTGAGCGAATACGAGAGGATGCGGGTACGGCAATGCGGCGCGGGCCGCAGCCTCACCACCTGGGGGGACAAATTGACCAGGCGGTCATAGGTGTAATGGGTAACGTGACTCAGGGCAACGTGGATAGACACGTGGTTCTCCAGGTAAACCGGCTTGCACCGTCGCAAGCATCATGGGATACCACAGCAAGTTGTGGGCCATGATGGTGCATGGGGCGCATGCATTGAACCGCCACGTGACGCGGGCTTGTGCGATCTACTCTGGAGAGTCGGGCGATCCGTGCCTCAGGCGCCGACCAACTCGTGCATGTAAGACACCCGGCTGATCAACTCCTTGCGCAGGGTTGGCAAGTACAGCGGTTTGGGAAGGAATCCATCCATCCCTACTTCGGCGCACTGGCGCGGGCTTGCAAATTCAAACGATGCGGTCGCAGCGATGATCGGCACCCGCTTCTTCGAGTTCAATTGTTCGTGGGTTCGGATCCGCCGGGTGGCCTCCAGACCATCGATGCCAGGCATGCTCAGGTCCATCAACACGGCGGCGGGGCAATGATGCTCACAGTAGTCGATGGCCTCCTGACCGGTGGACACCGCATGGGCTTCCAGGCCCAAGGCCCACAACAACTGGACAGCGACTTCCCGGTTCAGTTCGTTGTCATCCACAACGAGAACCAATGATCGTTCAGATGTCTCCGATGTGCGAACTCTTGTGGCAGCTGGTTCAATCACAGCTTTATGCATGGTGGTCCTTCTTACCGCTCTACACGGAACCATGCCGTCAACGCGGCACAGTGTTCAACTCCCTGAGTTTGGCCTGCTGACTGACAACGACAGGCACAACCCTTACTGCTTCCTCAAGTCCCAACCAAACGTTTGACCAAGACCAGAGAAAGTTGAGTTTATAGCACTCAATGCCGAGACTCAACCGGAATAAAAAACACGGCACGGCGCTTGGTGTTGATGGAGCGCCAAGCGGATCGGCAGATCCTCGATCGGACCCGGCTGGAGCGCCTCTTGCAGCAAGGCCCATTTGGTCGCCCCGGTGACATGCACCACCAGTTGACGGGTATCCAGCAGGGTCCGTCGATTGAGGCTGATGCGCGGCACGGGCACATTGGGCGCGGGTGGTATGCCCACCACCACACAACGGCCGGGCAGCGTGTCGTCCAGGGCGGCCTGCAACTCGGGTGCGTGCGGGAACAAGGAGGCCGTGTGGCCATCCCCCCCCATGCCCAGCACCACCACATCGGCAGGCCAGGGCAAGGATCCCAGCGCAGCCTCGGGTTCCGCTGCCTGGAGCGACACCCAGTGGGCGGCTGCGGCAGGCCCTTGCAGCAAATGCGCCCGAACCAATCGCCCATTGCTGTCGGCGTGATCAGGTGCCACACAGCGCTCATCGGCCAAGGTGATGTGGACCCGAGACCAATCGATGTCCGCCTGGGACAAGGCCTCAAAAAAAGGCACCGGCGTGCTGCCGCCTGAAAGCACCAGCAAGGCCTGCCCTCGCTGGGCCAGCCCCTCGCTCAGGTGCTGGGCAACAAAGCGCGCCAGGTCATGGGCCAGCGCGGCGGCATCAGGGGCCTGATGGACGAGGCAGCTGCTGGCCGTCAACATGGCGGTCGGCTTGTTCAGCGGCGACGCCCTTCGCCACCGGGTTGGCGACCTGCGCCCTCGGGGCGACCTGCTGGCCCACCAGGACGGCGTGGACGATCTCCACGTGGCGCCTGCGGCGCTTGGGCTGGCTGTTGGGCCGCCTCTTCGCGAGCGGTGGCCAAGATGCCGTCCAGGTCTTCTGCCGGGATCCCTTTGAGGGCCGCAAAGTTGGCGGGCGTCAAGGTGGTGGTCTGGAAGTCACGCAACAAGCAGGCGCGGTTGTAGCGCTTTTGGTCGTCCAGGGCGCGCCGGTCTTCGTTGAGGCTGCGACGCCTGGTCAACTCATCGGCCGCGACCTTGCGGTGCTCGTCGGTCAGTTCGGCCACGGCTTGGCCGTCCAGGTCATAGCGATGACTGCCCTTGGCCACCGCCAGCAAATACGACGTGCTGCCCGTGTAACGGCGGAAAAAAGCCGACAGGACTTGCTTGGAGAACACGCCCGGGGCACGCTCCTGAATATCGACTTGAATCCGCAGCTTCAACGGCTTGGGCGAGCCGCCAAACAAGGCCGGGAACAGCTGCTTGAGGCGTGCGGCTGCGGCGGCTGGGCTGAGCTCGGGGGTCGTCGCGACCGAAGGGCTCTCACTCGAGGGCTCAGTCTCAGGCGCAGGCTCGACTTGATGAAGTTCAGCGTCGTCCGGTTGTTGGGGAGAAGTCGAAGGCATGGAGCGGGCACGAAAGGGAGGAAAGACACGATTGTGCCCTCCCTGCTCTCAATATTCGAATTTCACCGCGTCTTCACCTGCATCAGGGGGGACTTGATCACGCCCAGCGCCCCGCAAGCGCGCCCCCAACTGCTGTGCCACAAAGCCGTCAAACGCCGTCAGCAAAGGCTGAAATGGTTCAAGGCGCCCTTCCAATTGCATCAATGCGGCGCACGTCGCCTCCAGCGTCGAGCGCTGATCGGGCCGATGGGCTTGACGGATCAGGTAGTGCGACGCGGGCATATTGCGCAGCGGCAAGCGTGGCAATTGCTGCAACAGCGGATGGAGGTAGAGCATCTTGCGGCTCTTGCGCCAGGTGCCGTCCAGCACGATCAAGCGCAATGACGAGGGCGCACCCAACCAATCAGGCGGCAAAAGCGGCGGCGCTGGCATGCCCAGCGCCTGATCTTGCGGGGTGTCCGGATACAGCAGCACGGCGCGCTTGGGCCGCGGATCAGAGGCCTGGGGATCAAACGGCTCGGTGAGCAGCGCCTGCAGTGTCGACTCGGCAAACACTTCGCCCGTCACCATCCGCGAGTGCGGCAGACTGAGGTGCAACAGGCGCGCACTGCCTTTGGGGTTGTCCACCTCCAGCGGGTGCTGCAAGATCAAGACCTCGACCTCATGCGCGACGGGCGTGATCCACGCGCAAATACAGCCGCCTTGTGATCGCAGGCATCTCGCACAGACAAGGCGTTTGGCAGGAGGCGCAGAGGTCATCGGGTCATTTTAGAGTCGGTGCGTCCGCTTGCATAAATTCAATACTTCAAATATTATTGAATAATGAAAGAACAAGCCGTTGTGAAATCCCTGGCTGCGCTGGCCCAACCCATGCGCCTGCGCGTGTTTCGAGCGCTGGTGGTCGCCGGCCCCGCAGGCCTGACCCCTGGCGACCTGAGCCTTCAATTAGACGTGGCCGCCACCACGCTGTCCTTTCACCTCAAGGAATTGATGCACGCCGACCTGGTGACGCAGGAGCGGGATGGACGCCACCTCATTTACCGGGCCGTGTTTGAGCACATGAACGAGTTGCTCGGCTACCTCCTCCAGCATTGCTGCCAAGGCCAGGCCTGCACCCCCGCCCCGTGCGCCATCCCCCCAAAAACCGCTGATTCTTCTGCACCATGACCACCCCACAAGTCACGCCCATGAGCGTTTTCGAGCGATACCTGACCGTCTGGGTCTTTCTGTGCATCGTCGTGGGCATCGCCCTGGGGCAGATGCTGCCTGATGTGTTCCAGGCCATCGGTCACCTGGAGGTCGCCAAGGTCAACCTGCCCGTGGGTTTACTGATCTGGGTGATGATCATCCCGATGCTGATCAAGGTAGATTTCAGCAGCCTGACTCAGGTTGGACAGCACTGGAAGGGCATCGGCGTCACCTTGTTCGTCAACTGGGCCGTCAAGCCGTTTTCGATGGCCCTGTTGGGCTGGATCTTTGTGCGTCATGTGTTTGCGCCCTACCTGCCAGCGGGGCAGTTGGACAGCTACATCGCCGGGCTCATCTTGCTGGCCGCGGCGCCGTGCACCGCCATGGTGTTCGTGTGGAGCCGATTAACCAACGGTCACCCCTTGTTCACGCTGTCGCAAGTGGCCCTGAACGACACGATCATGGTGTTCGCCTTTGCGCCCATCGTCGCACTGCTGCTGGGCCTGTCGTCCATCATCGTGCCGTGGGACACCCTGGTGACCTCGGTGGTGCTGTACATCGTGATCCCGGTGATCCTGGCGCAACTGCTGCGCAAAGCCCTGCTCAAGAAGGGCGCGGCCGCTTTCGATGCGGCCCTGGCCAAGATTGGGCCCTGGTCCATCAGCGCTTTGCTGGCCACGCTGGTGCTGCTGTTTGCATTCCAGGGCCAAGCCATCATCCAACAGCCTCTGGTGATCGCCATGCTCGCGGTGCCCATCCTGATCCAGGTGTTCTTCAACTCGGCCCTGGCTTACTGGCTCAACCGCCGCGTGGGTGAGTCCCATGAGGTGGCCTGCCCCTCGGCCCTGATCGGGGCCAGTAACTTTTTCGAGTTGGCGGTCGCTGCGGCCATCAGCCTGTTCGGGTTCGAGTCAGGCGCAGCACTGGCCACGGTGGTCGGTGTGTTGATTGAAGTACCCGTGATGCTGCTGGTGGTCCGCGTGGTCAACCAAAGCAAGGGCTGGTACGAACAAGGGCCATGCCGCACATGACCACCCCCATGAACACCAACCCACTCCTGCAGGACCTGCCCCAGCTTGCGCCTGAGCATTTTCAGGTGCCCGACCTGGCTCGCCTGCGCCCGGCTCACGCCTCGACCCATGCCCCGCGCTTTTTGCTGCTGTACGGATCCTTGCGGGCACGCTCGTTCAGTCGCCTGCTGGTCGAAGAGGCGGCGCGCTTGCTGCAAGCGATGGGCGCAGAGGTCAAGATCTTCAACCCCAGCGGGCTGCCGCTTCCCGACGATGCGCCCGACACCCACCCCAAAGTGGTCGAGTTGCGTGAATTGACGAACTGGGCCGAGGGCATGGTGTGGTGCTCACCGGAGCGCCACGGCGCCATGACCGGCATCATGAAAGCGCAGATTGACTGGATTCCGTTGAACAGTGGTGCCGTTCGCCCGACGCAAGGCAAGACGCTGGCCGTGATGCAGGTGAGCGGCGGCTCGCAGTCCTTCAATGCCGTCAACCAGATGCGGGTGTTGGGGCGCTGGATGCGCATGTTGACCATTCCCAACCAGTCGTCGGTGGCCAAGGCGTTCATGGAGTTCGACGAACACGACCGGATGAAGCCATCCAGCTACCACGACCGGGTGGTGGATGTGCTGGAGGAGCTGGTCAAATTCACCTTACTGACGCGCGACGTGGCACCCTATCTGGTGGATCGCTACAGTGAACGCAAGGAATCCGCTGAGGCGTTGATGAAGCGGGTCAACCAGGCGACTATTTGAGATGCAACAGCCCTGCCCATGAATCTCCTGCCCCACCCCACCCGTCATTTGTTCTTCACCGGCAAAGGAGGCGTTGGCAAGACCTCCTTGTCCACAGCCACGGCCATTGGCCTGGCCGATGCCGGGCAGCGTGTGCTGCTGGTGAGTACCGATGCCGCCTCCAATCTGGACGAGATGCTGGGCGTGCCCTTGCGCAATACACCGACCCCGGTGCCGGGCGTGCCAGGCCTGTCCGTGCTCAACATCGATCCGGATGTGGCCGCCGAGACCTACCGCCAGCGGGTACTGGCCCAGATGGAGGCGCAGACCACCGAGGCCGAGCGCGCCACGGTGCGCGAACAACTCTCCGGGTCCTGCACCACAGAGATCGCGTCGTTTGACGAGTTCTCGAACCTGCTGGCGGGCGATGCGGCCGACTACGACCATGTGGTGTTCGAC
>JAZJZP010000024.1:0-2725 GCA_040389805.1 Pseudomonadota bacterium
GGCAGTTGGGCGCGCTGGGCCAGCTCTTGCACCATGCCGTAATAGCGGGGGGCACTGGCAGCATCGACCTCGCGGGCGTTGTACATCTTCAGCACCATGGTGTCCGAGAACCAATAGCTGAAGAAGTTCATGCCCAGGGCGACGACCAGGGCCAGCATCATTCCCGAACGCCCACCGATCATGCCGCCGATGGCCATGAAAAGGGCGGTGATGGCCGCCATCAGGATGGCGGTTTTCATGAGGTTGAACATGTCAAATACTCCGTGGGATCGGGGGTGGCACTATTGCTGTAAATGTGGGCGGTTCGGCCCAGTTCAAGTCAGTTGCCGGGTGCTGACAGGGCGTGATTGCAGAAAATCTCGCACCGTTTGGCGGCGCCCTCCGGGGCGCTGCAGCGTGTGCAAGGCCAGTGATTGTTCTCCGCAGGCCACGACCATGCTGTCGCCCTGGGCATGCAGCACTTCGCCGGGCGTGCCGCTGGCCGGCACCACCGAGGCGGCCCACAGCTTGATGGTGTCCCCGTCAAGACTGAAAGTGCTGCCGGGGAAGGGGTCGAACGCCCGCACCCGTCGGGCGATGTCGCTGGCCGGCTGGCGCCAGTCGATGGCGGCCTCGGCCTTGTCGATCTTGTGGGCGTAGGTCACCCCCTCTTGGGGTTGCGCGACGGGGTGCAGGCCGCCACTGGCCGCCAGCTCCAGCGCTTGCACAATCATGCGCCCGCCCAGCGCGGCTAGGCGGTCGTGCAGGGTGGCGGTGGTGTCCTCGGCCCGGATGGGTTCGCGCTCGATCAGCAGCATGTCGCCGGTGTCCAGGCCGGCATCCATCTGCATGATGGTGATGCCGGTCTCGGGGTCGCCCGCTTCGATGGCCCGGTGGATGGGGGCCGCGCCCCGCCAGCGCGGCAGCAGCGATGCGTGGATGTTCAGGCAGCCCAGGCGCGGCAGGCTCAGTGTCCACTGGGGCAGGATCAGGCCGTAGGCGGCCACCACCATCACATCGGGCTGTGCCGCTTCCAGAGCGGCGCGCGCGGCCTGGGCTTCGTCCGGGGTTTTGCCGTCCAGCTTGAGGCTGTGGGGTTGGGCCACCGCGATGCCGTGGTCCAGCGCGAACTGTTTGACGGGGGAGGCCTGTAGCTTCATGCCCCGCCCGGCGGGGCGGTCGGGCTGAGACAGCACCAGGGGGATCTCAAACCCTGCGGCGTGCAGGGCGGCCAGGGCGTCCCGGGCAAACTCGGGCGTGCCCGCAAAGACGATTTTCATGCGGCAGGATCAGGTGGTGGTTTCGTCGCGGACGCGTTTTTGCAGCTTGATCTTGATGCGGTTGCGCTTGAGCGGTGAGAGGTATTCGACGAACACCTTGCCCACCAGGTGGTCGAGTTCGTGCTGCACGCACACGGCCAGCAGCTCGTCGGCGTCAAACTCGTAATGTTGGCCGGTGCGGTTCTGGGCACGCACGCGGATGCGTTCGTGGCGTTCCACCTTGTCGTAAATGGTGGGCACCGACAGGCAGCCTTCTTCCCAGACGATCATGTCCGGGTCCGCATGAATGATCTCGGGGTTGATCAGCACGAGCGGGTTGTTGCGCTCCTCGCTGGTATCGATCACCACGATGCGTTCATGCACGTCCACCTGGGTGGCGGCCAGGCCAACGCCTTTGGCTTCGTACATGGTTTCCAGCATGTCGTCGACCAATTGCCGCACGCGGTCATCGATCACGTCGACGGGGCGCGCGACCTTGTGCAGGCGGGCGTCGGGGTAACAAAGGATGGGCAGCAGGGCCATGGTGCGTGTCTTGGGTCAGGAAGAAGGTCGGTCGAACAGGTCAGGGTGTTCCCGGGCGAATGTGGACGTGGCGCAACGAACGCCGAGGGGCTTGCGGAGACTGCGTTGGTAACACGGGGCAATTTTCGTTGCGGCAGCGTTCAATTTACGTGCAGAATCAATTGATCATTGACCAGATTTTGCCGGGTATTGAGAATCCTTATTGTCAGGGATCTCATCGGCGGGTGGATTGGAGAGAGTTTTTATGACCCAGCGATTGCTGCCCCTTGCTCATGCCGTGGCCTTGTCTGTTGCGGCCGCCCTGGGTGGATTGTCCGCCGCCGCCTACGCCGATGGTGGCCCCAATTTCCCGATCAGTCCCCAGCAAAAGGCCACGGCCAAGCAGGTGTCTGACGCGGGCGTGGCCTTGTCCGAGCTGTCGCCCAACGCGCCAGATTCGTACACCGTCAAGCGCGGGGACACCCTGTGGGACATCTCCAAGCTCTTCCTCAAGAGCCCCTGGCGTTGGCCCGAGCTGTGGGGCATGAACCTTCAGCAAATCCGCAATCCTCACCTGATCTTTCCGGGGCAGGTGCTGTTTCTGGACAAGTCCAGCGGCCGCGCCCGTTTGCGCCTGGGCGAGCCGGTGGGGATCAAGGGCGGTGACGCCAAGCTGTCGCCTCGCGTTCGTTCGGGCTCGCTCGACGACGCCATCACCAGCGTGTCGCTGCACCTGATCGAGCCCTTCTTCAACGAGGCAGTCATCTTTGACACCAGTGAAGAGCTGCTCACGGCGCCCCGTGTGGTGGCCACCCAGGAGGGCCGCGTGATGCTGTCGCGTGGCGAAACCGCGTATGTGCGCGGTGAGCTGGGCGGTCGGCGCGAGTGGCGCCTGTTCCGTGAGCCGCAGCCCCTGCGCGATCTGGTACGGGCTGTAGTGGCGCTCCCCGCCGATCAAGAGCTCG
>JAZJZP010000024.1:2735-6412 GCA_040389805.1 Pseudomonadota bacterium
AACCTCACGCGTGAAGGCGCGGAGGGCACGGGGGCCGATGGCCAGCCGATGGTGATTCCGTCGACCTTCACCGTGGCCACCTTGCGCCAGGAGGCCATGGTGGGTGATCGTCTGGCGGCGGTGCCGCCGCGTGAGTTCGACAACTTGGTGCCGCATGCGCCTGCCAACAATGTGGCGGGGCAGATCGTGTCCATCTATGGTCAAGGCCTGATGGCCGGGCAAAGCCAGATCGTGGCCATCAACCGTGGCAAGAACGACGGCATGGAGCGCGGTCATGTGCTGGCGCTGTGGCGCGATGGCAAGATCGTTCGCGACATGACCGAAGACAAGCGGCCCGAAATGAAGCTGCCTGACGAGCGTCATGGTCTGTTGTTCGTGTTCCGCGTCTTCAACCGCATGTCCTATGCCCTGATCCTGAACGTTCAGGAGCCGGTCAAGGCGGGCGATCGGTTCACTCAGCCTTGAGGCGGGTGGGGCGCTGGCCCCATTGAACGTGTGAGCCCATGATGGATCGCGACGAACTCGCCGCGTGGCTGCGGCTTTTGCTGACGCCACGCATCGGCCCGGCGGCGGCGCGCCGTTTGCTGGCCGCGCTGGGCTCGCCTCAGGCGGTGTTTGCCGCCGATGCGGCCGCCTTGAGCCGCTTGGCGTCGGCCAAAGAGGTCAAAGCCCTGCTCCTGGTGCCTGAGGGGCTGGAGCCGCAGGTGCTGGCCACGCTAGCGTGGCTGGGCGAGTCCCGTGGCGATGCGCCCCGCAGCCTGATCACCTTGGGCGATACGGCCTACCCGGCCGCCTTGCTGGAGATGGTCGACCCGCCCCTGATGCTGTTTGCGCAAGGGCGCCTGGACCTGCTGCAAGCGTCTTGTGTCGCCTTGGTGGGCAGTCGCAGCCCCACGCCGCAAGGCCGAGACAACGCCTTTGCGTTTGCGCAGTCCCTGAGCGAGGCCGGCATGACCGTGGTGTCGGGCCTGGCCGAAGGCGTTGATGGGGCGGCGCATGAAGGCGCCTTGGCGGGCGGTCTGGGCAGCACCATCGCGGTGGTGGGCACGGGCCTGGACCGTGTCTACCCCCGAAAGCACCTGGACCTGGCCCACCGCATTGCGCAGCAGGGCCTGTTGATCAGCGAGTTCATGCTGGGCACACCGCCTTTGCCCTCGAACTTCCCCAAGCGCAACCGCATCGTGGCGGCCTTGGCGCGGGGCACCCTGGTGGTGGAGGCGGCCTTGCAATCGGGCTCCTTGATCACGGCGCGCCTGGCCACCGAAATGGGCCGCGAGGTGCTGGCCATTCCGGGCTCGATCCATTCGCCGCAAGCGCGGGGCTGCCATGCCTTGATCAAACAAGGCGCCAAATTGGTGGAGACCGCGCAAGACGTGTTGGAAGAGCTGAACTGGTCATCGGCCACCCGGGCCGGATCGGTGTCCAGCGAGGGCGCCAGCTCGGATCTTCAGACAGCCTCCAACGACGAGGATGCCTTGCTCTCCGCCATGGGCTACGACCCGGTCAGCCAGGACGCCTTGTCGGCCCGCACCGGCATGGGGCCGGCCGAGCTGGGCGCGCGTCTGCTGGAGCTGGAGTTGATGGGCCAGGTGGCGCGCTTGCCGGGCGCCTTGTATCAGCGCCGACGGAGTGCCTGACATGCTGATCAAGCACTTGGGGCGGGTGGACTACGAGCCGACCGCGCAGGCCATGCAGGCCTTCACAGAGGCGCGCCTGCCTGACACACCCGATGAACTCTGGGTGTGCGAGCACCCGCCGGTGTTCACGCAGGGCCTGGCTGGCAAGGCCGATCACGTGTTGTTCAATCCGCCCGGTCCGCACCACATTCCGGTGGTGCAGACCAACCGGGGTGGCCAGGTCACGTACCACGGCCCCGGGCAGGTGGTGGCCTACCCGCTGGTGGACCTCCAGCGTCAGGGCATCTACGTCAAAGAGTACGTGTTTCGGGCCGAGCAGGCGCTGATCAAAACCTTGGAGACCTTGGGCGTGACGGGCCACCGGGTGGCGGGCGCGCCGGGCATCTATGTCAAGCTGGACGACCCCTTTGGCCACAGCGCCTTGAGTGGCCCCGCCCACCCGAGTGACCCCTTCAAGGGCCTGGGCAAGATTGCCGCCATCGGCATCAAGGTCAGCCGCCATTGCACCTACCACGGGGTGGCCTTGAACGTGGCCATGGACCTGTCGCCCTATGCGCGTATCAACCCCTGCGGCTACAGCGGGCTGCAAACCATCGACCTGGCCCTGCTGGGGGTCTCGGTGTCCTGGGATGACGCGGCGGCGGAATTGGCCTGCCGTCTGAGCAGTTATTTGGGTGATTGATCGGCTAAAGTGCCGGCATGGTTACCGAATCCACGCCCCCCGAGTCCTCCCCGTCGGCTTACGACCCCACCGTCAAACAAAAAGCCGAGGCCAAAACGGCGCGCATCCCGATCAAGGTGGTGCCCGCTGGCGAGGTGCTGAAAAAACCGGACTGGATCCGCGTCAAGGCGGGTTCGCCCACCACCCGCTATTACGAGATCAAGCAGATCCTGCGCGAGCAAAAGCTGCACACGGTCTGCGAAGAAGCGTCGTGCCCCAACATCGGCGAATGCTTTGGCAAGGGCACGGCCACCTTCATGATCATGGGCGACAAGTGCACGCGCCGTTGTCCGTTTTGTGATGTCGGCCATGGTCGGCCCGATCCGCTGGATGTCGATGAGCCCGTCAAGCTGGCCAAGACGATTGCCGCGCTCAAGCTCAAGTACGTGGTCATCACCAGCGTCGATCGAGACGACCTGCGCGATGGTGGGGCGGCCCATTTCGTCGAATGCATCCGCCAGGTGCGGGAACTCAGTCCGGGCACGCAGATCGAGATCCTGACGCCGGATTTTCGGGGTCGCATGGACCGCGCGCTGGAGATCCTCAAACTGGCGCCGCCCGACGTGATGAACCACAACCTGGAGACCGCGCCGCGCCTCTACAAAGAAGCGCGCCCAGGGTCAGACTACCAGTACAGCTTGACGCTGCTGCAGCGCTTCAAAGAGCTGTTCCCCAAGGTGCCGACCAAGAGCGGCATCATGGTCGGGCTGGGTGAGACCGATGAAGAGGTCTTGCAGGTGATGCGTGACATGCGCTCGCATGGCATCGAGATGATCACCATTGGCCAGTACCTGGCACCCAGCGGACACCACTTGCCGGTGCGCCGCTATGTGCACCCGGACACCTTCAAGATGTTCGAGGCCGAGGCCAAGCTGATGGGCTTCAGCCACGCGGCGGTGGGCGCCATGGTGCGCAGCAGTTACCACGCGGACCAACAGGCGGCGCAGGCCGGGGTGTAAGGCCCGCCGGGACTGGGCCACTGTTGGCAATGGCCAATCAGGCCGTCAGTCCCAGCTCCGGCGCCTTCAGCAGGCGCTCCATCAGATCGCGCACGCTGCGGATCTGGTCGCCAAAGGGCAGGGCGCCCGTGCCCCTGAAGAACAAGCCCTTCTTGACGTCGCCCCGCAAGGCGGCGGCCAGTTGGTTGTCGATGCAGAACTGGCCCCAGGTGGGCAGGCCATCGCGCAGACCGCATTGCGCCAGGCAGTCAAAGGCTTTGGTGCAGCGGGGTTTGACATGCGCCACCGCTTGCAACTTGGACTCGACCTTCAAGTAGGACCTGAGCCACGGGGTCAGCACGGCGCGCGCGGGCAAGCCGG
>JAZJZP010000024.1:6422-10845 GCA_040389805.1 Pseudomonadota bacterium
AGCCGGCCACGCTGGTGAACTCGGCCAGGTCTTCGTCACGGGCTTGGGCCAGCACGCGTTTGAACTCGGGGTGGGCATCGCCCTCTTCGGTCACGGCAAAGGGGGTGCCCAGTTGCACGCCCGCCGCACCCAGGTTTTGCACCCGGCGGATGTCGGCCAGGCTGCGAATGCCGCCCGCCGCGATCAAGGGGATGTCTTTTTCCAGCCCGGCGGATTTGAAAAACGCCATCGACTCTGGGATCACGCGTTCAAAATCAAACCGGGGGTCGTTCAGGTCGCTGATGCGGGCCGCGCCCAGGTGGCCACCTGCCAGGCGGGGGTGTTCGATGATGATGGCATCGGGCAGGCGGTTCTTGCGGGCCCATTTTTTGACCAGCAGTTGCACGCCGCGGGCGTCGGAGAGGATGGGGATCAGCAGGGCTTTGGGGTGGTCGGACGCCAGATCGGGCAGGTCCAGCGGCAGGCCGGCGCCCACCACCACCGCATCAATGCCGGCTTCCAGCGATCGTTTCACGGCGGCGGCGTATTCGGTCACGGCGCGCATGATGTTGATGGCCAGCAGGCCTCGCCCTTGCGAGAGAGTGCGCGCGGAGGCGATGTCGCGGTCCAGGGCCTCCAGATTGGCGGCGTTGATGGCGACCTTGGCTTGGTCGTTTTGCGGCAAGCCGGTGGTGCGCTCCATCAGATCGGGGTGGTGGCGGCGCAGGTCCACGGACGACAAGGTACCAACGCCCCCCAACCCTGCCACGGTGCCCGCCAGTCGATGGCCTGAAACCCCAATGCCCATGCCACCTTGCACGATGGGTAGCAATCGTCGCTCTGCCAGCGTCATGGCTTGGACAGGGCTGTGGGCGAGGAGTTGTTCTAGGTCATCAGGAATGCTTGACATGAGGGATCACAAAAGCGGTCATCACCGGGTGTCTCACGGTAGGGGCATCCGGGGGCCATGGTTTTGCGCAGAGTCAAGGACCGGTGTGAAAACTACCCGCCTGGCGCTGGGGTGGCCGCGGGGCTGTTGCGCTCGGCAAACTCGATGCAGGCCTTGAACAGGGCCAGGATGTTGCGCAGCACGTCCTCAATCGGGGTCTGGCACCGCTCGGCCGCCCACTGCGTGGCGATGCGATTGCAGGCGCCCACCAGGCCATCGGACAGGGTGTGGGCGTTCAGGCCGATGGCGCTGAGGTGGGGGAAGAACTGCTGCATGAAGCCCCCCACCAGCTGCGCAAAATCTTGACTGGCCTTGTTGGCCAGCGAGTTCATGCCTTCGCCCACATTGAGGGCATCGAGCAGGGTGAGCCGGGCGCGCCGGGGGTCGGCCTGGATGAACTCCAGGAAGGCGCGCAAGGCGACTTCGGCCATGGCCGTCGGGGTGGGCGGACATTGGCTGAGCGCCGCCACGGTGACCTGTAGCAACTGCCGGCTGACGTCGGAGTAGACCGCGCGGAACAAGGCCTCCATGCTGTCAAACGACTCGTAGAAATAGCGCGAGGTCAGCTGGGCTTGCTTGCACACGTCCCGCACGGTGGACTGGTGGTAGCCCTGTTCGCCAAACACGACCAAGGCGGCCTCGATGAGTTTGACCTTGCGTTGGCGCTGCCGCTCTTGCGGATCGACGCCCGCATAACGTCGGCCGGTAGTCCCCGCAGGCGAGGGATATTGTGGGTTTACCCTGATTCTGGATACAGGCATTGTCAAATACTATTTTTGATGTTGGCTGTTGTCAGACTCATGTCGAGTGGCAACGGACCGCGGAGTGCCAATAATGAATGAACGTTTGAGTGCTGTGATCATCGGGACCGGTTTTTCGGGCCTGTGCATGGCGATCCGGTTGAAGCAATCTGGCATTGATGATTTTGTCATCCTTGAGCGAGCCGGCGAAGTGGGCGGCACCTGGCGCGACAACCATTACCCCGGATGCGCTTGCGATGTGCAGTCCCATTTGTATTCGTATTCGTTTGAGCCCAATCCGGATTGGTCGCGTCAGTTTGCCCCCCAGTCCGAGATTTGGTCCTACTTGCGTCGTTGCGCAGAGAAGTACGGCATCTTGCCCCACATTCGCTACGACGCCAATGTGGTGGCCTCCCGTTTTGACGCCGAAACCTCTACTTGGGTGGTGTCCACCGAAGATGGCCGTGAGTTTCGCGGACAGGTGATGGTCTCGGGCGCGGGGGCCTTGAGCAACCCCTTCACCCCGAAGACGCCGGGCAGCGAAACGTTTGCGGGCGAGATGTTCCATTCGGCCGAATGGCGCCATGACCTGGACCTGCGCGGCAAGCGTGTGGCGGTGATTGGCAGTGGCGCCAGCGCCATCCAGTTTGTGCCTCAGATCGCGCCCAAGGTGGGCCAGCTGGATTACTTCCAGCGCACGGCGCCCTGGGTCATGCCCAAGCCCGATTGGCAGCGGTCCGTGTGGGCCAAGCGTTTGACACGACGGGTGCCGCTGGCGCAAAAACTGCACCGCTGGGGCACCTACTGGATTCTGGAAGCACGCGTGCTGGGCTTTGTGATCTCGCCCCAGATCTTGAAGGTGCTGGAGGTGCTCGGGCGCCGCCACATCAACCAGCACGTCAAGGACCCGGCCAAGCGCGCCGCCTTGACGCCCAACTTCAGCGCAGGTTGCAAGCGGGTGTTGGTGTCCAACGACTACTACCCGGCGCTGGCCCGCGACAACGTCCGCATCGTGACGCAGGGCATTGCACGCATCACGCCCAAGGGGGTGGTGACCGCCGATGGCGTCGAGCATCCGGCCGACGTGATCATCTGGGGCACGGGTTTTCGGGTGCAGGAGTTGGTGCCGCGTGGCGCCTACACCGGCCAGGGCGGACGCGATCTGGCCGAGGTGTGGGGACAGTCCGGTGGACCGGAGGCCTACTTGGGCATGACGGTGGCGGGCTTTCCCAACCTGTTCTTCATGATGGGGCCCAACACGGGCCTGGGCCACAGCTCGATGGTCTACATGATCGAGTCGCAAGCCCAATATGTGCTCGACGCCATCCTCAAGATGAAGAAGGCGCGCCTGGAGGTGGTCGATGTCCGCCCCGAGGTTCAGCAGGGCTTTGTGGCCAATATGCAGTCGCGGTTGAAGGGCACGGTGTGGGCTTCGGGCTGCAAGAGCTGGTACCTCAACGACAGCGGTAAGAACACCACCTTGTGGCCGGGGTTCACCTTTGGCTATCGTCAAGTGACGCGTTCGTTCAACCTGGGCGATTACGTCGTCAAGTCCAAATCATGAAGCATTTCAAGAACAAAGTCGCGGCCATCACTGGCGCTGCATCGGGCATGGGCCGCACCCTGGCACTCAACCTGGCGGGCCAGGGCTGCCACTTGGCGCTGAGCGATGTCAATGAAAAAGGCCTGGCTGAAACGGCGGCCATGGCGGCCAAGTTGGGCGTCAAGGTCACCACGCAAAAGCTCGATGTGTCCAACCGCGAGGCCATGGATGCTTGGGCGGCGCAGGTGGTGCAAGACCATGGCCGGGTCAACCTGATCTTCAACAACGCGGGGGTGGCGCTGGGGGCCTTCATCGAAAGCGTCACGCCGGCTGAATTTGAATGGATCATGGGCATCAATTTCTGGGGCGTGGTCTGGGGCACGCAGGCCTTTTTGCCCTACCTCAAGCAGTCGGGCGATGGTCACATCATCAACACATCCAGCCTGTTTGGCCTGTTGGCCTTGCCCACGCAGGGCACTTACAACGCCAGCAAATTCGCGGTGCGCGGCTTCACCGAAGCCCTGCGTCAAGAGCTGGACCTGGCCAAGTGCGGTGTCAGTGCCACCTGCGTGCACCCAGGCGGCATCAGTACCAACATTGCCAAGGATGCCCGGATGAACGCGCACATGACAGCCCAAACCGGGGGCGATGCCGATGCGGCCCGCGCGCGCTTTGACAAGCTGCTGCAAACCACCACGGCCGAGAGTGCGGCCCGCCAGATCCTTCGGGCGGTCGAGTGCAACAAGCGCCGGGTGTTGGTGGGGCCGGATGCCAAGTTCCTGGATGTGGTGGTTCGCTTGTTCGGGTCCTGGTATCAACCGATGACCACGTTTTTTGCCAAAAAAGGCATGATGGGCTAATGCACCATGAGTATCTCTACTATCCAACGCCAGAGCGTCTCCCCTCCTGCCGACGCCGTTGAGCCCATCGTTCGGCACTTTTTGCCACCCGCCGGGCTGCGAGAGGTGGCCTCGGCGCAGTTCTTGCGCTGGAGTCTGCATCTGTTGTTCAAGCCGGTGATGCGCCCGCCCTGGCCCTTGTTTGTGCAGCGTGCGGTGTTGCATGGCTTGTCGGTGGCCATGCTCGGGGCGTCTGGGGTCACCATCCGCCACGAGCGCATTGGCGGCATGCCGGTCGAGCGCATCACGCCCAAAGGCCGCCAGCCGCGTCATGCGGTGCTGTACCTGCACGGTGGGGCGTTCTGCACGGGCA
>JAZJZP010000025.1:0-2025 GCA_040389805.1 Pseudomonadota bacterium
CTTTTGACGGCACCATGGTCATCAATCCGCATGTGTTCGAAAAGATGTCGTTCGACACCCTCCGCGATTTCGCACCTGTCGGCAAAATCGGCGATGCGGTACTCATCCTGGTGGCCAACCCTTCACTGCCCGCCAAAACATTGCAGGAAGTCATAGCACTGTCAAAAACGCAGGCCGGGGGTCTCTCCTACGGCACCTCGGGTACTGGCGGAACACCCCACATCGCAGGCGAACAGCTCAAGCTGCGCACAGGCGCCAACCTGACGCATGTGCCCTACAAGGGTGGCGGCCAGGCCATGACAGATGTGCTGGGCGGTCAGATCCCGCTTGTGTATACCGCAGTAGCTGGCGCGCAGGGCCAGGTGAAGGCAGGCAGGCTCAAACCCATCGCCGTGTCCAGCGCCCAGCGTTCCCGATCGCTGCCTGATGTACCCACATTCATGGAAAGCGGTGTACCTGACTTTGAAGTGAATTCATGGGTAGGATTGCTGGCGCCAGCCAAAACGCCCAAGGCCATCATCGACAAACTCAACACCGAGCTGAACGCGGTATTGAATGACCCCGAGACAAGGGACAAACTCAATGTGATGGGTATAGCCGCCACGCCGGGCGCGCCTGAAAAGTTTGGCGACGAGATGAAGCGCGACCTGCAGCGCTACGGCCCGGTGGTGAAAGCCGCGGGAATCAAGGTCGAGTAAACAGGAAAGGCAGTCGGCGTCACATGAGCGCGGGCTTCAAACCGCCGCGCCTACTTTTTTTTCCTTTTGGCCGACAGCATGCCCATCTGTTCGCGCTGCCTTTCTATACGGTCTGTCCGGCGCTTGTCCATTTTTTCCACTTCAAGGCGCTTGGTGCGACCTGATTTGTCAGACCACCACCACCAGATCACGGCCATGGGAAACGGTGCCATCACGATGTACCAGCTCATGCCTGCAATCGGACCAACCTCAAGGTATTTGAGGGCCAACAGGGCAATTCCGGCAATCAAAAACAACATTTTCAAACTCCTGCTTAAGGGAAGATGCCTGAAAACCAGGCTTGCAACGGAACCAATACCCCGCAAATCGGGTCAACCAGCGTGACTACAATAACGTTAAAAGACTGTAACCCAACAATTACTCCCCACGAGGACTACCCCATGAAGCGCATTTTTCTGGTTATCGCATCCCTCGCAGCAGGCGCTGCTGTGTCCACGCCGGCAATGGCTGACCTGGCCCTGGCAACCGCCAAAAACTGCATGGCCTGCCACGCCGTGGACAAAAAACTCGTGGGCCCTTCCTACAAGGAAGTCGCCGCCAAGTACGCGGGTCAAAAAGATGCAGCCGACAAACTGGCGGCCAAAGTGATCAAGGGCGGCTCCGGCGCCTGGGGCCCTGTGCCCATGCCTGCCAACCCGCAAGTCACGCCTGATGAAGCCAAGAAGCTGGTCGCCTGGGTTCTGTCTACCAAATAAGCCCGCTCCCAAGCATTAAAAAAGCCCGTCAATGACGGGCTTTTTTGTTTCGGCTGGTTACTGCTTTTCAGACAGCTGATCGAGGATGGCGGGGTTTTCAAGCGTAGAGGTGTCCTGCGTGATGGCTTCGCCCTTGGCGATGCCGCGCAACAGGCGGCGCATGATCTTGCCGCTGCGGGTCTTGGGCAGGTTGTCGCCAAAGCGGATGTCCTTGGGTTTGGCGATAGGGCCAATTTCCTTGCCGACCCAGTCACGCAACTCTTTTGCAATCGCCTTCGCTTCTTCGCCGGTCGGACGTGAACGCTTGAGCACAACAAAGGCCACGATGGCTTCGCCGGTCAGGTCATCGGGGCGCCCGACGACTGCGGCTTCAGCGACCAGCGTTGAATGCGCCACCAGTGCGGATTCAATTTCCATGGTGCCCATGCGGTGGCCAGACACATTGAGCACGTCATCGATACGGCCCGTGATGCGGAAGTAGCCGTTGTCAATGTTACGCACCGCGCCATCACCAGCAAGATAAATCGTGCCGCCCATTTCTTCGGGGAAGTAGCTCTTCTTGAAGCGCTCGG
>JAZJZP010000026.1:0-2314 GCA_040389805.1 Pseudomonadota bacterium
AAAGCCCTGCTGACGAGAGGCTGTGCTGCCGGTGGCTGCGGGCAGGGGCAGGTTTTCGCCCTTCACCCGTGCGGCCAGTTGGTCGGCGGCCTGGTTCAGGCCGCCGGCATAGTCGCCAGCCCGAAAGGCCGGGGTGATGGCGCGGTCAATGATTTGTTTGGCGGCCAGGTCGGGGATGGCGCCTTCCAGCGTCTTGGCCACTTCAATGCGGACGCGTCGGTCGTTCTTGGCCACGATCACCAGCAGGCCATCGCCTACATCGTGTCGACCGATCTTCCAGGAGTCGGCCACGCGTTGCCCATACGAGGCGATGTCCTCGGGCAAGGTGGTGGGCACCATCAGCACCACCAGCTGTGAGCCCAGTTGGGTCTCCACGGCCGCGAGTTTGGCCTCCAGGGCCTGGCGCTGCGCTTCGGTCAAGGTGGCGGTCTGGTCGATGACGCGGCCGGTGAGCGCCGGCACGGCCTGCACGCCCCCGTCAGCGGCATGCGCCCACGGACCAAAGAGTGAGGCGGCCACCATCAAGGTGGCCAGCAGCACGGATTTCAGCCAGGGCAGGGCAGGCCTCACGATGAGACGCCGATCACTTCTTGTTGAAATCCACCGTGGGTGGGGCCGATATCTGGCCCTCGTTCTGCACCGTGAAGTTGGGCTTGGCCTGGTAGCTGAAGGCCATGGCCGTCAGGTTGCTGGGAAAGCTGCGCACCAGCACGTTGTACTCCTGCACCGTCTGGATGTAGCGGTTGCGGGCCACGGTGATGCGGTTCTCGGTGCCTTCCAGCTGCACGCGCAGGTCTTGGAAGCCCTGGTTGGCCTTGAGGTTGGGGTAGTTCTCGCTGACCACCAGCACGCGCGACAGCGCGCCACTGAGTTCGCCTTGCGCCTGTTGGAATTTTTGGAAGGCGGCGGGGTTGTTGACCAGCTCGGGCGTGGCCTGAATGCTGGTGGCCTTGGCCCGTGCCTCAATCACTTTGGTCAGGGTCTCTTGCTCAAAGTTGGCTTCGCCCTTGACGGTGCTGACGATGTTGGGGATGAGGTCGGCGCGGCGCTGGTATTGGTTCAGCACTTCAGACCACGAGGACTTGGTCTGCTCGTCCAGTTTCTGAAAGTCGTTGTAACCACAACCTGAGAGCGAGACCACGATGGCGACCGTGGCCAAGCCAGTCAGCCAGCGTTTGCTCAGGGCTTCAAAACGGCGGGGGAGGGAGTGGGCATTCATCACGGGGTTCCTCAACGGTGGGCTGATTGCCAGCATAGATGAGGATCAGCCCGTGTTCTTCAAGGGCCCTTGGCTTTACTCAAACAAAGCTCAAGCAAAGGCCAGTTGCTCGGGCAGATTTTGTTGGGACAAGACTTGGTGGCCGCGCGAGCGTGGGTAGCGGTCACGCACGATCTGGACCGCCCCGACGGGCGTGTCGGCCAACACCTTGAGCACCCGTTTGACGGCTTGCTGCGAGGGGGTGATCAACACCAGGGTGGACACCTCAAACAGGTGCAGGGCAGGTTCAATGGCAAGGTTCATCAAGGCGCGCATGGCAGTCTCCACTTCATGGGCGACAGCGCAAGCGCCCCCCATGTGATGAGAATGCATTTTGTGTGCCATAGATGACATGATGATGACCCTTGGTTGAGGGAAAACCTGCCCCTTATTTGAGAATTATCCGTCGCAAATGTCAGACAGCGTTTAACTGCAGGGCGGGGTAATCGATGTATCCCTCGGCGCCACCGCCGTAAAGCGTCTTCGGGTTGAGGGCGTTCAGCGCGGCTCCGGTGCGCAAACGCAGTCCCAGATCGGGGTTGCAGATGAACGGGCGTCCAACGGCCACCAGGTCAGCACCACCGTGGGTCAAGGCCTCTTGTGCCATGTCCAGGTTGTAGCCGTTGTTGACCATCCATGGTGCATGGACGCGTTGGCGCAGGGCCCGGTAGTCGAAGGGGGCGATGTCGCGCTTGCCGCCAGTTTCGCCTTCCACCACGTGCACATACAACAGATTGAATTCGCCCAACTGCTCTCCGACGTGGTTGAACAGCGCTTGCGGGTTGCTGTCGCTGATGTCGTTGGACGGGGTGACTGGCGACAGCCGGATGGCGGTGCGGTTGGCACCGATTTCGTCGACCACGGCCTGCACGACTTCAATCAACAGGCGTGCCCGGTTCTCGATCGAGCCGCCGTAAGCATCGGTGCGGTGGTTGCTGCCATCGCGCAAGAACTGGTCGAGCAAGTAGCCGTTGGCGCTGTGAATCTCGACCCCATCAAAGCCTGCCGAGATGGCGTTGCGTGTCGATGTGCTTCTTGATGATGCGCTCGACATCG
>JAZJZP010000026.1:2324-3648 GCA_040389805.1 Pseudomonadota bacterium
GTGATGGCAAGGGAGTCGTCGGGGGCGTGGCCTGCGGATGCGTTGCGTGCGGCTCTGCGGTATTGGGCAACGATGCCTGGCAACTCGTCGAGCGCCAGTGCGCGTGGGGCCGATACCGGCTGGAAACCTTCGGCGGTGAAGGTTTTGGTGTTGGCCGGGATGGCCGAGGGCGCCAAGGGCTGCGCACCGTCGGGCTGCAGCGAGGTGTGCGAGATGCGCCCGACATGCCACAGCTGGATCACGATTTTGCCGCCTTGCGCGTGCACCGCGTCGGTGACCTTTTTCCAGCCCGCCACTTGGGCGGCGTTGTAGATGCCGGGGGTGTCCAGATAGCCTTGGCCTTGTGGGCTGATCTGGCTGGCCTCGGTGATGATCAGTCCGGCGCCTGTGGCGGGGTTGGCGCGTTGTTCGTAGTATGTGACCATCAGGTCGGTGGGCACCTGGCCTGCGCCCGCACGGTTACGGGTCAGTGGGGCCATGACCAGTCGGTTGGCGAGATCCAGTTCGCCTAAATGGAGGGGATCGAATAGACCGGGCATGCAAAGCTCCAAGAGGGTGGGTTCATTTGGGAAGACCCCGAGCCTAGCCCTTTCTCAAAGAGCGTGTGCAAGACAGCTTTCTGGATTTGTGCTTGAGCTTACGACTGACGTCTCGCCCGCGCCCGCGCCAGGGCGGCTTCAATCACCGCGCGTTTCTGGTCCAGTTGCTGCGGATCGGTCAGGCGCGACTCTTGTGGCAAGTTGGCCAGTTTGTGTTCGGCTTTGGCTTGCAATCGGGCATCGTTGTCCTTGTGCGCCTTGATCAGCCGGATTTTGTGGAATTCGTAGCGTTGCGCGGCTTGTTTGGCTTGCTGAGCGCTCCAGGCGTCCCAGCCGGTGGGGGCGGGCAGCGCCTCATGGACGGGGACCAGCGAGATGCAGTCCACCGGGCACACCGGAATGCACAGCTCGCAGCCGGTGCACAGGTCTTCGATCACGGTGTGCATCTGCTTGGGGGCGCCGATGATGCAATCGACAGGGCAGGCCTTGATGCACAGCGTGCAGCCGATGCACCAGGTCTCGTCAATCACCACCAGCTGGCGGGGGGCCTCCAGGCCATGCTCGGCGCTCAGGGGCAGGGCGGGCAGTCCGGTGGCTTGCGCTAGTCGGCGAACCCCTTCTTCACCGCCGGGCGGGCATTGGTTGATGCCCGCCTCGCCCAGGACAATGGCCTGGGCGTAGCTGGCACAGTCGGGATAGCCGCAGCGCGTGCACTGCGTTTGCGGCAAAAGGGCATTGATCTGATCGGCGTCCAGCATGGCGCCGAAGTCTACGTCACGCCTTCT
>JAZJZP010000026.1:3658-8272 GCA_040389805.1 Pseudomonadota bacterium
GACCTTGTTGTGTGCCGCGATGAAATCACGCACTTGCGGGTAGGCCATGTCACGCCAGCGTCGGCCAGCAAAAATGCCGTAGTGACCAGCACCCTCAAGGATGTAGTGCTTTTGACGGGATTTCGGGATGCCGGTACACAGGTCATGGGCGGCGGCGGTTTGCCCAGCGCCCGAGATGTCGTCCAACTCGCCCTCAACGGTCAGCAGCGCCGTGGTCTTGATGTCCTGAGGCTTGACCAGTTCGGGTTTGCCTTCGGGGTTGCGAACCTCCCAGGTGCCGTTGACCAGGGCAAAGTCCTGGAACACGACCCTGATCGTGTCCAGGTAGTACTCGGCCGGCATGTCCAGCACGGCGTTGTACTCGTCGTAGAACTCGCGGTGAGCATCGACGCTTTCGTCGTCGCCGCGCACCAGGTCCAGAAAGTAGTCGTAGTGCGATTCGCGATGGCGGTCCGGGTTCATGGCCACAAAACCGGTGTGCTGCATGAAGCCGGGGTACACGCGGCGGGTGGCACCTGGGTAATTGGTCGGCACGCGGTAAATCACATTGCTTTCGAACCACTCGAAGCTCTTGTTCATGGCCAGGTTGTTCACGGCCGTCGGCGACTTGCGCGCGTCAATGGGGCCACCCATCATGGTCATGGTCAGAGGCGTCTTTTCACCTCGGCTGGCCATCAGGGACACCGCTGCCAGCACGGGCACCGTGGGCTGACACACCGAGATGACGTGCACTTCTGACCCGATCTCGCGAATGAACTCTTGCACGTAGTTCACATAGTCATCCAGGTGAAATGGGCCTTCTTCGGGCGGCACCATGCGGGCATCGATCCAGTCGGTGATGTAGACCTTGTGGTCTTGCAACAGGGTGCGCACCGTGTCGCGTAGCAAGGTGGAGTGGTGGCCAGACAAGGGCGCCACGACCAGCACTGAAGGCTGGTCGCGCATGATGTTCAGCACTTTGGCGTCGTCCGTGAAACGCTTGAAGCGCAACAGCTTGCAAAACGGTTTTTCAAGGACCGTTTGCTCTTGGATCACGACTTCCGTGCCACCCACGGTCACCTTGTTGATGCGGAACTCGGGCTTTTCATAGTCCTTGGTCAAACGATGGACCAGGTCAAAGCCGGCCGAGACGCGCTGGGCCTGAGGGGCTTGTGCAAACGGAGACAGTGGGTTGCTGTACAGCTTGGACGTGGCACTGGCGAACTCCGAGAAGGGGCTGATCCAGGCACGGTTTGTTTCGAAGATTTGGTAGAGCATTTTCGCGACCTCTGTTGAGCAAACTGTCTTGTCCCTGCCATGTGAAATACACTTTTGGGGTGCATTGTGCAGTGCAGCATAGATGACTTTCCCCATCTTTGCACTGGCTTGTGACTGATGAGGATCACAACAAAGGCACGGCGACCCCGTATTTCTGAGCAGGAAGGCCGTCCTCGTCAGGAGAAAGGTCGAGAAATTGAGGTGATTGCTAGGGCAATGTTTCAATATTTTTGTACCGGATACGCAAAAGGGGCCATTTAGGCCCCTCTTCTCGTGGTTCAGGCAGACCCTCTGCCCCTGCTGATGCCCCCTAACGAGGGCGGCGCATTGACGCTCAAGCGCGGCGGCGGTTGCGCAGGCCCAAGACCAGAGGCACGATCAACCCAACCAGGGCCATCCCTGCGCCGCTGGCTTCGGGCACGGCCGTGATGCTGGCGTTGTCCAGGCCGACGACGTTGGCGCTGGCGGTCAGGTCGAACGAGCGTGCGATGCCGGAGAAATTGAAGGTGGCCAGCGTCCAGTTGTCGTACGCGGCTGCATTGGCTTGCAGGTCGAGTGTGCCCAGCAGGGTGCCGGTGCCGTTCAGGCCGGAGTACGCCTTCACCGCGCCCAACACGTCCGACGGCGTGGAGAAGTAGAAGGACATCGTGCTGTCGACACCAGCGGCCACGTTCATGAAGGCGGCGGTGTTCGTCACGCCATCCAGCTGTGCCATGGCGACGCCAACCATGGAGGGGGCGTTGCTGTAGTAGGTGAAGTCGTTGTCGTTGGACACACCCAGCACGTTGGAGAACGTCACACCGTCGGCTGCGTAGTAGTTGTCGACGGCGTCGCCGTATTGCCAGGTGTGCTCGAAGTCCACAACAGCAGCAGAGGCGATGGCAGGGGCTGCGGCAATGGCAAGCCAAGTAGTAAGTGCGGGGAACAGCTTCATTCAAAACTCCTGTGGATGGTGGTGTCTTCTGCGCTCAGGACTGGTTGCAAAAAACATGAAATGTCGCGGGCAGTCTATGTAGCTACGGCGACAACTGTATGAATGCAGGGCCTTGTTCCCTGAGCCGTTTGGTCTGTCATGGCCAAGCCCGCCAATGGCTGGTGGGTCAATCGGACCATTTGGAAGCAATGCGAGTCACGATCAGGTAACTATCGCTGCGTAACCTTCGGCGGTCTATCAGGCTAGGTTGTGCGCGGGTCAGTGCCTTCCTGGACCACCCCCTCTGGCGTTTTGCCACATTCAGACCGAACTAGGAGCAGTCACAATGGAACTCAAATTCAGCAGGAACCAGATCACCCTCGCGGTGATCGCGGTCATCGGCGCAACCACCCTGGCCAGTGCTCCGAGCGTGGCCACCGCGGCGACCAAGGTGCCTGGCAATTACGCCGCCGGTGACTTCCACAACCACACCACCTGCTCGGATGGCTCCATCTCGATGCAAAAGCTGGTCAAGAAGGTCACCGAGAAGACGGCTGGCAACTGGGGGCTCGACTGGTTTGTTCAAGCCGGCCACGGTGGCAATGGCAATCGCAATTGCACGCTGGCAGAAGACGCCACATTGGACACGCCTGCGTATCCTTATGTCTCGGGTCAAGGTCCTACGACAACGTGGGGCAACAGCATTGGCAAGGCCAACCTCAAGGGGGATGGGGGCGGCGCGAACGGCACCGGCAGCATGTGGCGTTGGCAGTCCCTTCAGGAGTTCCAATATCCGCAGCTGGAGTACATGAGTGCGCTCAAGAACGTGCCCTTGTTCCTGGGGCTGGAGTCGGTGGTGGCTGGTCACGAGCACACCTCCATGGCCATCATCACGGGCCAGATGCCCGCCGCCCTGGACGGCGCGACACTGCCCACGACCCCTGGTTACAGTGCCTTGGGTGACGCCACGGCATTGGCACAGTGGAGCTATTGCTTTGACCGTGGCGACACGGACACCAGCCGTGGCAACACCACTGGCACGTCGACCGGCAACAACTGGAACTGCTCGGTCACCGGGAGCCTGAATGCGCTGGACGCAAGCTGGAACGCCACGGCACAAAAGCTGATCCCTGCCAGTGGCGTCGACAATGGCACCAAGGGCCACAACAAGACGCTGGAAGCGCTGAAGTGGATGGTCGAGAACCACCCCAACGGCAGCTATTACGTGCCCGCCCACTTGGAGCGCGCTGGTCCGTTCAACCCTGATGGCAACAACGGCTTCAACGTCGAGCACCTGCGCAATTTCAACAACACGGCCCCGAACGTGGCGTTCGGCTTTGAAACGCAACCTGGCCATGGTGCTTCTGCCAACCGCGGTGAGTACCAGCCCAACCGCAACAGCATCGGAGGGGTCTTGACTGACTCCGTTGGCGGCACGACCTACGGCGGCACGGGCGTCTACGGCGCGGTGGTCGGTGGCGTGTGGGATGCCTTGCTGGGTGAAGGCCGTAACTTCTGGTACTTCGCCAGCTCCGACTGGCACAACCGTGGCTCCTTCGGCCCGGATGACCGTCGTTCGACGCAAGACTTCTATCCGGGTGAATACGCACGCAATTACACGATGGTGCGCAATGGCAGCGACAAGCTTCGTCCGCAGACCATTGTTGACGGTTTGCGCAATGGCAACAACTGGGCGTCCAGTGGCCAGATCATTGACCGCCTGGCTTTCGTTGCTTGCGCGTCGTACTCGGGTCTGGCTGCGCGCTCCAACGCTTCGGTTGAAGCGCTGGCCGTGGCCGCTGCGACGAACAACACCGACATCAACGCCACGGGCTGCGCCACCATGGGCGAAAAGCTCGTGGTGCGCCCAGGTGCTGAAATCGTGGTGTCTGTTGTGGTGCGCGATCCTTCCGGCACGAACAACTCACCTTACTCGTTCCCCAACCCGTCGTTGGCTCAGATCGGCGTGAACCAGCCCTTGAATGCACCGGTGCTGGATCACATTGACCTGATTCGTGGACTGGTCAGCGGCTACAAGACGCCGGGGACGGCTGGCTATTCGGGCGAATGGCCGCGCAATACCAACTGGTTGAGGACTGATGGCACGACTGCAGACCTGTCGGTGGTTCCTGCTGCGGCGAAGAACACCACGGCATCGGTGATCAAGACCTTCGGCGGCCCCGACGAGCTGGCCGCCGTAATCGGCACAAAAACCCAGACCCGCCGCTTGGTACAGGATGGTGATTGTTCTGATACGATAGACGGTAAAATTGTAACCGTTTATCGTGGTAGGGGTATAAAGTGGCAGGTCGGTAGGAGCTACGCCATTCAACCAGGTAGGGGCGTAGCCGCTATCGGTAAATTCAAGCTGCTATCAATCTGGCGTGAGAGGGTGAATGAGATAAGCGAAGAAAAACTGGCCGCAGTGCTTCAGCACGCGTTGA
>JAZJZP010000027.1:0-4419 GCA_040389805.1 Pseudomonadota bacterium
GCACCTTATTGACCGGGGCGGCTGATCGCCTGCTGTCGACCGCCGTGTTGAATATTGACGGCGGCACTTTGGATTTGGGTGGCTTTGCACAGGCCAGCCTGGGCGATGTGACTTTGGTGTCGGGCGCCTTGAGCAATGGCTCGGTGGCGGCCACCAGTTATGACGTGCGTGCAGGCTCCATCAGCGCCAATATGGGCGGTGGTGCGTTGACCAAGGGCACGGCGGGCACGGTGATTTTGACGGGCAACAACAGCTACACCACCACCTCGGTCGGTGCGGGCACCTTGCAGGTCGGCAATGGCGGCACCAGCGGTACTTTAGGTGCGGGGGCCGTGGTCAACAACGCCAGCTTGGCCATCAACCGCAGCAACGCCTTCAACGTGGCCGATGTCAGCGGCAGCGGCAACTTGGTGCAAGACGGCACGGGCACCACCACCCTGTCGGGCGTGGTCTCTTACAGCGGCAGCACCACGGTGAACGCGGGCACCTTGTCAGGCACCATCGGATCAGGCGCGTTGACGGTGAACAGCGGGGCCACGATGGCCTTGACGGCAGACACCTCGGTGGCCAGCTTCACCTTGAACAACGGCACCTTGGGTGGCGTGGGCAACACCTTGAGCTCGACCAGTGGCTACGCCCTGAACGGCGGCACGGTCCAGGCCAACTTGGGAGCGGGCACCTTGACGCAAGCCAGTGGCACCACGGTGCTCAATGGCAGCGCAGCGTCAACCTCAGTGAACATCACGGGCGGCACCTTGACCTTGGGGGCGGCGGAGCGTTTGTCGAACGCCGCAGCCGTCAACGTCTCGTCTGGGGCGCAGCTCAACCTGGGCGGTGCAGAAACCGTCGGCTCCATTGCCGGCGCCGGCAACATCGCCTTGGGCGCGGCGACCTTGACGGCGGGCGGCAACGCCACGTCGACGACCTACAGCGGCGTCCTCAGTGGAGAGGGCGGTTTGATCAAGCAAGGCGCGGGTACCTTGACGCTGGCGGGTGACAACACCTACAGCGGCACCACCACGGTGTCGGCAGGCACCTTGCAGGTGGGGGATGCCGGCGCCAGTGGCCGCCTGGGCAGCGGCGCCGTGGTCAACAACGCCGCCTTGGTGTTCAATCGCAGCGACAACCACACGGTGTCCAACGACATCAGCGGCTCGGGCTCGGTGACTCAGTCGGGCACTCAAACACTGAGCTTGACGGGCACGACGACCATTGGTGGCGCCTTCGCCAGCACGGGCCATTGGCACACCAGCCAGGCCTTGACCGCAGGCAGCGTGAGCTCTAGTGGTCATGCCACCTTGGGCGGCAACGTCACCACCACGGCGGGCGGGCAGACCTACAGCGGCACGGTCACCACGACCACCGCCGTCAGCCTGACCGCGACCGGCGACATCGTGGCCACCCACACGGGCAACGACTTCACTGCCGGGCCGTTGTCGATCACGGCCCACGCGGCCTCCATTGATGCGGGCGCGCATGCCTTGCGTTTGGGGGCGACCACCTTGGCAGCCACCAGTGACATCCACGCCGGCGGCAAAATCAGCCTGGAGGATGAATTGGTGCTGAACGGCGGCACCTTGACCCTCACGGGCGATGCCGCGCCCAGCGCAGGAGGCATCACCGATGGCGACTTCAGCGGCAAGCCCTACAACCTCAATGGCCTCGTGATCGGACAAGGCAGTGCCGCCGTGGAGCAAACGGGCGGCACCATCACCACTGCTGTGGGCAGCACCTTGAACGTGCTGGCGCCGGGTCGGGGCTCGATCTTGCTGGAGCAGTCGGGCAATGCCATCAATGGCAGGCTCAGCGCGATCAGTGGTCCGGCGGGTGACGCCAACCAGGCACGGTTCAGTAATTCTGGCGAGGTGAGCAAGCTCGGCTTTGTGCGCATCAATGCCGCGCAAATCAACTCGACGGACATTGAGGGCGATGTGGTCAAACTCAGCGCCAACAGCGTCACGACGCCCTCGGGGCTGATCCGTGCGCGCCTGCCGTACAGCAACTTGCAAGGCACCTTGAGCTCCTTGCCCGCCTTGACCTTGGTGCTTAAACAGCCGGGCACGCCCAATCAGTTTGGTGCGCCGGTAGGCCCCAGTGGCTGGCTGCAAGTGAGCGTGGGGGATTCGACGGGTGGCTACGTCACCGTGCGGCCGCAGCACTATGGCTTGAGTGCGACGGCGGTGTGGTTGGGTGGGGCCGAACCGCCCACGCCCTTTTATGACGGGGCGGGCAAAATGACGGAGATCCCCATCTATTACAACGGCAAAGCGCCCTCCACGCCCCAGGCCGAAGGCGCCTTGAGTGCCGTCACCACCGTGATCGAGGATGCGCGACGGGCCAACTTTGACGAAGCGGTTCGGACCGAAAATGTCTCGTCCCGCCTGCGCTCGGGGGTCATCGCCGAAGTGGGGTCGGGGCGTCCGGCCACGGAAGGCAGCGACTCGATTCGCCCGCCCGCCAGTTGCACCCCCACCGCAGGCCTGGCTTGCCAATGATTGACCAGGGGGGCTGCCAGTGGCGTACAGTTTGAAGCCTGCACAACGCCGAGTCCTGCCGTGAAATCAACCGTGAACCATTTGCATCTGAACCGCCGCGAGGTCCTGCGTTGGCCGCTGGCCCTGGGGCTGGGCTTGGGCCTGAACAACGTGACCTTGGGGGCGACCGAGGCCGGGGGATCGCCCAAGCGCTTTGCCTTGCTGGTGGGCAACCGTGTCTATCCCTCGCCCTTTGATTTGCCCCCGGTGCACAAAAATTTGCGTGACGTGCAGGCGGCGCTTGAGAAGCGGGGCTTCGAGGTCACCGTCGTGGTCGACCAGGACAGCAAAGTGTTGCGCGATGCCATGCAGCAGTTTGCCAAGCGGGTGCATGCCGCGCCGCCGGATGCCACGGTGCTGTTTTACTTCACGGGCCACGGCATGCAGGTGGAGGCCGAGAACCTCTTGCTGGGTGCCGGCATGAACCCCAGTGGCAAGGAAGACGCCTTGCTGGGCAACGGCCTGATGCTCAAGCGTGACCTGATCGACGCCCTGCCTCAACGCTCGACCGGTTTGAGCATGGTGGTGATCGATGCCTGCCGCACGTCCATGCGGGCCGAAGGCGGCTTCAATCAGATGGAGGCCCCGCTGGGTTGCCTGATCGCGTTTGCGACCGGCGCAGGCAAGCCCGCCATTGCGCCTGCCGTGGAAACGCAAAACACCTTCTACACCGCCTCGCTGGTCAAGCTGCTGCAAAACGCGTCTGATGATGTGACGTTTTCTGACCTGTTTCGACTCGTCAAACTCGATGTGCAGCAGACCATGCTGAACCACCCCGTGGCCGCAATTCGGCAGGTGGCACAGTTCCCCTTCATCGCGGAGAACACCCATGTGCGGCCGCGTTTGGCGCTCAAGTCCAGTGCCAAGGCCGGGGCCGCAGGTGAGGTCGCCTTTGACAACCTCGACGAAAAAACCCTGTGGCAACAGGTGGAAGACAGCTATTGGCCGGGGGATGTGGTCAAGCGCTCCGAGGAGTACCTCAAACGCTTCCCCTCGGGTCGCTTGGCGAGCGCGGCGCAGGTGGCGCGCGAAGGGGCCGGCGATGCCGCCAAGGTCATGCAGCGCAATGATGTGCGCCTGTACAAAAGCGCCTTCAACCCCAAGCCCGACAGCCCGGTCAGCCTGTTGCGCGACTTGCGTAAAGCCGCCTGGGGCGACAAGGATGCAGCCGCGCGGATTGCGCGCATGTACCGCAACGGTCAGGATGGCGTGAGCACCGACCCGAACCGCTACGAGGGCTGGATGCAGTTTGCCTCGGCCTTGGGCAACGGGATCGCCAGCTACGAGTTGGCCCTGTATTACCGAGGGCAGGACCAGCCCCTGATGGCCGCGCAGTTTGAGTCACGGGCCCGCGAGTTGGGTTACACGCCACCGCCGACGCTGGATCACTACCGCAAGTGATGGGTCTGGTCCGCGCGTACCAGCCGCACTGGCAGCTTGGTGCGCTTGAGGACGTCACCACGGGCCTCGCCGGTGGTCAGGTTCACCGCCCAGCCATGCAGAAACGCCAGGTGGGTGGTGTTCTCGCTCGTGCGGCCTTGCATGATGTTGCCGTAGTTGTACGGATTGATCGGCGCGGCATTGACCTTGGCCGTGACGGCCCAGTGCCAGTCACGCGGCGCGGCAGGGAACAGCGCCGGGTCCAGGCCGGGCGGGTTGGCGTCCGGGTTCAGTAAACGCTGCAACTCGGTCACGCGAGGCAAGCGCCAACGCACGCCCTCGGCCTTGGACCGGGCGGCCGCCAACGCGATCGCGCCTGCGTGGTCCACCAATAGGGGCTGGCCGGTGCAGGTTTTGCCCGTCCAGCGCATTCCTTCCACGCAGCGCGGCCAAGCCTGCTGGGTTTTCAGGTTGATCACGTCAGCGCCGTCCTCAGACAGCACCA
>JAZJZP010000027.1:4429-7934 GCA_040389805.1 Pseudomonadota bacterium
GGGGCCGCCGCCCAAACAGCCGCCGTCACCAGCGCGGGGGCCAGGCCACCGACCAGCCAGCGACAGGCAGTTCTTGACGGTTTCATGAGTGGACCAGGAGTGAGGTTGAGCCGACCGGACGGGGCCATGACAAGCACTGTACAGGAGGCGCTTCTTGGCGGGGTGGGCAGATCACTTTCTCAGCAAACGCAAGCCGTTGCCCACCACCAGCAAGCTGGCCCCGACATCCGCAAACACCGCCATCCACATCGTGCCGCTGCCCGTCAGCGTCAGCACCAGGAACACCGCCTTGATGCCCAAGGCCAGCACGATGTTCTGGATCAACAGCGCATGGGTGTCGCGCGACAAGCGCACGAAGCGCGGCAGCTTGCGCAGGTCGTCGTCCATCAAGGCCACATCAGCGGTCTCGATGGCTGTGCCGGTGCCCGCGGCGCCCATGGCAAACCCAATGTCGGCGCGGGCCAGTGCGGGCGCGTCATTGATGCCATCACCCACCATGCCCACGGCACCGCCTTGCGCGATCTTGCGTTCAATCGCTTGGAGTTTGTCGTCGGGTAACAAATCGCCACAGGCTTCATCGATGCCAACCTGATCGGCGATGGCCCTAGCCGTGTGGGCGTTGTCGCCCGTCAGCATGATCGTTTTGATGCCCAGGGCATGGAGTTCTGCAATGGCCTGTCGGCTGCTGTCTTTGACCGTGTCGGCCACCGCGAACAAGCCATGCACGCTGTGCTCATTGGTCAACACGATGACGGTTTTGCCTTGTGCTTCCAGGGCCGACAACCGGGCTTCCAGTGCGTCAGAGCATTGGCCTTGCTCATGAATCAAACGGTGATTGCCCAAGTGGTAGCGCTTGCCATTGATGATCCCCTTGGTGCCACGACCGGGCAGGGCCTCAAAGCCCTCGACGGTTTGCAATGCGATGCCATCGCGTTGCGCCGCCTCCGCCACGGCGCGTGACACCGGGTGATCCGAACGGCTGGCCAGGCTGGCGGCCAGGCTGCGTACGTCCGCCGTGCTCCAGTTATTCAAGGCAAGGAAGTCGGTCTGCACCGGCTTGCCGTGGGTGAGCGTGCCGGTCTTGTCGAGCGCCAGCCAGCGCAGTTTGCGGCCGGCTTCCAGGTACACACCGCCCTTGACGAGGATGCCATGGCGGGCCGCCGCGGCCAGACCACTCACGATGGTGACCGGGGTCGAGATCACCAGCGCACACGGGCAGGCAATGACGAGCAGCACGAGGGCCTTGTAGACCCAGGCGAACCAGTCGCCACCGACCAGCAAGGGCGGCAGGATGGCCACGGCCAGCGCCATGCTAAAGACCACCGGGGTATAGACGCGCGCGAATTGATCGACGAAGCGCTGTGTCGGGGCCCGTGCGCCTTGCGCGGCTTGCACGGTGTGGATGATGCGTGCCAGGGTGCTGTCGGTGGCGGCCGCGGTCACCTGGTACTCGAACGAGCCCGATTCGTTAATCGTGCCGGCATAGACGGCATCGCCTTCGGCCTTGTCCACAGGCAGGCTCTCACCCGTGATCGGGGCCTGATTGACCGAGGAGCGTCCGCTGACGATGGTGCCGTCCAGCGCGATGCGCTCGCCCGGTTGGATGCGCACACGGGCCTGAATGGCCACGGATTGAGCTGCGACCTCGCGCCAGGTGCCGTCACCTTGCAAGACGGTGGCGCGCTCCGGCGCCAGTTGCATCAAGCCGCGGATGGCATGGCGTGCCCGGTCCAGCGATTTAGCCTCGATCAACTCGGCCACCGTGAACAGCACCATCACCATGGCGGCTTCAGGCCACTGGCCGAGTAACAGCGCCCCCGTCACGGCAATGCTCATCAGCGCATTGATGTTGAGGTTGCCGTTGCGGATTGCCACCCAGCCTTTTTGGTAGGTCGTGATGCCGCAAGCCAGCACGGCCGTCACGGCCAGCAAGGCGACGACCCCTGTGGGCCAGCCCAGCCAGTGCGCTGCTTCGGCACCAATGGCGGCGAGCCCGGCCAGCGCGAGCGGCCACCAAGGCTTGGCGGGCTCGGCGGTGGGTTCGGTGCGTGCGGAGGGGGCGTTGGCGATCTCGGGCGTGAATCCCAGGGAGCGGACGGCATCCAGAATGGGCTCTATGGCGTGGGGCTCATGGGTCACCGTCAGCACGCGCTGCATCAGGTTGAACTCCATGCCTGCCACGCCGGCCATCCCGCCCAGCTTCTTGCGCAACAGCGCCTCTTCGGTGGGGCAGTCCATCTGCAGGATGCGAATCGGCGTGCTCGTCTGGTGGCCAGCAAGGACAGGCTGATCAGGCGTCTCCGGTGTCGGGCTGGCGTCATGGCCGCAGCAGGGCGTGCTGCAAGAGGTCACGGGTGTCACCGGGGCCGCGCAGCAAGGCGCCTCGTCATGGTTGTGAGGGTGATCGTGTGGATGGAGTGGGTTGTGCATGGCGTATTTTTGGGTACTTCAAGCCATCTGCGTGATCGTTTTTCGAAACCGCATCAGGGACAGCGCAAACAGCACGGAGCCGATCAGCAGCAGCGCCACGAACGAGGTCCACACCACGTCGAAGCCGGCGCCGCGGTACAAGATGGCCTGGCTCAGCTCGGTAAAGTGCGTCGTCGGGGCCAGCAGCATGAGCTGCTGTATCCACTGGGGCATGCTCTCGCGTGGGGTGATGCCGCCCGAGAGCTGCTGCAAGGGCATCAGGGTGAGGATCATCAGCAGGCCGAACTGCGGCATGCTGCGGGCCACGGTGGCCATGAAGATGCCCATGGAGGTGGTGGCGAACAGGTGCAGGGTGGCCCCGACAAAAAACAGCGGCAAGGAGCCTTCGATCGGCACCCGCAGCAGGCCCTGGATCACCAGCCACAGCGACGCCAGCGTGGCCAGCAACACGACCAGCGCCATGGACCAGACCTTGGCCAGCATGATGTCGGTCGGGGTCACCGGCATCACCAGCAGGTGCTCCACGGTGCCGTGCTCGCGTTCGCGGATCAGGGCGGCGCCGGTCAGGATGATGGACAACATGGTGATGTTGTTGATGACCTCCATCAGTGAGCCGAACCACGAGGGTTGCAGCGCCGGATTGAAGCGCATGCGCGGCACCAGCTCCACCGGCAAGGGCGTCGTCCCCCGGTAACGCTGGGTGAATTCGCTGACCTCACCCAGGACGATTTGCTGGATGGCGCCGTTGCCGGTAAAGGCCTGGCTCATGCGCGTGGCGTCGATGTTGAGCTGCAGTTGCGGCGCGTTGCCCGCCAGCACGTCGCGCTGAAAGTTGGGCGGGATGACGAGCACAAAGGTGTAGCGACCAGCGTCCAGGCCCGGGTCGACCTCGGCCAGACTGATGCGCGCGGGCGGGGTGAACTGCGGTGGGTAGAAGGCCGAGGTGATGCGTGCCGACAGGGTCGAGTCGTCCTCGTCGACGATGGCCAGGGGCGCGCGGTGCAGCGTCTCGGGTATGACGGAGCCCGCCGTGTAGACGCCGAACGTGAAGGCATACACGATCAGAAACAACATG
>JAZJZP010000027.1:7944-19492 GCA_040389805.1 Pseudomonadota bacterium
AGATGTTGGCCAGGTGGTGAAGCATCTCAGACCTCCTGCTTCTTGAGCAGCACGATGGCCAGGCCGAGGATGACCGGCACGGCCACCAGCATGGGCCAGAACTGGGCCTGCAGGTCGGCAAAGCCCAGCGCCTTGCTGAACACGCCGCGGCTGATGTTGAACATGTGGCTGGCCGGGTAGACCGCCCCGATCCAGCGGCCAGCGCCCTCCAGCGACGACACTGGGTTGATCAGACCGGCAAACTGGATCGCCGGGACGATGGTGCCCAGCATGGTGAAAAACATGGCGGCGATCTGGCTGCGCGTGACGGTGGAGGCCAGCAGCCCCATGCCGGTCGAGCAGACACTGAAGATCAAAGCGGCCAGCGTCAGCGTGGCAAAGCTGCCCGTCATGGGGACACCGAATACCGTGACCGCGGCCAGGCACATGAGGCCGTAGTTGAGCATGGCCAGCATCACGTAGGGCAGCTGTTTGCCAAGCAGGAATTCGGTGCGCGTGGTGGGCGTGACGTACAGGTTGATGATGGAGCCCAACTCCTTCTCACGCACCACGGCCAGCGCGGTCAGCATGGCCGGCAGCATCAGCAGCAACATGGGGATGACGGCCGGCACCATGGCGGGCAGGCTCTTCACGTCGGGGTTGTAGCGGTAGCGTGTTTCGACGCTGACCGGGCTCGCCGCGGCCACGCCGGTGCGCGCGCGCATTTGCTGCAGGAGCCACAACTGGTGCATGCCCATGGCGTAGCCCTGCACGGTTTCGGCGCGCTGGGGCATGGCCCCGTCGATCCAGGCGCCGATCTGCACCGACTGCCCGCGTTCGACGTCGCGCGAGAAACCAGGCGGGATCTCCAGCGCCAGCGAGATCTCGCCGCTGCGCATGCGCCGGTCCAGCTCCGCATAGTTGGCGATGGGTGGCAGCTCAGTGAAGTAGCGCGAGCCGGAGAGGTTCAGTGTGTAGTCCCGGCTTAGCGCGGTCTGGTCTCGGTCCAGCACCGCAAAGCGCAGGTTCTCCACGTCCATGCTGATGCCGTAGCCAATCACGAACATCAGCAGCAGGGAGCCGAGCAGGGCCAGCGCCCCGCGAACCGGATCGCGCCGCAACTCCAGCGCCTCGCGCCATTGGTAGCAGTGGATGCGCACCAGGCTGCGGCGCAGTCGGGCCAGCAGTCCCGTGGACGCGGCAGGGGCCTGCGCGCGCTCGGGGCTCACGGGGGCGGGCGGGGTCGATGCCTCGCCGCCGGCCTGCTCAAGGTAGCTGATGAAGGCCTCTTCCAGCGTGGCGGTGCCGCGCTTGGCCATGATCTGCGCCGGCGTGGCGCTCTCCAGCACGCGGCCGGCATGCATCAGCGAGATGCGGTCGCAGCGCTCGGCCTCGTTCATGAAGTGGGTCGAGATGAAGATGGTGACCTTGTCGCGCCGGGCCAGCTCGATCATCAGGCGCCAGAAGTTGTCGCGCGCGATCGGATCGACGCCCGAGGTCGGCTCGTCCAGGATCAGCAGCTCGGGCTTGTGCACGGTGGCCACGGCCAAGGAGAGGCGCTGGCGCATGCCCAGCGGCAATTGCTCGGGCAAGGTGTCTTGAGCGTCCTGCAGCCCAAAACGCGCCACCATCTCGGCCACGCGGGTCGGCACCTCGCCCTCGGGCACATGGAACAGTTGGGCGTGCAGCACCAGGTTCTGTCGCACCGTCAGTTCGCCATAGAGCGAAAAGCCCTGCGACATGTAGCCCACACGCCGGCGCGTCGCCATGTCGCGTGGGTCGACGCGCTGGCCGAACAGCCAGGCCTCGCCTTCGCTGGCGGGCAGCAGCCCGGTCAGCATCTTCATGGTGGTGGACTTGCCGCAGCCGTTGGAGCCCAGAAAGCCGAAGATCTCGCCGCGCTGGATGCGAAAGTTGACGTGGTCCACCGCGACGAAGTCACCAAAGCGCATGGTCAGGTCCCGCGCTTCAATGGCCACCTCGGCGTGGGCATCGAGTGCCAACGGCACCAGCTCCACCCGGTGGTGTTCGCGTCGTTTTTCTGGCGGCAAGAGGTCGATGAAGGCCTCCTCCAGCGAGTGGTGCCCGGTGCGTGCCAGCAGTTCGGCCGGCGTGCCCGTGGCCAGGACCTTGCCCTCGTCCATCGCGACCAGCCAGTCAAAGCGCTGGGCCTCTTCCATGTAGGCGGTGGCCACCATCACGCTCATGCCGGGACGGTTGGCGCGGATGCGCGCGATCAGGTCCCAGAACTGCGCGCGGGCGAGCGGGTCGACGCCGGTGGTCGGCTCGTCCAGGATCAGCAGGTCCGGGTCGTGGATCAGGGCGCAGCACAGCCCGAGTTTTTGCTTCATCCCGCCGGAGAGTTGGCCGACGGGCCGCGCCAGAAAGGGGGACAGGCCCGTGCTGCGCGTGAGCTCATCGATGCGGCGGCGGCGCTCGTGGGTGTCGTGGCCAAACAGGCGCGCGAAGAACTGCAGGTTCTCTTCCACCGACAGCGTGGGGTAGAGGTTCTTGCCCAGGCCCTGCGGCATGTAGGCAATGCTCGGGCACACCGCATTGCGGTGACGGCGGCGTGTCATGTCGCCCCCCAGGACCTCCACGCGACCCGCTTGAACCGCGCGGGCGCCAGACACCAGCGCCAACAGGCTCGACTTGCCGACGCCATCCGGGCCGATCAGGCCCACGATGCAGCCGGGCGGGATGTCCAGCGTCACGTCCGCCAGCGCGGTGGTCTTTTTGTAATGCAGGGACACCCCGGCCAGGCGTGCCACCGGGTGGGGCACCGGCACCGGGGTCACCGGTCGGCCTTGAGGGTCAGGTGGGCTGGCCATGGGGCGGCGGGGTCGAGCTTGAGCCAGGCCACGCCGGGCAGCCCGGTCTTTACCTGTTCAATGTGCCGCTGTAGCAAGGCCGGGTCGATCTGTGCGCGCACCCGGAACATGAGCTTTTGCCGCTCGCTGGCGGTCTCCACCGTTTTGGGCGTGAATTGCGCCGTGCTGGCCACGAACGACACCTTGGCCGGGATCACAAACGTAGGGGCCACGTCGAGGACGATGCGGACCTCGCTGCCCAGGGCCACGCGCCCGGCCACGGTTTCCGGCAAGAAAAAGGTCATGTAGACGTCGGATAGGTCGACCAGGTTGAGCACCCGCCCGCCACCGCCCAGCACCTCGCCGGTTTGGGCCACCAGAAACTGCACGCGGCCATCGCGCGGGGCCTTGAGTTCGCTGTCGGCCAGTTCCACGTCGATGCGGGCGATCGAGGCTTGCGTGGCCCGGACATTCGCCTGCGCGCCGGTGACCTGTGTGCGGGCCGCAGCAATGCCGGCCTGGGCTGCTTTGGCTTGTGCCTTGGCAGCCAGGACAGCGGCCTGCAAGCTGCGCACCTTGGCGCGGTCGTCGTCCAGGAGTTGATCGGAGAAGAAACCGTCTCGGGCCAGCTTTTCCGAGCGCGGCAGTCGACGCTTGGCCGTGTCCAGATCGCTTTCGCGCTGGGCCACGACGGCCAGCGCCGCCTGGTAGTCGCTCTCGCGCAGGGCGACCTGAGCGTCGGCACCGCTGACCGACTCCTGGGCCTGCTGCAGTCGGGCCAAGGCTTCATCACGCTGCGCCTGCAAGCCTTCAATCTCCATGCGCGCGAGCGGCTGCCCGGCTTTGACGAAGGCGCCTTCGGCGACCAAAATTTGACCCACCCGCCCGGCCAGCTTGGTGGCCACGGCGATCTCGGTGGCCTCAATGCGGCCATTGCCGCTGACGAAGCCGGCACCCAGGCCCGTTGGATGCAGCCGACCCCATGCCAGGTAGCCACCGACCGCGACCGCCAGCACCACTGCGGAGGTCATGGCGATTTTTGAAAGGGGTTTCATCTGAGGCTCTCTGGGGTGATCGATCGTGGCGGTCGCTTACGGTATTTCTTCAGACGAGAACTGCGCTGCGCCGTAGTCGTCCGTGCAGGGTGCGGCCCCTTCACATGCTGCGCGACCCGCAAATATCGAGCCCGCGGCGGTGTGTTGGCGGGCCAGGGCCAGCGCCTCGTCGCCTTTGGGGAAGACGCCAAAGCCGCCTTCGTTCTTCAGGCCCGTCTGGTCAAAGTTGCGGGCTTGGCTGGACACCAGAACGACGAAGTGATCGGTGCCCGCCGGGCCCGCCACGTCCATGGGCCAACTGGCTTGCGGCAGGCTCAAGGTCTGGCCGGCACGGATGCGGTTGTTGCGCGACAGCTTGTTGGGGAACAGCTGCATGAAGGCGCCATCGGTGCTTTGCAGCAGCACGTACACATGGCCCTCGCGGGCCGAGGTGACGTTGAAGGACAGCCGGTCGCGGCCAATGCGGAACTGCGGTTTGGTGGGCGTGGCCACCACGCTGAAGCCAGGCGTCTGGGCCGCCACGATGCGGTCGAACTCGCGCCGGGGGTCAAAGGGCCCGTCGGCGATGGTGGGCGCGGGCGCAGGGGCGGCGGCGATGGCCGTCGGTGCCCGGTTGACCACGGGGGGCGCCACCACAAGGGCCGGTGCGGGGGGTGCTGCGGGGACTGCTGTAGTGGCCGGGGCGGGCGTGGCGGCCATGGGGGCCGATGGCGAGGCAGGCGCGGCCAGCAACCAATAGGCACCACCGCCCAGCGCCGCCAAGGCCAGTGCCCCGGCCCCGATCATCAAGCCCGTGCGTGATCCCTGGCTGGGCGCCCCACTGGCCGTGCTGGGTCTGGCGGCCGTGGATGCGGCAGTTGGTGCGGCGGGTGCCCGTCCGTGACTGGCCAGGGTCACGGGCTGCGTCGTCATCGGGTTGAAGTCGACGGCACCCAAGCCCAGTTCAGCGCGCAACTCGGCAATGCTTTGCGTGCGCTCTTCGGGCTTGACCATCAAGGCGTGGTCCATCGCCTTGAGGAAACGTTCGCTGTACTGGCCCGCCAGGGTCTGCGACATCGGCGTGTAGTTGTCGGCCATCATGCGGCCCACCGAGGGAGGCGGGGTCTTGCCCAGGATGGCGTAGTGGATGGACGCGGCCAGGGCGTAGATGTCGGTCCAGCCGCCTTGCTTCATGCCGGGCACTTCGGCGTACTGCTCCACGGGCGCGTAGCCGGGCTTGAGGATCACGGTCAGCGCTTGCGTCATGTCGCCGATGACTCGGCGGGCCGCGCCAAAGTCCAGCAACAGCGGGCGTCCGCTGCCCTTGAGCAGGATGATGTTGTCGGGCGCGATGTCGCGGTGGAAGCATTGTTCGCTGTGGATCACCTGCAGCGCTTCGGTCAGCGGCGCCAGCATGTTCATCAACCAGGCCTCGTCCGGCGGACCCGCCATGTCCTTGAGGGCCTCTTTGAGTGTGGGGCCTTCGTACAGGGGCATGACCATGTAGGCGGTGCCATGGGCCTCCCAGAAACGGTACACCTTGACCAAGGAGGCGTGGTCGAACTGGGCCAACAGCTTGGCCTCGTTCACAAAGCTTTTGAGGCCCGCCTCGAAGGTGTCGCGGTGGCGCTCCGAGCGCACCGACACCTGCGTGCCGCCGCTGCGTTGCGCCAGCGCCGAGGGCATGTACTCCTTGACGGCCACGCGGCGGTCCAGCGAGTGGTCCCAGGCCAGGTAGACGATGCCAAAACCGCCTTCGCCCACGATGCCCGTCAGTTCGAACTCGCCCAGGTAGCTGCCCACGGGCAGGGCATTGGGATGCTCGCTCTGGGGGGCGGGTGCGGGCGCGACGGCGGGCGGCGGCATGCGGGTGACCGGCTTGATGATGGTGCGGTCGTTGTCGGGCTGATCGCTCATGCGCTTGGGAGTCTCTGGCTGCGTGGGTGACTTGATTCTAGGTGGGCGCGAGGCCCAGCAGCGCGGCAAAGCCGTCGCCCTGCGGCAAACCACGTGCGACCAGGCTGCGGGGTGCGTCCTGGTTGGATTCGGCCCACCAAAACGACAGGCCCTGCGTGGCGCGATGCCATTGGCTAGCGGCGCCTTGGCCGAGCAGGGCGTTCAGGTCGACCCGGCCGCTCAAAGGCAGGCTGGCGTGTTGAACGTGGCCGGCGATGACGCTGAGCAGTGCCTCACGCCCCGGTGCGGTCGCAGGCGTTGGGCACACCCAGGGCAGGCGGGCCAGTTCGGTTTCGAGCTGTTCGACATCCCAGTCGTCGTGCAGGGCATCGGCGGCCACGTCATCCAACTGGTGCAGCCAGGTCAGCAGGGCGTCCAGCTCGGGGCTGGATGAGGGCAGGGTGTGCACGGGGGCGGCCAAGGTGAGCGGAAAGTAGCGCCCCACGCGGTCCACCGAAGGCATCAGCACGCCCGCCATGGCGGTGTCCGCATGGGTCGAGGTGCCCGGCAGCGCCCCGGGCATCAGCACAAAGCGCCACACGGGGCTGGCCAGATAGGCGTCCAACCACGCCTCGCCCGATTGTTCACGCAGCGTGGCGATGCCTTGTGCCAGCCAGGCGTCCCAGGGTTCGATGAAGCTCGATTCCAGGCGACGCGAGGCGAAGTCGCCCAAGGTGGGCAGTTTGCCGTACCAGCCTGGCGGTGTGGAAGGGGCGGTCATGGGTGTGGGGCAGTTGTTCGCGTGCAGTGCTGCATTCTCGGGCATCTTTGGATACCAAACGGCCACGGGCTGGCTGAGGTATGCTGGCCGATGAACGAACGATTGCCCCTTGCTGCCTCGGACCCTTCGGCTCCGACCGCCCCCACCGTGCCGTCACCGCTGGAGGGCACGCCTTCGAGCCAACCTGGGTTGGTGCATGTGCACATGCCCATTGACGTGCGCAGCGCTTCGCTGGCGATCTTGGCTCTGTTGGGCACGCTGTTCGCCATGCATTGGGCGAGCGCGGTGTTCATCCCCCTGATGCTGGGCCTGACCTTCAGCTATGCGCTCACGCCGATCGTCAATCGGCTGGAGCGATGGAAGATCCCGCGTGCGATTGGTGCGGCCTTGCTGATCGTCTCCATCGGCGGCGGGCTGGGCTGGGGTGGCTATGCGCTGAGCGACGACGCGGCGGCACTTGTGGACTCCTTGCCCCAGGCGACGCAGAAGGTTCGCCGGGCCATCCACGCCAATCGCAAGCAGTCTGAAACGGCCATTGACCAAATGCAAAAGGCCGCGGAGCAACTGGAGCAAGCCGCACACGAGGGGGGCGGCATGCGCGCCGCCACGACACGGGGCGTGACCCGCGTGCGCATCGAGCCTGCACAGTTCGACATCAATGACTACCTGTGGTCGGGCACGCTCGGGTTGGCGGCGTCCATCGGGCAGGCGGTGGTGGTGGTGTTCATCACCTACTTCTTGCTTGCCTCGGGCAACTCCTTTCGCCGCAAGATGGTCAAGATTGCCGGGCCTACGTTTGCGCAAAAGCGCATCACCGTGCAGGCGCTGGACGAAATCACGCAGCAGATCCAGCGCTACCTGCTGGTTCAGGTGGTGACCAGCGTGCTCGTGGGGGTGGTGATCTGGCTGTCCTTTTGGGCGGTCGGCCTGGAGCATGCGGCCGTGTGGGGTGTGGTCGCGTTTGCGTTTGACTTCATCCCCTATATCGGCGCCATGTGTCTGGCGTCCGGGGCGGCTCTGGGGTCTTTCCTGCAATTCGGGAGCGTCGATATGGCTTTGCTGGTGGCAGGGATTGCGGTGGGTGTGCATACCCTGTCAGGCAATTTGCTGTCCCCCTGGCTGACCAGCCGAGCCGGCCGGATGAATGCCGTGACCGTGTTCGTCGGGGTGCTCTTTTTCGGCTGGCTCTGGGGTATGTGGGGACTGTTTCTCGGCGTACCCATCCTGATGGCGGTGAAGGCGGTGTGCGATCGCGTCGATGACCTCAAGCCGATCGGCGAATTGCTCGGGACCTGAGGTCGGGTTGAGCGAGGGTTCGCATGGTTGGCGGGCCATCCTCGGTCATCCCCGTCGGGGTGATCAGTGCTTCGGGTAATGCGTGATGTGCCGGATGGATCGGTACAGCGGTGCCAGTCGTGCGTACATGCGCCGATAGACCTCTTTGTACAGACGGTCATACAGGGCGGACTTGTCCGCCTCGGGTTGAAATATCGCGCCGGGGTGGGACATCGCGGCCACGGCCTGCACATGGTTGGCGAAGTAGCCGGCCCCCACGGCCGCATTGATGGCGGCGCCCAAGCCAGACGCCTCAAAGGTATGAGGTCTTTGCGCGGGGATGCCAAAAATATTGGCCGTGATCTGCATGATCTGGTCGCTCTGTGAACCACCTCCCGCCACTTTCAAATGGCGCACGACTTGCCCATTGCGACGCTCCAGTTGCTCCTTGCCTTGCCGCAGTGCATAGGCAAGCCCTTCAATGATCGCCCGGTACAAATGGGCCCGGGTGTGGACGTCGCCAAACCCGATCACGGCGCCTTTGGCCTCAGGGCCAGGGAACTTCACGCCGGGATTCCAAAAGGGTTGTAGCACCAAACCCATCGCCCCGGGGGGTGACTCGGTGAGTAAGTCGTCAAACAAGACCTCCGGTGCAATCCCCCTTTGTTCGGCCAGCAGCACCTCCTGCGCGGCAAACTCGCGCTTGAACCAGTTCACCATCCAATAGCCGCGTTGAACGATGATTTCTGAGTTGTAGCAATGTGGCATGGCCGCTGGGTAGGCCGGCAAAAATGGCATGGGGGCGACGTATCGGGGGTTGCCTGTGTTCATGGTCGCGGTGGTGCCATAGCTGATGCACCCTACCTGGGGGTCGATGGCGCCGCAGGCCAGCACTTCACAGGCCTTGTCCGAGCCGGCCGCATACAAGGTCAAGCCTTGCGCAATGCCTGTCTCAAGCGCTGCCTGCGCACTGATCGACCCCAAAGGCTCCGACGCCTGCACCAGCGTGGGCAACTGCTCACGCTTGACTTGCAAGGCGCGCCATTTCACATCGTTGGGTTGCGCCCATTGCTGACGTTGGTGGTCAAAGGGGACATAGCCCACCTGCGAAGACACCGCATCACACAAAGTGCCCGTCAGCTTGAGTGTCAAATAGGCAGACAGTTGCACGAAGTGGCGGGTCTGGGCCCACACCTGCGGGAAATCAGCGGCCAGCCAGTTGCACTCTGCTTTGGACTGCAGTTGGTACATCATGTGGTCTTGCCCAGCCAGACTCACTCCGGCGCGAATCCACCAAGGCAGTGCCGGATAGCGGTCGGTGCGACGCGAGTCGAGCCAGATGGTCGCCGGCCGCAACGGCCGCATGTCCTCATCCAGGCAGATCATGGTGGCTCGCTGACAGGTGATGGCCACCGCCACGACACGGGGGCGCAAATCGGGGTGTTGATCCCAGAGCGCTTGGCAGGCCAGGCACAAGTTGTCCCAGAAGTAGTCACCATGCTGCTCAGCCCAATTGGGCTCATCAGAGAAGTACGGATCAATGTGCTGTTGTGACTTGGACAGCAACTGCCCGTCCAGGTCAAACAACATGGCGCGGACGCTTTGGGTGCCCTGGTCCAGTGCCAGGAATAAGTCACCTGGCGACTTCACGATAGCCTCGCGCAATGATCTGCCGATAGCGGGTGCACTCCGCCTCCCAGGCGGGGGCGTCCCAACCCAGGTGGTGCTGACAGAGGGCCTGCAAAATCGGCAACAACGACTCCCCCGCGTCGGGCAGCAGGTTGCCCGCACGCAAACGGCGCAGCATCAAGTCGTCCAGGTGGGTGACCATTTCGTTTTGCAAGATCCACTCGACTTGCTTGAGCAAGGCGGCCCCTTGCGCCACGCCCGCCAGAGGCTCGCTGAGCCGATGTGGGTCGGGGATGTGGTGGTTGAAGCAGCGCTGCTTGCGATCCTGGTGGGCGTCGCGGTGGGCCCGCTCATCCATGAGGCCCGCCGCCTTGAGTGCGTCCAGTGCGATCTGGCGGAAGGTGGTTAGCTTGCCGCCCGAGACCGAGATCACCCCGTTGGCTTGCCAGACCACATGCTCGCGCCGCTCTTTGGATGGGTTGCGCCCTCTTCCGGAGGCGATGATCGGTCGGACACCTGCCATGGTTGAGATGATGTCGGCTCGCGCCAGCTGAACCGTGGGCATCTCATGGTTGACCACCTTCAACAGGTAGTCCACTTCAGCCGTCGTGCAATGGGGCTCTTCATTGACATCGCCTTGGTGGTCCAGATCGGTGGTGCCGATGCAGGTTTCCCCTCTCCAGGGGAAGACAAAGACGGGTCGGCCATCGTCCGGATGCATGACCGTGAGGCAGTCCTGGACAGGCACCCGTTGGCTTGACACGAACAAGTGGCCGCCGCGCTGTGGGCGGACATGAGGCGGCGTGCCTGACAAGCGATCTGCCCACAAGCCCGTGGCGTTGAAGACCTGCTTGGCTTCGATTTGAATGCGCTCTCCGCTGAGCGCATCGTGCAGGGTCACGAGTGAGCCCGCAGCGCAGGGCTGGATGCGCAGGGCCTCGGTGTAGTTGCGTGCCCGACCGCCTTCCAGCATGGCCTCTTGCAGTACACGGATCACCAGGCGACAGTCGTCGGTCACGGCATCGGTGTAGCGCATGGCGCCTTGCAGCCCTTGGCTTTGCAGCTGCGGATACGCTGTTTGCAGTTCACTCGGCGTCATCCAGCGATGATCACGGATGCCTGCCAGCAGGTCATACACGGCCAAGATGAGTTGCATTGGCCAGCGCCCTGGAAACTTGCCACGGCGGATCGGAAACAGGTAGGACAGGCGCACCACCAAGTGAGGCAGTTCCGCCAGCAAACGTTCGCGCTCTTGCAGCGAATGCCTGGTCAGCTTAATGTCGCCCTGAGCGATGTAGCGCAATCCGCCGTGCACCATTTTTGAGGAGCGGCTGGATGTTCCCCAAGCGAAATCGCGCTGGTCGACCAGCAACACGCGCAGCTTGCGGCGGGCGGCTTCCAGCAAGATCCCTGCGCCTGTGATGCCACCCCCGATCACCAGTGCATCCCAGGGCGCATCGGGGCTGGACAGCGACGACAGCGGCGGGCGGGGGCCTAACATGAGGGCTCCGGGGGCTCGCTGCGGAACTCGCCCAAGCAGCCTTTGTTCAGCAACTGCGAGGGGTCGAAATAGTTGATGACTTGGCCAATGGCGGCCATGCCCAAGGCGCCCTTCTCAGCCGCCAGCCATGGCGCGTGGTCGCGGCCCACGCCGTGCTGGTGGCTGATGGTGCCGCCCATGGCGACGATGGCACGGCTCGCGGCGACCTTGATGGCACGCCATCGCGCCAGGGTTTGCTCGTAACTGTCGGAGTTGCGACAGAAGTAGGTGGTGTAAATGCTGGAGCCTTGGCTGTACAAGTGCGACAGATGGCTGAACACATGGGCGTGCTCGTCTTCGCCACAAGCGCCTTGGATGGCGTGCTCGATTTGCTCCATGGTCTCGGTCACCTTGGACCAGTTCACGCAGGTCTCCAGCGTGTCCACCGAGTAGCCATGCTCCCAAAATCCATGGCGCAGGTAAGGCGAGCGAAAGCGGGAGTGCTCCCATTTTTTGCCCATGAAGGTGCCGCCATAAAAGCCCCCCGCTGCACGCACAAAACGCTTGACGTCCCCCAGCACGTATCGCGCATGGCGGTGGCTGCCAGTGGTGCCAAACGTCACCATGCATTTGCCATCGGGGCTGCCGCGCCATGCCGCATAGC
>JAZJZP010000027.1:19502-20911 GCA_040389805.1 Pseudomonadota bacterium
GAGCCAGTCGGCCTGCCACTTGTCGGCGCCCAGAAGCAAGTGGGTGCGGGTCTCTTGCGGGTTGGACAGGCGCAGCATCGACACAGGCACCTTGGCTTGCACCAGGTTGCGAACGGCCTTTAGCGCGGCGTCCCAGGTCGGGATGAAGGCCACATGAAACGACTCGTGCTCGGGCAAACGGTGTACCCGCACATCGACCTCCGTGAGGATGCCCACGCGCCCTTCCGTGCCCATGAACATTTCACGCAGATCGGGCCCCGCCGACGACGCAGGGATGGTGGGGATGTTCAAGGTGCCGCGCAAGGTCTCGATGCGCCCACCGGCGAACATCTGCTCAATGCGGCCATAGCGGATGGATTGCTGTCCAGAGGACCGGCTGGCGACCCACCCGCCCAAGGTGGACAGCTCAAACGACTGCGGAAAGTGCCCCAGCACATAGCCGTGTTCGGCCAGTTGGCGCTCCAGCGCTGGGCCTGGCGTGCCGGCCCCAAAGCGCGCAATTTGGCTGATCGGGTCCAGGCTGATCAACTGGTTCATCAGCCGCGTGGACAAGGTCAGGATGGGCTGTGTCGAAGCTTGGGGCGTGATGTGGCCCGCCACCGAGGTGCCTCCGCCGTAGGGGATCACCTGGACCTCGTGCTCGGCGGCCCATTGCAATAAGGCCTGCACTTGTTCGGAGCTGGTGGGCTCGGCCACGCCATCCGGGAAGAGCCCAAAGTGGCCCGAGCGCATGGCATACCAATCGGGCAAGCTTTGCCCTCTGGCATGGCGAACCCGGATGTCCGGGGCTTTGGAGACCCACGGGTGATCGGGCAGGCGACTGGGCGGTACAGTGGCCAACACGGCCTCTAGCGAGGCGTCCTGCAACACCCGGCCCGTGCCAATTTTTGATCTGATGTAATTCAAGCCCGCTTCCCTCAACGGGAAGTGGTTGTTCTCATCGCCCCAGCCATTCCAGCGTCGCATTACAGTCGCCCTTCGCTCAATCAATTCACCCATCGGTGAAGGTGATCTTGCGTTTCAGGGCAGGAAAGAGCTTGACGTCAGGCGCCAAGTTTTTGACAGATGGCGACAGTCTGGCGGTGGTTTGATCAATGGGGCTCAGAGATGGGCTGCCACCCCATCAACCGCATCGTTCATGTGTTGCCGGTGTACCCGGCTAAAGACTCGGGCGAGTTTTTGCCGCGACAGCCCAGTAAGCTTGAGCGAAGAGCAGCTAGTGTTTGCTGACCCTAAACGGTTGAAGGCTAGGCTGAAGTACTACCAAGTGGTAGCCCGACTCTTCTGCCGAGGAAGAGGACTTCGATCTGGACATGTTCTTTTGATCCGACGCGTTGCCAATATGACAAGGCGCTTCGAGCGCCAGCGCCAGGCCGCCGGGTTCCGGAACGGGCGTGATGGTCCAGTTC
>JAZJZP010000027.1:20921-25178 GCA_040389805.1 Pseudomonadota bacterium
TAGCCCTTTGAAAAACTCACGTTGGCGCTGCCGGGGGTGGGGGCGTCTTCGATCAAGTCCAAACTCAACTCCAAGGAATTGTGTCGGTCCAAGCTGGGCAGGTCGTAGGCATGGAGGTCACCTTTCCACTCAAACGATGAGATCGGTACGCCAAGGCGGAATGTTCGCCATGAGTCGCATGCCCCAGTCAATATCCCCCTGGAGGAGCTGCCATCCAACCCATGACTGAGCGCCAAACGAGAGGCACGACTCATTTTCAACGCCAGATTCGGCGGTTAGCGTCAAGGCCATGGTGTTGAACGTGCCGGCCAACCCCGTGGGGCTGGTCGGGGTGGGGATGACGGAGAACGGGGCGAAGGTCACTTCCGATCGACCATAGATCCTCCAATGGTCTGGATCTCTGTCCAGGGGCGCGGTGAGGTCAATCAGCGAGCGGTCAACGACCGGAGAGATGCTCCATTGCCCGCTGCTATTGCCAAATGAAAAATCGACGCTGATGGCCGCGAAATACGCGCCATCTCAACCAGGATCGCTCGGGCAAGCGGCGTGTGCTGTGGGCAGTGCACAGCACCCCATCAACGCAATGGCACAGCGATACGGCAACGAGAGTGTTTTGCGCATGGGGAGCCCTGATTTGATTGGAGTTGCCTTTTTAGCAAGGCACGCCGGGTCATGCAACCGGCATGTCCTGTTTCATTGCGCCAAATCATGGTCACTTTGAACGCCCATGAAGGACAACATGAGCGCCATCTGGGCCGCCAGCATGGGCACCCCGTATGGATCCGTCGTCCGCGCTCACGGGCTCTGATCAGCAGTGGCGTCATCCCCGGGGCGATGACGCATTTGGCGATCAGTGCGCAGCGGTCAATGCGGTCGTCGGATAAGGGCAGTTCATCGCTGGCTCGCATCCCCAAGGAGGTTCCGTTCACGCCAAGGTCAAACCGTGCATCAATGGCGACTGCGGTGGCAATGATCACGTTCGGGAAGTCCGCGCGGATGCGCTCGGCCAGGGTGTCGCACTTGTGCTGTATGCGGTTGATCCGTGTCAGCGATGCGCAACCGTGCGCAACCGTGCGCAGCCAGCGCAAAGGCGAGGGCGCGATACCGCGCGCTTGCGCTCACAAGCAGGCAGGATGGGCCTGCCACGGCTTGGCCGACCGCCGCTAATCCGCCGGACAAAGCCTTCACCGTCGAGTGCCGTGCCAATGAGCCGACCATCGGGGGGCGCGTCGTACAACGGTGACGGCATTGATGCGGCGGGCTTGCGGCGTGAACTTATCCACGAGTGGCCTTGCATTTTGGGGCTAAGGCGTTCAGTCGGTTGAACCAGCCCCCTATTTGCGGGGTGCGGATGAGGAACGCGTGATTTCTTCAGAACCTAAGGTTCTGCGGGCACGTGCTTGGCGCAAAATGCGGCCTGTTTCATTTGCTTTCAATAGTGACCAGGGAGAATTTTTGATGAAAACCCGTTTTATATTGGCCGTGTGCGGTCTGTCTTTTGTGTTGGCAGGTTGCGCTTCTCCGCCGCAAAAGAGCGTCGATCTGAAGCCTGAGACTTTGACTGTCCAAGGCGGACGTGTCGGCGTGGTCATGACTCAGCTGCCTAAGGTCAACACCTATTTTCCTGGGGCAGACTGCCTTCTCTGCATGGCGGGTGCCGAGATGATGAACTCCTCACTCACCGGGCAAACCAAGAATTTAACGCCGGAGGATTTGCCAACGCTGAAGAATCAGGCGGCCGATATCTTGCGTAAGCGAGGGCTGGACGTCACCGTCTTGACCGATAACATTGATTTGGATTCACTCAGCAGCTACGGCACGGATGGGGTCAACGTTGCTAAAAAGAATTTTTCGTCTTTGGCTGAAAAGTACAAGGTCGACAAGTTGGTCGTTTTTAATATTGATTCATTGGGATTTGTTCGCCCCTACTCGGCTTACATCCCTGCAGGTGACCCCAAGGCCATGCTTCATGGTGTCGGCTATATGGTTAATCTGAAGACCAACACGTACGAGTGGTACGCCGTTGTGGATGTGAAGAAAGCTGCCAGTGGTAACTGGGACGAAGCGCCAGCCTTTCCGGGACTGACCAATGCGTATTTCCAGGTGATTGAGCTGAGCAAGGACAAGTTCCTGCAGCCCTTAGCGCAATGAACGGGGCCAGACTAGGTTCGGGTGCTTGGATTGGTGTTGTACTGTTGTCGACCCTTGGTTCGTTGGCGCATGCAGATCCTGATGGATTGGCTGTGGTGCAAGAAACTGCCCAGCCAATGGCTCCGGTTGAACGCGGTCCTGGTCTGGCGTTGCGATTGCCCAAGGATGATCAGGTCCCCTTTCGTGGGGTCGTGAATCTCGACAATGCCGGTGGTACGCCGGGGGGGATGCTCTACCCTGCGCCAGGGGTGGCTGGGTTGGTTGCAGCAGTCATTACTCATGCCTTCGTCTCGGAGTCGGTAAGGTCCGCTGAGAAGACTCGGATTCAAACAAGTGCGGATTTGGTTCTGGCTCCCTACCAGGAGATTTTGCAAAGGTTTCAGAATAGGGAACTGATGCAAAAAGGGCTGGAAAAATCTTTGTTTGGCAAGCCAAAGAGGTTGGCTGAGGCGGCTGAAGACATTTCATCAGATTGGGTGATTGACAGCATTCCTTCCTACTCAATGACGTACGATCGCAGCGCCATTATTTTGGAAAACGTGCTCACGATTCGCAAGCCGGGGGCATTGCATGATGAGGCGTATCAAAACACGGTCAGGGTGGTCTCGCAAGCCAAGGTCTCTGACGATCTAAAGGCTTTTTGGGCCATTGATCAAGGCGCCTCGCTCAAAGACGAGAGCGTCCGGCTATTTGCCGCGTCACTGGATCTAGGCTTGGCAGACGCCCAGAGAGCCAGTGGCGAGGCCCATGCTCATAAGACGGTTCGGTACAAGGAAGGTACGGCCGAAAAGATGGAGCGGGGAGAAGTCTTGGATGAGCACTGCGGTCGCATCGTAATCAGAACATTGCGAGGCTGGGTTATGTCGGTTCCGGCGCGTTCATCGGGCGCACCGACTACAGCAGCTGAGCAATGCGGGTAATTAAAACGCCCCCGGGCACCTGAACTGCTGGATCTCGCGCAAGCGGAACGGGTTGAACGCGCTGCTGGAGGTGACCTCCAGCTTGGCGCGTTTGCCATCCACATTGACGACCACGATGAAGCGCTCGGGCTGGGCCGAGGGCTGCACATCAAAGCGGTCGAACAAGCGGAACAGCGCCCATGGCCCATCAAAGGTGACGCCAGCAGCGCCGCTGGCGAGCTTGATCGACGAGGCCACGCGCTGGCTCGGCCAGTTGACCGTGACCGGCGTGGTGTTGCCCGGTGTGAACTTGGTGACTTGGCCGTCAATGTCGAGCGTCAGTTCTTTGGCGCCATCGAGCAACTCCAGGGCCCGGATGTCGAGCCGGAACGAGGGCGCTCGGCCCCCATTGCGGAAGAACACGTCGCGGATGCGAGCAGCGCGCTGGAACTCGGCCAGCGCGGGCGGCGCGGGGGGGCGGCTGCCATCGGTCAGGGGCTTGAGCGACCAGGGGTTGGTGCCGGTGTCGACCAGGGTGCGTTGGTAGAAGTCGTCGATCAGGCCGCCCACGCCGAAGAACTGGCCGAAGTCATCGGGCATGACATTGGCTTGCGAGCTGGCCGCGAAGGGGTAGCGGCCCGAGATGGCGCGCGCGCAGAAGTCGGTGAGGGGCTTGAGCTCGCCGCTCAAGCTGGCACGCTCGGCCACGCGGCTTTGCGAGGCACCGGCATCGGACAGGGCTTCCAGCATCGACTTGATGGGCTCGGGCTGCATGCCCGCCGCGGCCTTGATGCGCTCGGCTCCGCCGGCGGGTGGAGGGGGCGACTTGCTCTTTTGCGCCGCGTCCACCGCGGACAGTTGCACGTAGACCTCGTTGAACATCTTGAGGGTTTCGTCAATCGGTGCGGGCTGGCCTTGCACTTGGCGGTGGATGCTGGCGAAGTGGTCGTCCACCAGGCGCTCAATCGGGCCACTGGCGGCGTCGGCCGGGGCGGGCTGGGCTCCGCTGAGGGCGGCCATCTCTTTGCGGGCGGCTTCGGCCTTGTCGGCCATGGCACTCAAGGGGTTGCTGCTGGCGGTGGTGGGCGCGGGCACCAGCGTGGTCTCGCGGGTCACAGCGCGCAAGAAGGCGGCCAACGGCGAGTCGACGGCTGACACGATGCGCGCCACCTGGATGCTGCGGTCCAGTCCGCCCAGTTTGACGAGG
>JAZJZP010000027.1:25188-26747 GCA_040389805.1 Pseudomonadota bacterium
ACATCGGCCAGGTAGGCGTCCCACACCTTGACGTAGTCCTCCAGGTAGAGGCGGCGCACGCGGGCCGGCAGCTCGCCGGTCAGGGCGATGTCGCGCAGCTTGGCGGGGTCGGTCTTGGTGCCCAGGATCCAGCCCTCTTCGGTGGCCAGTTGCAGCGTGGCTTTTTCAACCGATTTCTGGAAGGCCTTTTGATAACCGTCGCGCGTGTAGAGGCCCGGGATGCCTTTGGACAGTGGCTGGCCGCTGGTGCGCTCAAACACTTGCGCGGCGTTGGGGCCGGCCGATCCGGCCACTGAGAACTCGGGGATGTCGCCATCCACATGGGCACGCTTGAGTCGGCTGTAGACGCGGTACTCCAGCGGGTAGGACACCAGCATGTCGCGCACGCTGGCCACCAGGTTGGCGTCCATCGGCACGGTGGGCTGCGGTGCGCCTTGGGCCAGCGCGGCATCCAGGTGGGTGTTCAGGGCGGTGCGTTGATCCGGGCTCAGGCTGTTGGCGAGGTTGACCTCCCAGTCGATGCTGATCCAGGCCTTGAGCGTGTCGGCGTCGAACTTGTCGGGTGTGTACAGCATCAAGTAGGCCTTGAGGGCCTCGTAGGCCAGCTCCAGGTTGTCTTTGTTGACGCTGCGCAGGCGCTCTTCCAGGCGGTGCGCCACGCGCGGCATCAGGGCATGTTGCAGCAGGTGGTTGAAGCCTTGCTGCGCGCCCGCATCGAGCTTGTCGCCCTGGTACAGGCCCAGGCTGTGCAGCAGCGGTGGGCTGGCAATGTCGAACTCGGCCGGGTGGGCGGCGGCCTGCACCAGGCTCAAGACGCCGGGCAGTGGGGTCACGTCGCCGGTGTTGGCGGCGGGGATGGCGTCAACGGCCTGGCGCAGTTCGGGCAGCTTGGCCGCGATCTGGGCGATGTAGGCCTTGTTGCGGCTGTAGCTGACGGCCCAGCCGACCAGCAGGGTGGTCGATAGCAGGCCGATGCAGGCCAGTGCCACCAAACGCATCACGGCGCGGCGGCGCTCTTCCTTGCGGTTGACGCCGACCAGGCCTTGCTCGGCAAACACCACGTCACGCAACAAGCGGTGCAAGAAGAAGCTCTTGCCTTTGCCCGTGCTTAGTGAGGCCACCTTGCGCTCGACGCCAAAGGCGCGGGCCAGGGTGCCCATCACGCGGTCGATCGGGGTGCCCTCTTGCGTGCCACTGGTGAAGTAGATGCCGCGCAGCAAGGCGCGTTGCTCGAACTGGCCGCCGCCGGAGAACACTTGCGTCAAGAAGTCCGACAAGACGGGCTTGAGGCTGGCAAATTCTTGCGGGAAGGCGAACACGGCGGCGCGCTTGAGCACTTCGCGCTCGGCCTCCATGCGGTCGATCAGGCGGTCGCGCAGGCGCTGCTCCAGCGCGGCGAACTCACCGTTGAAATCACCCAAGGGGTTGTCGTTCTGGGCGGGGGCGTCGGGGTTGTAGGGCAGGCTGAAGCCCCACACTTGGTCGCGCTCTTCCTTGCCCAGCTCGCCAAAGCTCTCGTTGAAGCCGGCGATCAGGTCGGACTTGGTGACCAGCACATA
>JAZJZP010000027.1:26825-28949 GCA_040389805.1 Pseudomonadota bacterium
GTGTTCTTGGCGTTCGTGCGGGCCTTGCTGCAACAAATCCTGGATGTTGATGGTCAGCATCACGCCATTGAGCGGGCGACGCGGGCGGGTCTTCTTGAGCAGCGCCAAAAAGCCGTCCCAGGCTGCGGCGTCGACCTTGCTGTCGGACTCTTGCGTGGTGTAGCGGCCTGCGGTGTCGATCAGCACGGCCTCGTCGGTGAACCACCAATCGCAGTTGCGCGTGCCGCCCACGCCCTTGACCGAGGCCTGCCCCAGCTTCTCGGCCAGCGGGAAGTTCAAGCCCGCGTTCATCAGGGCCGTGGTCTTGCCCGAGCCGGGGGCGCCGATGAAGATGTACCAGGGCAGCTCGTACAGGTGCTGGCTGCGCTGAAACATGGAGCGCTTGCCGGTGGTTTGCAGCACGCCCATCGCTTGGGTGAAGCGCTCATTGAGCGTGGCCACTTCACGGTCCGACGCCGAAGGCCCGCCCGTCATGCCCTGCACCAGCGCCGCGTTGGTGCGCTTGCGTTGCCAGGCAGCAAACGCCACGCGGGCGATCAGTAGCGCGAACAGCGACAGGATCAACACCAGACGGACCACCCCAGATTCGAGCGGACGCGCGCTGCCAATGGCGATCAGCGGGCCGACCCACCAAATGATGGCCGACAGGGCGAGCAGGCCGAGCACGGCCAGGAACAGAGGGTGCAAGAGCACTTGCAGCAGCTTTTTCATGCAGCGATCCTGAGCAGGAGGTGGGGCGTCAGCACACGGCGGTGGGCGGTGTGCTGACGAGTCATGGGGTTAGGGGGCGGTGCTTTGAACGAACAGCGTCACTTCGACGCGGCGGTTCTTGGCGCGGCCCGCAGGGGTGCTGTTGTCGTCAACCGGCTCGGCATCGGCGCGGCCTTCGGCGCGCATGCGCTCGGGCTTGACCTTGCTCTCACTCAACATCGCTTTGACCGAGTTGGCGCGCTCTTGCGAGAGGTGCCAGTTGGACGGATAGCGCATGGAGCGGATCGGCTGGTTGTCGGTGTGACCCGTGATCAGCACTTGGCCGGGCACGCCATTGAGCCCGTCGGCAATGCGCACCAACAGCGGTTTGACGCGGTCGGCAATGTCCGAGCTGCCGGGCTCGAAAAAGCCATCGCCCTTGATGGTCACGACCGAGCGGTCGGCCAGGTCGCTCACCGCCACCAGGCCCGCGTCAATCTCGGGCTTGAGGAAGCCAGCCAAGCGCGGGGCAGCGGGTTTGGCGGTCATGGGCTGGGGCGCGCTGACCGTGGCCGCTTTGACGTCCAGGCTTTGCAGTGCAGCAAACACCGGGTCGGACTGGCTGTTGATGCCCAGGCGCATGCCGATGAACACGAACATCAGCAGCACGGCGGCGATCGAGGCGATGACCCACATCGGCAGGCCGTCGCTCAAGCGTGCGGTTTGCGCGGGCACGCCTTGCCAATGGGGCGACAAGGCCTTGTCGTAGCCATCACGGCTTTGGCGCAGCAACTGGGCCAGGCGCTGGCGCACGCTGTCTAACTGCGCGCGGCCATCGGTCTGCACCTTGTAGCGGCCTTCAAAGCCGAAGGCCAGGGTGACGTAGAGCAGCTCCAGCAGGTCGCGGTTGGTCGGGATGTTCTCGGCCAGCTTGGACATGAGCTGGAAGACCTTCTCGCCGCCCCAGGCCTCGTTGTGGAACTGCACCAGCAGGCTTTGCGCGGACCACGCGCCCGAGCCGCCCCAGGGGGTGCTGGCGGCCGACTCGTCCAGCAGCGTACACAGCACATAGCGGGCGGCGATGACTTGTTCATTGGGCAGACCGCGCTGGCGGGCCTGCGCCTCGAACTTGCGCACGCCCTCGGCCAAGGCGTCTTTGAGGCCGGCGGGGTTGGGGTGCTGGGCCATCGCGCGGATGCGCGGCGCGGCGTTCAGCAAAGGCGCGGCGGCCGACACCAAGGGGTTGAGGCTGGCGCTCATCAAGGCATCAAGGGCGACCGATCCGCTGCCGGCTGGCATGGCGCCCAGACCCGAGCCCGATGGGGCGGCGGGCGCGGCACTGGAAGGGCCCGCCGATGTGGGCCCTGGTGCCGCAGCCTTGGGACCACGCCCGGCGCTCGGTTTGATGATGGTGCGGTCGGACTCGAACGCGGC
>JAZJZP010000028.1:0-4010 GCA_040389805.1 Pseudomonadota bacterium
CTGAAATCAAGAGCGTGCGTCGATTCAGGGAAACCTGGTCCAAGATCGCGGCCGAAAACCAGGTGGATCAGGCCTTTGGGCGTGGGCCTGAAAATGCCGGCCCGCTCAACTCGCACATGCTGGTGCTCCACTCCCTTGCCTTGATGCGCAACCTGTCGCCCGACTACCTGCGGCGGTTTTTATCGCAAGCGGACACCTTGCTGTGGCTCGATCAAGTGAACCAGAAATACACGCTGATGGACGCCAAACCCGCACGTCGCAGTCGGCAGAAGAAATGACGCAGCGCTGAACAACTCGGCCAACAAGCTCATCCGCCATACACACTGAATGATCTAAAACAAGGACAAGTGCGACCAACGCCCGAATAAATGAGACGAGTCAATCGCGCCAATACAGCCGCTTGAGATGGTGGATTCTTGAGGGCATTAGCGTCACACTTGAGTCACTGGCAGCTGAATGTCCATCCCTTGAAGCGCCAATATGGCATTGGATGTTGACGCAGACAGGGCACCTGGCTCGACCCTCAGCCCGGCCTCCCGGATGATGTCGGCCGGACGCACCACCCCGCTGGGGCTTCTCATGACGCCGGTCACAATGGCCGTGGCACACACACTACCATCCTCAGAGCGAATGACATGCTCCAGATAAAAGGTCCGCTCATCCCAATGGACCAATTTGGTCGTCAGCTCCAGTTTTTGAAATGCCTTGATGGATTTTTTATAGCTGAAGATTTCACTGGATGTGGTCGGCGCCAGTTTCTTTTTGAAAGCGATTTTGCGCAGGTCCGAACTGAGCAGCAAATTCCACAAACCCAGCTCCATGAAACGACCATACCCGTGCGTGAACATTTTGGTCACATCGGTATCGAACAGGGGCATGGCCCTGAATGTCAGGGTGCGGTGGGTTGCAAATGAGCGCTCCGAGCTCAGTAAGCACTGAATGATCAGTAAGAACAACCTGATTCTGTACATGGCGATAGCTGGTGTTGAATTGATTATTGTTTTTCAAGCGCACCGACCCATTGGTCCATCTGAATATGATTTACCAATCTGAAGTGAGCGAGGTTATCTGTCCGGCTCTTTGGCAGATCCTTGACATGCAACTCCCTGCGTATGCCATCGGTGCTTACGATTGGACCAATCTTAATTGCGATCAGTTGAGCCGTGGGGTGAATTTTGACCCTGACCCACACGAGTAAGGGGGGCAGTCTCCATCGCCGCCATCGGATCTATCACCCCCACCATCGCCATCAGCACATTTGCTTGGGCTGGCTGGATGTTGCGACGGGTGCCCAGGATATGAGCCTGCCCGGCTGGGGGCGTCACCCTCTCAAGGGCGCATTGAAGGGGCACTTCTCTGTCTGGGTTAGCGGCAAGTGGCGGCTAACCTTTCGAGTCGATGGCGCCGACGCTGAGCTGGTGGACTATCAGGATTACCACTGAACCCAAGGAAAACACATGGCCCGCATGTTCAACCCCCCTCACCCTGGCCTGACGCTGCGCGATGACGTGCTGCCAGCCCTCGGCCTGAACGTGACCCAGGCAGCCGAGCAGCTTGGCGTGTCTCGCGTGGCGCTTTCCCGCGTGCTGAATGGCCGAACAAAGCGCCTACGACATGTGGCAAACAGAACAGTGTTGGCGCCGATTCAAAATTGAGCCACTGTGCCGATTGAATTTTGAGCCAGGGCTATGGGCCAGCCTGTGACGGCTGGCTTGTGGATAAGTGTAGTGTCTGGTGCTGGTTATTGGTCTCCTTGATGGTCTGAGGGAGTCCGACATGGAGAGGGCAAGCCGCGCAAGCGGCTTGCCCTTGGTCGCTATCAGAACGGCTCAGCCTTCTTGGCTTGCTCGCGTGCCTTGATGCGTTTTTTGGCCACGGCCGTGCTGTGCATGAAGCGGTGCGATTCGTTGCCCGTCTCCACAATGTGGCAGTGGTGCGTGAGCCGATCCAGCAGCGCCGTTGTCATCTTGGCGTCGCAGAACACGCTGGACCATTCCTTGAAGTCCAGGTTGGTCGTGATCATCACGCTGGTGTGCTCGTACAGCTTGCTCAGCAGGTGAAACAGCAAGGCCCCACCCGCCTGGCTGAAGGGCAGGTAACCAAGCTCATCAAGGATGACCAGGTCCATGCGCTGCAGGCCCGCCGCAATGCGCCCAGTCTTGCCTTGGGCCTTCTCCTGCTCCAGCGCGTTGACCAGGTCCACCACCCCGTAAAACCGCACTCGCGAGCTGTGGCGTGTGATACCGGATACACCGATGGCCGTGGCCAGGTGCGTCTTACCTGTGCCAGGCCCGCCCACCAGCACCACGTTGTGTGCCTGCTCGGCAAACGCCATGCTGGCCAGTTGCTCGATAAGCTTTCTGTCCACCGGCGAGCACTCGAAGTCAAAGCCCGCCAGATCGCGATGCACGGGGAATTTGGCCGCGTGCATCTGGTAGCTGACTGAGCGCATGGCCCGGTCGGTGATCTCGGCTTGCAGCAGGTGCTCCAGCAGCCAGCGCGAGCTCTCCAGCGTGGCCTGGCCGCCTTGCTTGACCAGGTCCTCCCAGGCCCCGGCCATGCCGTACAGGCGCAGCTCCTTGAGTTCCTTGTCCAGCTCACGCATGATCGGCCTCCTGGGCTTCGCTGGCACGCAGGCTGTCATAGCGAGCCGTGTCGGCCACTGGCACCTGGCTCACTTGCAGCGTGGTCTCCACGGTCTGCGGCATCGGCTGCGCTTGCAGGCGAGCCAGCACGTTGATGACGTGCTCGGTGCTCACCCGCCCCGATGGCGGTGCGCTCTCCAGGGCCAGCTCCACAGCCACCAACACCGCATCCAAGCCTTGCTTGGGCACCTCGGCCAGTACCTGCGCCATCACCTTGTCACCGCCCTCCTGGTGCAGCAAGGCTTTGCGCATGCGCTGCAATGGCTCGGGCAGGTCCGCAAAGGGCGCGCCGTTGCGCAGCGCGCCTGGCTTGCGCTCGATCAGTGGCACGTAGTGCTGCCAGTCGTAGCGGGTCTGGTTGCGATCGCTCAGGCGCTCGTGCGTGGCCACCATGGCGTCACCGGCAACCACCACGATCTGCGCCGGGTACAGGCGCGTGCTGACCATCTGGCCTGCCCACTCACATGGCACCGAGTAGCGGTTGCGCGCCACCGTCACCAGGCAGGTGCTGCTCACCTTTGCCGGGTTCTCAACATAGCCATCAAAAGCCACCGGCATGGGCATCAGGTGGCTTTGCTCCAGCTCCAGCATCTCGGCGATGCTGAACTCCTTGTGCTGCGGGTGGCGCAACTCCTGCCACAGGGCTCGGCAGCGCTCGCCCAGCCACGCGTTGAGCTCAGCAAAGCTTCCAAAGCGGCGCTGCCCCACCTCTGTCCAGATGCGCCTGCGGCTGTCTTGCACGTCCTTCTCCACGCGCCCCTTCTCCCAGCCGCTGGCGGTGTTGCAAAAGTCAGGGTCGAACAGGTAGTGCGCGCACATCGCCGCAAAGCGGGCATTGACCACGCGGCCTTTGCCCTTCTTGACTTTGTCGACCGCCGTCTTCATGTTGTCGTAGATGCCACGGCGTGCCACCCCGCCCAGCGCCGCAAAGCTGCGCGTGTGCGCATCGAACAGCATCTCGTGGCCCTGGCTGGGGTAGGCCACCAGCCAGAACGCGCCGCTGGCGCACAGCTTCATGTGCGAGACCTGCATCCGGTAGTACACGCCGCCCACCAGCAGACCGTCTTCGCTCCAGTCAAACTGGAAGGCCTCGCCCAGCTCAAACCTCAAGGGCACGAAGGCCTTGCTGGCTGCCCCTTGGCCTTCAGCTTGGCGCCACTTGCGGATGAAGTCCGTCACCCGCGTGTAGCCGCCCTCATAGCCCGCCGCCTTGATCTGCGCAAACAATGCCTTGGCCGTGCGCCGCTCCTTCTTGGGCCGCTTCGCATCGGCCTTCAAGGCCTGTTTGAGTTCGGCTTCATGCGCCGACAGCTTCGTGGCCTTGGCCGACTCACGGCGGTACTTGGGCTCGACCGGCTGAGCCTC
>JAZJZP010000029.1:0-10175 GCA_040389805.1 Pseudomonadota bacterium
GTACATCGCGATGCCGATTGAGCAGCTCACGGTGATGTCCTCCCCCTGAATCACGCAGGGCTGACTGACGGCGATCCCGATGCGGTGAGCCAGCTGGGTCACCGCCAGTGCGTCGGGCATGCTGCGCAACAGCAGCAAAAACTCCTCGCCTTCGGAGCGCGCAGGGGCATCCGTGGATCGCACCAGCACCAGCAGTCGATTGGCCACCTGGCGCAACAAGGTGTCGCCCAGGGCATGCCCATAGGTGTTGACCAAGGCACGAAAGCCATCAAGGTTGATGCGCATGACGGCCAACTTGCCGTCCAACTCATCGGCCGACTGCAGGACCGAACTCAGGTGCTCTTCAAAGCCTTGGCGGTTGAGCAAACCCGTCAACGTGTCGCGATGCGCCACCGTTTGCAATTGCGCCTGCACCTGTTGCAAGGACGTGGCCAGACGGGCCTGCTGACCGCGCCAACGCGCATCCAGCATCGTGCCCAACTGCATCAGCACAAACAGCACGACCACCGTGCCGGTCAGGATCCACTCCAGGTAAGCGCCGGTGAGTTGGCCTGCACTCAAACTCACGGCCGAGCCCGGCACACCAGCGGCTGACTGCATGATCATTTGGCCCAGGCGCCAGAAACTGCCCAGCACCACCCCGAACAGCAACTGACGACCCAGTTGCGGCTCCACCACCAATTCGCGGCGCAACATCACCGAGCCGGCCGCACAACCGATCAAGATCACCAACAGGGCCAAGGCCACCAACCCGCCATTCCACACCACGCCAGGGTTGAGTACCATGGCAGACACGTTCAAATAGGGGATGAAGCAGAGCGCTGCGGTGACAAAAACACCGGCGGCCACGCGCAGCGCGATCCGCGCTTGAGCCTTGCCAGCCAGCCAGATACTGATGCCACTGACCACCACTGCGGGCAACCAGGTCGACAAGATGACGGCAGGCATGTAACCGACCGGGATGGGCAGTTGCAGACTGAGCAGCCCTATGAAGCTTTGCGCCCACAGGCCCGTGCCCACCGTCAGGGCCCCGCCGATCCACCAACCCAGGCGGACATCCCCATCGGAGGCCCGCACACGGCGGACCACCAAGGCTTGCAGATAGATGGCATACATCACCAAGAACCACGCCGCAAACAATGCGGCGCCGTCGTAGTGAACAACCATGCGTTCTAGTGGCATACGCCCTCACGAGGTACCAGGATTAAAAATTCTTCTGGTCTTCGTTTCGGCCATCTCGGCCAGGACTTGAATGCCGCGCAGGCAAAAACGCCTAATGCATCACGACTGGCTGTTGGGCCAGACAGGCGTAGCGCTCGAGATAGGCGTCGAACTCTTCAACGCTGGGCGAGGTTTCGATCAGGGCGTCAACACCCTCTTTGAAACTTTCGGCCAAAGCACCTTCGATGAACAGCTCCTTGCGGGCAAATTTATCGACGATTTCATAACCACCACGGGTGAGACCGCAGACCATCGGGGGCAGCACGGGGGCGTCCTCCGCAGTCAACTCGATCTGAACGACCGCATAGTTGTCGGAGTTGTAAAGCATTTGCATGGACTGCACTCCAATTTCATGGGCTAAGGCTCAGATGAGGCTTGCGTGGGCAAGCGCAAGCCCATGATGACCATTACTTCGGCAACATGGTCCCCCAACTTGAGGGGATGCCAGATCAGCGGCGCCCCACTTGTGGCGAATTACACGACAGGCATCCGACCACGACCCCCTTGAACGCGGGGGTGCCCGATGACCTACGCACTGAAACGCGCGAAACACCCCCCACAGGGGGATAGGAGAGGGGGCGCGGCGCCTCCTACATTAGTGCAACACACACGCTGTCATCAGGTTTGGAGTGGAGGCAAGCAAGGCGGGCCATAACCGTCACATAACAAAAAAGTTTGCGCACCCCGCCTTCGGGCGGGGTTTTTTTTCGCCTGCGCTAGCCTTGTGCGGCCCGGCGTTTCAGCCAACGCATCAAGCCGCCGAGCACCGGCAGCTTTTCATACAACTCTTCGGCCGCATCCCAATAGTCGCGGTGCAAGGTGATCCGCCCCTGGTCGTCAAAGCGCACATGGGTGGCGCCCCGGATGGTCTGCCAGGTCGACTGTCCTTTGAACTGAAACCGGAAGTCCCACACCAAAAACGCCTGATCGCCTTGGGCCATCTGCGACGTGACGACAAAATGAGGCGAGGCCAAGGCTCGGAACATGTGGGCAAAGATGGCCTCAATGGCGGGCACGCCTTGCACCTCGTTGAACGGGTCTTTGAAATGCGCGTCGGGCGCGTAGACCTCGCCCAGTCGAGGCAAGTCCGCTGGCTTGAGCTGCTCAAAAAATCGCACCACGCCGGGCAAAGCCGACGACGCGGTGTCCTGGAGGAGTGCTGGTGGCTGCGCGTTCAAAGTTCACCCTTGCGTGATGCGGCTGACGGCCGGGAAATACCAGCCATGCGGCAAGTGTCGCAAGAACTTGAGCCACCACGTGAAGCGCTTGGGGAAGTGAATCTCAAAGCGACCCGCCTGCCACCCCGCCACCATGGCCTGCGCGGCCTGCTCGGGCGTCAGCAGGGCAGGCATCTCGAAATCATTGCCCGCCGTGAGCGGCGTGGCCACAAAGCCTGGGTTGACCACCGACACGCCGATGCCTGCGGGGTGCAAGTCGAGGTAGAGGCATTCGGCCAGGTTGTTGAGCGCCGCCTTGGTCGGCCCATAAGCCAGGGCTTTTGGCAGGCCTCGAAAGCCCGCCACGCTGCCAATCAGGCTGAGGTGCCCAGCCCCTTGCGCCACCAGCCGGGGCAACACGGCGGCCAACACGTTCAAGGCCCCCACCACGTTGACCTGCTGATGGCGCAGGGCCTCGCTCAGGTCAAACTGTTGCGCACGCATGGCCTGGTAATGGCCGGCGCAGTACACCACCATGTCGATCCGACCGGTGGGCGATTGCGCCTGGATGCGCGCCGCGACGTCTTGCACGGCCGGCGCATCGGCTACATCCAAAGGCTCATAGCGGCTGCCGGGATGGGCTGCCACAAAGGCCTGCAAGGCCGACACATTGCGCGCCGACACCACCACCCGGGCCCCCCGCGCATGCAGCAGCTCCGCCGTGGCTCGGCCGATGCCGGTGGAAGCGCCAACCAACCAGACCGTGAGTCCGGTCCAATCAACGATGCGGGGATTGAGTGCCATGACGCGCCTTCTTCAGTCTTTGTGAAAGGACAAGGTGACTTCACCCAGCCGGATTCCGAACTTGCTCATCACCGCTTTGTTCAGCAAGGTGCGCTCGTCCATCAGGTACATCCAGTCTTCAAACTGGACGTCGTAGACCCGGCCATCGACCGGCAAGCGCAAGGTGTAGGCCCACTTCAGGGCGTTGCCTGCCGCCTCACCGAGGGCTTGCCCGACGACATCGTCGGCACGGCCGGTGTAGCGGCCTTGACCCAGGTCGGTGAGTCGCCACACGCGGCGCTGTTGGGTGCCGTCGCTGTAGACGAAGTCTTCTTCCAGCACGCCTTGGTCGCCCTGCCAGCGGCCCACCAATTGGACGGTGAAGCGCTTGATGACACGGCCCGATCGGTCGGTGAACACGCCATGGGCCGTCAACGGGCCATTGAAGTACTCGCGCAGTTGCAGCAACGGGCGCTCGTGCGCATAGTCGGCTGGGGTGGGGGCGCTGGCGCAGCCAGTCAGGCCCAGCCCCAAGGCCAGACTCAACACACTGATCATCAACAGGGGTCGCAAGGTGGAACGCATGGCAGGTCCTTTCATTCGAGGCCCTGGCGGTGCCACAGGCGCCACCACAGACCCAAGGTCATCAACTTGAACAAACAAGGCAGGGCGCCATAGACCAGCGTGAGCGCCAGCAAGGCCGACGCATCACGCGCGCCTGGGGCATAGCCCATGGCCTGCAACGCAGGCAGTGACAAACCCGCCGCCAAGGCCAGGTTCAGCTTGGTGGCCAGGTGCCACCAGCCCGCATACGCCCCTTCGGCGCGACCGGCATCGCCCGCACGTTGGATCACGCCGGTCAGCAAGGTGCCTGGCACCGTCAGGTCAGCCCCCAAGGCCAAGCCACTGGCCACGCACACCGCCAGGTAGAGGGTGGTGTCACCGGCCCCCACCGCCAACACGCCAACAAACCCGAGCACGTTCAGGACCATGCCCCAAGCCCAGGCGGTGGACGGCCCCACGCGGGCCACCAGCCTGACCCACAGCGGCACACTGGCGGCCCCCATCAGAAAGTACGCGCCCAAGAACACCGCCGTCCACGCAGGCGCCTGCACCCGGTCGTTGATGAAGAAGATCACCAAGGTGGCCGGGATCGCCGAGGCCACGCCATTGAGCATGAACAGGGCCAACAAGCGCCGGAACTCTGGACCACGCCATGGCAGCGCCAGCGACGCCGTGTGCGTGGCCAGCACCACGACGGGTCTCACACCCACGGCCTGTGGCGCGCGCCATGGCTCAGGCGCGCTCGCCAAGGCCCACAAACCCAAGGCCAGCAAGGTCCACAAGGCGGCGGTGGTCACGGCCAAGCCGGCTTGGGTGGCCAGCACATTGGCCATCAAGACGCCCAGCAAGCCCAACCCTTCTCGCCACGCCACCAAGCGCGAGCGTTGCCCCACCGAACCACCCAGGCGGCTGCCCCAGGATTGGTGGATGACACTGGCCAGGCTGAACGCGATGAAGGTGCCCATCAAGGCCACCGCGCACCACACCATCAAGGGCACCACCCCCGCCACCAGCGGAAAGAACAAGGCCGCAAAGCCCAGGCCCAACGCCAGCACGGCCCACGCGGCGACCGACCAGGCCTTGGGCGGTGACCACAAGCCATCCACCCACCGCCCCAGCCAGGGGTCCAGCACCGCATCAAACAAGCGCGTGCCCAGCAACACCAGCCCCAACCAGGCCAGTGGCACGCCCAAGGCTGCGTAATGCGCAGGCAGCAGCACATACAGCGGCAAAGCCACAAAGGCCAAAGGCAGGCCCAGCGCACCATAGCGGGCGGCAGCGAGGTTGGTCAACATGCGTCAGCCCCCCAGCAGCTCACGCCGCAGGTCTGGCGCCGAGGTGGCCGACGACAACCAGATGCCAAAGAACAAGGCGGCAAAGCGCGCATCGTCAATGCGCTGCGTGGCCTGCCCATTGAGGAAGAAGGCGGCAGAGCCACTGGGCAGGTACACGCCGGTGAGCCGATCGCCGTCGCGCACATTGACAAACGCCGCCGTCATGGCCTGGAGCCACCGCTGCGCGTCATCCTCCGAGATGCTGGCTTGACGACGCATCTCTTCAATCGAGCGCTCGGCGATGTCGCTGGCCGACAGGCTGCGCGCATAGGTCAATGACAAGGCGAACGGCTGCGCCAGCAGCTTGGCCGCGTCGAACCCAGGCAACACCCACAGGTGCGCGTCATAGACATGAAAGGCGAAATATCGAAAGCGCCCGCTGCCCTGCATGCGCGCTTGCGACAGGCTTTGACGCACTTCCGGGGGCACGGGGAGCTGGCGGTTCAGGGCCGCCGCGTGTGCAGGCCATGGCATTGAAACGGCGCCAAAGGCCCCGCCCAGGCTGGTCACCGCCAAGGTGTTCAAGGCTCGTCGCCGGGTGATACGCGTGGCGGTGCTCATGCGTTCAACCCGGGCGGCGCAGCGTGTACTGCACCACATTGGTATTGCCCATGTCGAAGGCCGCTTCGCAGTAGGCCAGGTAGAACTCCCAGATGTGCATGAAGCGCTGATCAAAGCCCAGGCCCTGCACCTGCTGGGCATGCTTGACGAAGTCAGCCCGCCAGCGGCGCAGCGTCTCGGCATAGTCCGGGCCAAAGGCCAGGGACTCGACCACCTCCAGCCCCGCCTTGCGGGCCTCGGCACGAAAGGCCGCATCGCTGGGCAACAGCCCACCGGGGAAGATGTACTGCTGGATGAAGTCGGTGGACTTGACGTAGCGGTCAAACAGATCGTCGCGGATGGTGATGGTCTGGATGCAGGCACGGCCACCGGGCTTGAGGCAACGCTGCACGGTGGCGAAGTAGCTGGTCCAGTACTCACGCCCCACCGCCTCGAACATCTCGATGGACACGATGGCATCGAAGGGCTGATCGCGGATGTCCCGGTAATCCTGCAAACGCAGGTCGGCTTGCGATGACAGGCCCGCATCGCTCAAACGCCGCTGGGCCCAGGCCAGTTGTTCATCCGACAAGGTCACGCCGGTGACCTGCGCGCCGCACTCCTTGGCGGCGATCTCGGCCAGGCCTCCCCAGCCGCAGCCGATCTCCAGCACGCGCTGACCGGGGTGCGCAGCATCCACACCGACCTCCCGCAAGGCACGCCGCATTTTGGCGCGCTGCGCCTGCGGCATCGATTGGCGGTGATCCCCTTCAAACCAGGCGCTGGAGTAGCTCATGGTCGGGTCCAGCCACAGGCGATAAAACTCATTGCCCAGGTCGTAGTGGGCCTGGATGTTCTTGCGGCTGTTGGCCTTGGAGTTGTGCCGCAGCAGGTGCTTGATCCGGTACGCCAAGCGGCCCCACCAATGGCCATAGATCGCACTGTCGATCTGCTCGCGGTTGGCGATGAACAGCTTGAGCAAGGCCGTCAGGTCGGGCGAGCTCCAGTGCCCGGCGATGTAGGCCTCGGCAAAGCCGATGTCACCCGACTTGAGTGCGGCCGAGCACACGTTCCAGTTGTGCAAACGCATGGCCGCGCGCGGCGCCTCTTCGGCCTGTTGACCAAAGTGGGCGGTGCTGCCATCGGGCAGTTGCAGGTCGAGGCTGCCGATCTGCAGGCGTTGCAGCAAACGCAAGGCCATGCGGGCCGCCGCGGGCGCGTCCTGCGGCAGCGATGCGTGGCTCGTGTTGGCCGACGAATTGGCAGAGAGGGTCAGTCGATTCATGGTGTGCTGCGGCCATGCGGCCCGGTGACGAAGTCAGAGGGAGGGGTGGGTTTGCGGTGAAAGGGCACGCGCTTGAGCCACAGGCGCCAGGCCTGCCAGTGGATGCGCAGCACCACGCCCAGCGTCATCAAAGGCGAGCCCCAAAACGCCCGGCGCACGCTGGTGGGGGTCAAGGCTTGCAGTTGCCCGCTCAGGCTGGTTTCCAGCACGGGGCCTTGCGCATCGTCGTGGTCAACGCGCGCCACGATGCGCTCTGCCGCCCCTTCGGCCGACATGCGCATGAAGCGGAATCGGTACTGCCCCGTCGCCTCACAAAACGGCGACACATGAAACACCTTGCGGGCCGTGATCTCGCGTCCCCAGGCCAACTCCGGGCCTTGCAACAGGTAGCCGTGCCGCTCGCCAAAGGTGTTGTTGACCTCGGCCAGCACCGCCGCCAGTGAGCCATCGCGGCGGTGCACATACCAAAAGCTCACCGGCTTGAAAACATGACCGAGCACGCGCGGATAGGTCTGCAACCAGACCTCCCCGCCGTCGATCTCGGGGCCGCTCAAGCCTTCAGAGGCCAGCAGAGCGTCCAGCCACGCCAGGGCATCAGGACCACCCTCGCCATGGTCGGCGTCATGAAAGCTGAGCAGGCCAGCGCGGTTGCGTTTGACCACCGCCTGGGCTTGCGTTCGCAGGCTGCGCAGCGGCAACATCCAAAAGTAGGTCGGGTAAACAAAGGCATGCCGTGCGGGCTTGAGGCGCGTGTGCCGCACCTGCCCGAATCCGATCAAGGGCCGCGGGTTCATGCTGCGGCCTGCAACAACAACGCATCGGCCACGGCTTGACCGGCCTTGAGGCCATCTTCGTGAAACCCATAGCCCGCCCAGGCCCCGCAAAACCACACATGGCGCTGTCCTTGCAGGCTTGGCAAGCGCTTTTGCGCCTGAATGGCCGCCGCATCGAACACCGGGTGGGCGTAGTCGTACTCGCCCAGCACGGTCTCGGGGCGCGGCTCATGCAGCGGGTTCAGGGACACCACCACAGGGGTCTGCCAAGGCAGCGGCTGCAAGCGGTTGAGCAGGTAGTGCAGGCACACGCCCTGGCGCTCGGCCTCGACGTTGGCGGCGCGCTCGTAATTCCAGGCGGCCCAGGCCTGCGGGTTGCGCGGCAACACGCCGACATCGGTGTGCAGCACCGCGCGGTTGCGGTGGTAGCCGATGGCGCCCAACACCTCGCGCTCGGCCTGCGTCGCGCCATGGCCCAGCAAGGCCAAGGCCTGGTCGCTGTGACACGCCAGCACCACCTCGTCGAACAGCTCACCGCCAGCGTCGGTGTGGAGCAACACGCCCGCATCGCCCATCGATGTCAACTGCCGCACAGGCGTTGACAGGCGCGCGTCGGGGATCCGTTTCACCAGTTGCTGGACGTAGTTGCGCGAGCCGCCCCGCACCGTGTACCACTGCGGCCGGTTGCTGACCTGCAGCAACCCATGGTTGTGACAAAAGCGAATCAAGGTGGCCATCGGAAAGCGCAACATCTGGTCGGTCGGACACGACCAGATGCAGGCGATCATGGGCATTAGATAGCCCTCCTGGAACTCCGGGCCAAACCGGTGTTCGACCAAAAAATCAGCGATGGGCTGGGCCAATGCCTCGTCCGCCCCCTGTTGAGCCAAGGCCGTGGTCAGGCGATTGAAGCGCAACAGGTCGGCCAACATGCGCAAAAACGGCAGCGACAGCAGATTGCGCCGCTGCGCGAACACCGCGTTCAACGACGAGCCACACCACTCCAGCCCTGGACGCAAGCCGGACAGGCCCACGGCGTGCTCAGGCACCTTGACGGAGAACGACATGTCCGACTTGGCGATCTCGACACCCAGGTCGGAGAACAAGCCCAGCAGTTGCGGATAGGTGCGCTCGTTGAGCACCAAAAAGCCCGTGTCCACCCCATGGGTGACGGCGCGCCCCTGCGCATCCGGCAAGGTGACGTCCACCGTGTGGGCATGCCCACCAAAGTAATCGGCCGCTTCAAACAGCGTGACATGGGCCGCGCCAGGGGCTGCACTCAAACGAGCGGCTGCACCCAACCCCGCCACCCCCGAACCCACCACAGCAATGCGTTTCATCAGCTTTGCTCCTGTGCGGCTCACGGTCCGCATCAATAAATACCAATGAGTTCACATAGTAACTCAACGGTAATTATTTTGCAGCCAGGAGTTTTTCGATGTCCGCCACGAAGTCACGGCTCTCGGGTGAAGTCATGCTGCCGTAGGCCGTCACGGTGCGCCCATCCCGGGCGATCAGGTACTTGTAGAAGTTCCACTTGGGCGTGGTGCCCGTGATCTTGATCAGCTCGGCATGCAGAGGGTTGACCTCGGCGCCCCGCACATGGCTCTTGGCCAGCATCGGGAACTTGACGCCATAGGTGTTGGCGCAAAAGTCGGCAATCTTCTTGGCATCGTCCGGCTCTTGCCCGCCAAAATCATTGGACGGAAAACCCAGCACCACCAAGCCCTGACCCTGGTACTTGCTGTACAGCGCCTCCAGCCCCTTGTACTGCGACGTGAACCCGCAATAGCTCGCCGTGTTGACCACCAGCACCACCTTGCCGGCGTACTGACACAGCGACTGCGGCTTTTCATCCTGCAAGCGCGGGAAGGTTTTGTTGAGCAAGGGCGGGCAGTTCGCGGAGGGCGCTGCCTGGGTGGCGGTTTGTGCGGCGCACCACAAAGGCGCGCTCAACAACAAGGCATGAGCGGCCCAGCGCAGGGATGACATGGCATGTCGCATGAAAACCTCGTGGTGTCGTTTGAATGGCCCATTCTGGACCAGACACCACCAAGCCGCCGGCACACTCCGCGGACCACATGCACTTTGCATGGGCATCAACAATGCCGGCGCCAACGGCCCCCAATAACCCTTGCCACCAACAAGTCACACAGCTGCGCTAACCTGCTTGATCCCAGACCTACACACTTGGTTTGACTCGCAGCAGGAAGCGCCATGCTCTACCCCGAACTCTTCAAGCAACTCGAAGCCGTGCGCTGGAACATGGCCACCGACATCCCCTGGGACCAGTTCGATGCCAGCCTGTTGACCGACGAGCAGGCGCAGACCATCAAGATGAACGCCATCACGGAGTGGGCCGCGCTGCCGGCGACCGAGATGTTCCTGCGCGACAACCGCGACGACAGCGACTTCTCGGCCTTCATGAGCGTGTGGTTCTTTGAAGAACAAAAACACTCGCTGGTATTGATGGAATACCTGCGCCGCTTTCGGCCCGACCTGGTGCCCACCGAAGCCG
>JAZJZP010000030.1:0-6507 GCA_040389805.1 Pseudomonadota bacterium
AGAATCCGCCCTTCGACGAAAAATACAGATTCAGTGAGGAAGTCGGCGTGAGCGATTCAACGGGCGACCCAAGCCCCCCCCATCAAGGTTCAACTGGAGCACAACGCCCCAGCTTTGATCGACCCAGCCTGTTTGCAGGCATGGACGGAGAACCGGCCCAGGACGACCTCCAGCGCGTGCGGATTCTATCCACGCTGGAATCGAGTCGCCGCGCGGGCAAGCCCAAACGCAACGCCAAAGATCGCACCAGCAGCCCTTGGCTGCCCAGCCTCTTGTGGGGCGCCATGGGCATCGGCGTGCTGACCTTGCTGATCGGCTTCATCCTGGTCATCCAGGACAGCAAGCCTGCGCCCCTCCTGCCTGTGGCCACCATCGCGCCCATCAAGGCCGCGCTGGCACCAGCCCCCCGCCCCTCGGCTGATCCCGCCTCGTCACCGCTGCACGCGCTGACCCAAGAAGCACTGGCACCGGCAGCAGCAGGACCGGCCGTGATTGAAACCACGGTCGTGGCCGGCGCCCCCACCGTGGTGGCCTCCGCTGTTGCAACGCCCTTGACCACGGCCAGTGCCCCCGTCCCACCCGCGCCGCTTGAATCCGCCAAGACCACGGCCCCGGTCAAGGTCGCGCAGGCCCCACCAGCCAAGACCAAGGCCAAGCCCACGTCCAAGAAAAAACCGGACGAAGATGTTGCCTTGCTCGAAGCCATGTTCGAACACACCAGCGGTCGAGCCACCCCCGAATCGGTTCGCCAGGAACAAAAGCAACGCTGCGGTGAGTTGTCCGGGGCCGAGGCGAAAGCTTGCCGTGCCGAGGTGTGCCGCAACCGCCCATCGGCCTCCATCTGCCGCTAAGCACAGCCAACAAATCCCCAGAAAACCAGGGCTGGTCATGGCCAGGCCAGCACAAGGCCGGCAGGCTTGTTAGCATCGACGCTTCTGCGGCCCTTTGCATCGCCATGACCACCCCACCCCTTCGAGCCATTGACGCCCGTGACAGCGATGAAGGCACGCCCGTGTCCGTCAAGATCCGCGAGCGCATCAAGGACGCCCAAAAGCGCTTCCACGCCAACGACAACATTGCCGAATTCATCGAACCCGGTGAGCTCGCGAAACTGCTCGACGAAGTCCAGGACAAGATGGGCGCGGTGCTCTCCAGCCTGGTGATCGACACCGAGAGCGACCACAACACCCAGGACACCGCCCGCCGCGTGGCCAAGATGTTCCTGCATGAAGTGTTCAAGGGCCGCTACCACCCAGCCCCCGCCGTGACAGAGTTCCCCAATGTGGAACGCCTGAACGAGCTGATGATCGTGGGCCCCATCACCGTGCGCAGCGCCTGCTCGCACCACCTGTGTCCCATCATTGGTCGCGTCTGGATCGGGGTCATGCCCAACGAGTACACCAACCTGATCGGCCTGTCCAAATACGCACGCCTGATCGACTGGGTCATGAGCCGCCCGCAAATCCAGGAAGAAGCCGTCACCCAGGTGGCGAACCTGCTGCAATCGCGCATGAACCCCGATGGTCTGGCCGTGGTCATGGAGGCCGACCATTTCTGCATGCAATGGCGAGGTGTCAAGGACATGGACACCAAAATGATCAACAGCGTCATGCGCGGGTCGTTCTTGAAAGACCCCCATCTGCGCCGCGAATTCCTCGCCCTCGTCAACCAGAAGAAAGCCTGAGGCCCAACATGCTCGTGCGATTACTCTATGCCAGCCGGGCCGCTGCGCCCCTGACGGCCGACACCATTGGCGCCATCCTGGCCAGCTCGCGCAAGACCAACCCCAGTCTGGGCGTGACCGGCCTGCTTTGCCACAGCGGCGACATCTTCATGCAACTGCTCGAAGGGGGTCGCGACGTGGTCAACCAGCTCTACACCCGCATCGCCAGCGACCCGCGTCACCAGGACGTGATCCTGCTGGACTACCAGGAAGTCGTCGAGCGACGTTTTGCCAGCTGGACCATGGGCCAGGTCAACCTCAGCCAGGTCAACCCCTCGGTCTTGCTCAAATACTCCGAGCGTGCGGTGCTGGACCCCTATGCCGTGTCCGGCAAGGTCTCGCTGGCGCTGCTCGATGAGTTGATCGCCACAGCCGCCATCGGCTGCAAAGCCAACTGAATCACCCCGTGACTGCCCCCGAAGGCGCCATCGATACCGCGCCCGGCACCTTGCTGGGCGTTGATTTTTCCTGCGCGCCCTCGGCCCGCAAGCCCCTGACTTTGGCCTGGGGGCGGCGGGTGGGCGCCGTGGTGCAACTCAGCCGGGTCGACGAACTCACCTCGCTGGACGCCTTTGCGCAATGCCTGCTCGCTTGCAGCGACACCCTCGCGGGCTTGGACTTCCCGCTGGGGCTGCCGCGCTCGTTTGTTCACGCCCTGTGCGAAGACCCGCCCGAGGACTTCCCGCCCGCCGAGTTGGACGCCTTGCGGCAAGCGCTGGCCACGCCCAGTCTCAACGGCACCGCACCCGCAGACGCTTTGATCCACGCGCTGCACGCCCATTGCATCGACCGCGCAGGCTTTCAGCGTTTGATCGATGGCTGGGGGGTGCACTGGCACCGCGAGCGCGGTGATGAGCGCACCTTGCCGCACCGCCCGACCGACACCGCCGTCCCCGGACTGAACAGCACCAGCCCCTTGCAGACCCGCTACGTGCCGGTGGGGAAGATGTACTTCGAAGGCATGATCCGATTGGTCCAAGCCAACCTGAGCCTGCCCGGCCTGCGCCCAGGTCGGCCCGATGTGTTGGGCTTTGAAGCCTATCCCCGCCTGCTCGCCGGCGAGATCCTGGCGTCGCGCAGCTACAAAAGCGACCAGAGTGACACCGCCGAGCGCCAGCAGGCACGCCTGATCGCCCGCATGGATGTGGTCAATGCCCTGGAACAAGGCCGCACCCGACTGGGCTTGCGCCTCAAACTCACCAATGCCCAACGGGACTCCGTCGTGGCCGACCCCAAAGGGGATCGACTCGATGCCGTGCTGTGTTTGATGCAAGCGGGCTGGGCGCATCAGCATGGCGCACAAAACGCGCGTCCCTGGGGCCTGCCCAAGGTCATTGACCCCCTTGAAGGATGGATACTCACCACATGAGTGAACTGATCGATTTCAAAGGCCAATCGGCCATCAAGCTGCGCACCCCCGACGGCGCGCAAGCCATTGTCTTGTTGCACGGCGCCCAGCTGGTCTCGTGGATCCCCGCAGGCGGCAAAGAGCAACTGTACCTGTCGCCCCAGGCCGTCTATGAGGCCGGCAAAGCCGTGCGAGGTGGCGTGCCCGTGGTGTTTCCGCAATTTGAGCAGCGCGGCCCCGACCGCAGCCTGCCCCGCCACGGCTTTGCCCGCACGCAAGCCTGGCAGCTCGAAAGCGAGCGCGAGAGCCCCGAGCATGCGCAGGTCACGCTCATCTTGCGCGACAACGACGCGACCCGCGCCTTGTGGCCGCATGGCTTTGCGCTGGAGCTGACCGTCTCGATCAGCGGACAAGAACTCGAACTCGAACTGCACGTGCACAACACCGGCAGCACCGCCTGGCCGTTTTCGGCTGCGCTGCACACCTATGTGGCCGTGGCGGACTTGCGGCAAGTGCGCCTGCAAGGCCTGGTGGGGCTCAACTACATCGACAACGTCATGGGCGGCGAAGCGGTGGAAGACCACCCCGAGAAACGCTTCTCGGACGAGTTTGACCGCATTTACAGCCAAGCCACCGCCAGCCTGACCCTCAGCGACGGCAGCCGACGCCTGGACCTCCAGTCCGACAACCTGCCCGACGCCGTGATCTGGAACCCGGGCCCGGACAAATGCGCCGCCTTGAGCGACATGCCCGATGAGGACTGGCAACACATGCTGTGCATTGAAGCCGCCCGCATCCTGCAGCCCAAAACCCTGGCCCCCGGCGAAGAGTGGGCAGGCCGCCAGAGCCTGGTCTTGCTGAGCGTTTAAGGGGCCAGCAGGCGCTTGATGTCGGCCGTCAAGGCATCGGCGCCTTGCCCGTAGCGGACAAACAGCCGCACCTGCCCCTGGGGATCAAAGACAAACGCGCCGGCGGTGTGGTCCATGGTGTAGCCCTTGCCATCTTTGGTCGGCACCTTTTGGTAGAACACCTTGAACTCGCGCGCCGTCTCGGCCACCTCGGTCAAGGAGCCTCGCAGGCCAATGAAGCTGGCGTCCATCGCCTGCACATAGGCCTTGAGTACCGGGGCCGTGTCGCGCTCCGGGTCCACCGTGACAAAGATGCCCTGCACCCGTGAGCCATCCGCCCCGAGGCGACGGCGCACCTCGGCCAACTCGGCCATCGTGGTTGGGCACACGTCGGGGCACTGGGTGAACCCAAAAAACACGAACACCACCTTGCCCTTGAAGTCGGCCAGGCTGCGTTGCTGGCCACCGGCATCGGTCAAGGACAGCTTTTGGGCGTAGTCGGCGCCGGTGATGTCCACGCCGTTGAATTTGGCAGCGGCTTGCGGTTGAGCGGATCCATTCTGATCACACGCGACCAGCCAGCACGACGCACTCAGTGCCAAGAGCACAGCCCCACAAGCGCGGCGAGACCAGCCCTTGCCCATCGTCACAGGCCGGTCACTCATAAGGTGAACATCCAGTAGTGATCGACCAGCAAAGCCGCAAACAGTGCCATCAGGTAGATGATGGAAAACTTGAAGGTCTGACGGGCCAGCTCATCGCTGTAGCGCCGCCACAGGCGCCAGGCATACAGCACAAACCACAGGCCCAGCACCACGGCCGACGCAAGGTAAATCAGGCCACTCATGCGGTACACAAAGGGCAGCAAGGTCCCGGCCAGCAGGACGAAGGTGTAGAGCAGCACATGCAAGCGCGTGAACGCATTGCCATGCGTGACGGGCAGCATGGGCAAGCCGGCACGGGCGTAGTCTTCGACCCGGTACAAGGCCAGGGCCCAGAAGTGCGGCGGCGTCCACAAGAAGATGATGAGGCACAGCATCAAGGCCTCGGGGTCCACCGAGCCACGCATCGCGGCCCAACCCAGGACGGGCGGCATGGCGCCGGACGCCCCACCGATGACGATGTTCTGCGGCGTCAAGGGCTTGAGCACCACCGTGTAGACCACGGCATAGCCCACAAACGTCGCCAGCGTCAGCCACAAGGTCAAGGCATTGACCCACACCAGCAAGATCACCGCCCCCATGGCACACAGGCCCGCACTGAAGGCCAGCGTCTGCACACGGTTCAGCTCACCGCGCGCCGTGGGACGCCACGCCGTGCGCTTCATGCGCGAATCAATTTGCTGCTCGATCAGGCAATTGAACGCGGCGGCGGCACCGGCCACCAACCAGATGCCCACACACGCGGCCAAGGCGGTCAAGGCCTCCGACTGGGTCGGGACACCGGGCACGGCCAGCAACATGCCGATCACGGCACAAAACACGATCAGCTGCACGACCCGTGGTTTGGTCAGCACATAAAACTGCTTGAAGCGTGAGGGCACGTCCACGAGCGGAGGACTGGAAGCAACGGAGTCAGTCATGGAAGGTCCAGTAAGGCAAGCCCATTTTAAGAGTCAGACAGGGTTGATCGAGGCTGCACCAGCAAACTCACCAACCACCACACCAAGAGCGCGGCGCCCAGCGTGTGGCCCAAGGCCGCCGCCAGCGGCCAGCCCAGCACCACATTGCTCAAACCGGTCAGCAACTGCCAGACGGCCAAGGCCCACAGACCGCACGCCGCACGCCGCCACCAACCTGCACGCCACAACAGCCAGCCCACCCAGCACATCGCGGGCAACACGATGGCCGCCCCCACGCGGTGCACCACATGGATGGCGGTCAGTCCCGCCAACGTGATCTGCTCGCCCAGCCCATCGCCCCCCAAAGGGCGCAGCAGCCTGAAACCCGTTTCAAAATCCATCGCCGGCCACCACTGCCCCTGGCACAAAGGCACTTCGCTGCACGCCAACACCGCATAGTTGGTGCTCACCCAACCGCCCAGGGCCATTTGCAGCACGGTCAAGGCCAACAAGCACCACACCCACCAGCGGATGGATGACCGACCCCAGGCGTTCGCGGCCTGTTGATCCACCCGGCTGACCACCCCTGACGCTGTCGCAAGCACCCGCGCCTGTGCCGTCAACAAACCCACGCCCAGCAAACCGCCCAGCAAATGCCCGGTCACCACCAAGGGATAGAGCTTGAGCGTGACCGTGAAGGCCCCAAAGGCCCCTTGCAGGCACACCCATACAAACGTCCAGGTCGGCCACCACGGCGACAAGCTCCCCGGCTGCCGACGCCCCCACCAGGCCGCCAACATCAAGCCCGTGATCAACGCACCCACGGCCGTCGCCAGGTAGCGATGGATCATCTCGACCCAGGCCTTGCCATGGGTCACTGGCCCCGTGGGCAACTGCACTTGTTGCTGCTGAATCAAGGCCTGCGCCCCGACCGGACTGGTGTGCCCGTAACAACCCGGCCAGTCAGGACACCCCAGACCCGAATCCGTCAAACGGGTGAAGGCGCCAAACACGACCAGGTCCAAGG
>JAZJZP010000031.1:0-3974 GCA_040389805.1 Pseudomonadota bacterium
AACCCCGCCTTGGCCAAGCCCACCGGCAAGATCAACATGCCGGCGCGCGATCGCACCGTGATCCGCCTGCCCTCGTATGAACAGGTCAAGAGCGACTCGGTGCTCTATGCCCACGCCAACCGCGTCTTGCACCTGGAGACCAACCCCGGCAACGCCCGCGCGCTGGTACAAGCCCATGGCCACCGCGACGTGTGGATCAACCCGCCGCCCATCCCGCTCACCACGGCCGAGATGGACTTCACGTTTGACCTGCCATACGCCCGCTCCCCGCACCCCAGCTACGCCGATGCCAAGGGCGGCCACGACGGCGAGACCAAGATCCCCTCGTGGGAGATGATCCGCTTCAGCGTCAACATCATGCGCGGCTGCTTTGGCGGCTGCACCTTTTGCTCCATCACCGAGCACGAAGGCCGCATCATCCAGAGCCGCTCCGAAGACTCGGTCATCAAAGAGATCGAAGCCATCCGCGACAGCGTCAAAGGCTTCACCGGCGTCATCTCCGACCTGGGCGGCCCGACCGCCAATATGTACCGCCTGGGCTGCAAATCACCCGAGATCGAAGCGGCCTGCCGCAAGCCCTCGTGCGTGTACCCCGGCATCTGCTCCAACCTGGACACCAACCACGACCCGCTGATCAAGATGTACCGCCGCGCGCGCTCCTTGAAGGGCATCAAGAAGATCCTGATCAGCTCCGGCCTGCGCTACGACCTGGCGATCCAGTCGCCCGAGTACGTCAAAGAGCTGGTCACCCACCACGTGGGCGGCTACCTCAAGATCGCGCCCGAGCACACCGAGCAAGGCCCGCTCACCAAAATGATGAAACCGGGCATCGGCAGCTACGACCGCTTCAAGCAGATGTTCGAGAAGTTCACCGAAGAAGCGGGCAAGAAGCAGTACCTCATCCCCTATTTCATCGCCGCCCACCCCGGCACCAGCGACGAAGACATGATGAACCTGGCCCTGTGGCTCAAGCGCAATGGCTTCAAGGCCGACCAGGTGCAGACCTTCTACCCCTCGCCCATGGCCACCGCCACGGCGATGTACCACTCCGGCCGCAACCCGCTGCGCAAGATCACCCGCGACAGCGAGACCGTCGACATCGTGCGCGGTGATCGCCGCCGCCGCCTGCACAAGGCCTTCTTGCGCTACCACGACGCCAACAACTGGCCGCTGCTGCGCGACGCCCTCAAAACCATGGGCCGGGCCGACCTGATCGGCAATGGCAAGCACCACCTGATCCCCACCTACCAGCCCTTGACCGATGGCAGCTACCAGAGCGCGCGCCGCAAGAACTCCACGCCCACCTGCGCCAAGAGCTCGCCCGTGACCAAGGGGCGCATCCTGACGCAGCACACCGGCCTGCCTCCGCGCGAGACCGGTGCCAGCGCCGCGCCGACCAAGTCGGTGCGCGGTGGTGGCCCGGCACGCAAGAAAGCACGCTGACACCGGGGCTGAAAACACCGATGTTGCGGTGCACAATAGGCGATCAAGCATCAGCAGAAGAGGCCAAGACCATGCGCTACGTTGTGTTCAATCAAAAAGGCGGTGTCGGCAAGTCCACCATCACCTGCAACCTGGCCGCGATCAGCGCGCACCAAGGCTTGCGCACACTCGTGGTCGACTTGGACCCCCAAGGCAACTCCACGCACTATCTGCTGGGCAATGCCCCCGATGAAGACTCCCCCACGCTGGCCGAGTTTTTTGACCAGACGCTGAAGTTCAGCGCCCGGCCCAAAGAGACCCACGAGTTCATCGTCCCCACGCAATGGGAAGGCCTGCATGTGATGCCCTCCAGCCCGCTGCTGGAAGACCTGCAAGCCAAGCTGGAATCGCGTCACAAAATCTACAAACTGCGTGAAGCGCTGGCCGAGTTGTCCGAAGACTACGACCGCATCTACATCGACACACCCCCCGCGCTGAACTTCTACACACGCTCTGCGCTGATGTCGGCACAAGGCTGCCTGATCCCCTTTGACTGCGATGACTTCTCGCGCCGTGCGCTCTACGCCCTGCTCGAAAACGTCAAGGAGATCCAGGCCGATCACAACGCCGATCTGCAAGTCGAAGGCATTGTGGTCAACCAGTTCCAGCCGCGCGCCAACCTGCCACAGCAGTTGGTGCAAGAGCTGATCGACGAAGGTCTGCCGGTGTTACAGCCCTACCTGAGCGCCTCCGTCAAGATCCGGGAGTCACACCAGCAAGCCACGCCCATGATCCACCTGGATCCGCGCCACAAGCTGACCCTGGACTTCGTGACCTTGCACGACGCCTTAAGAAACAGCTAAGGTAAGCGGAGGTGGCCTTCATCCCGAGGAAAACCTTCTGACAGACATAGACACTGTCTGTCGCCGTAACGACAATCGATTACCGGTAAATACACCAACATCAATTTAATCGGAGGCGTTGTATCTTTTGACGGTTGATCTCGCAACCAAACCACCGTCAAAAACCATGCATCCCTCCTCATTCAAAAAATTCGGCTATCTGCTGCAGGTCTCTTTGGGCGCCAGCGCCCTGGCCTTGTCACTGGCGGCCAATGCGCAGTCGATGCAGCACGGCCCAGCGCCGACCACCGCATCGCTCGAAGCCACCAGCGGCCCCTTCGCAGTTGCCAACACCAAAATTGCAACGCCCGTTGGCTACGGCTCAGGCACGGTGTATTACCCCACCACCGCCGCCGAAGGCCCCTTCGGCGTGGTCTCGGTCACCCCCGGATTCACTGAAACGCAAACCGCCATCAACTGGCTGGGCCCTTTGCTGGCGTCACACGGTTTTGTCGTCGTCACCATCAACGCCAAAACCATCTTTGACAACCCCAGCAGCCGTGGCAAGCAGATGATGGCCGCGCTGAACCAAGTGGTCGGTTTGAGCGCCGTCAAGACCAGCCCTTTCGCGGGCAAGGTTGACGGGTCGCGCATGGGCGTGATGGGCCACTCCATGGGCGGCGGCGGATCACTCGACGCAGCACGTGACAACCCCAGTTTGAAAGCGTCGATCCCGATGGCCCCCTGGGAGACCACCAAGATCTACACCACGACCACGGTTCCGACCATGATCGTCTCGTGCGAGAGCGACATCATCGCCTCCGTCAACAACCACGCTAACAAGTTCTATGACAGCTTCACGCCTTCGCTGAACAAGGCGTTGCTGGAGATGAAGGGCGTCGGCCACTCCTGCACCACCAGCTCGGCGAACGCCACCGTCAAGACCGTGGTCGGCAAGTACAGCATTGCCTGGCTCAAGCGCTTCATCGACAGCGATACCCGCTACAGCCCCTTCTTGTGCGGCGCGCCGCACCAAGCTGACATCGCCGGTTCGCTGATCTCGAAGTACAAAGAAAACTGTCCTTATTGAGCCCCAAAGCCACCCTGTCTCACCCAGGACTCGGTGGCTTTTTGAATGGACTCAAGCCGTGCCCAAAAAGTCTTTCTTGCCGATTTCAACCCCGCCTTGGCGCAGCAGGTTGTACGCCGTGGTCGCGTGGAAGTACATATTGGGCAACACCGCCCCCATCAGATAGGGCAGGCCCTTCATCTCCACCGTGCGGTCACGCATGGGGATGACGATGTCGCGGTCTTCGCTGCCATCGATCTGCTCGGGCTTGAAGGTTTGCAGATAAGCGATGGTCTTGTCCAGCCGCGCCTGCAAATCAGCGAAGGTGACTTCGTTGTCTTCGTACTTGGGAACGTCAACACCCGCCAGACGCGACACCCCGCCCTTGACCATGTCGCCAGCGATCTGCACCTGGCGGATCAGGGGGAACATGTCCGGGAACAGGCGCGCACTCAAAAAAGCCTGAGGATCAATCTTGCGAGCATCGCAATGGGCCGCCGCTTTACTCAGGATTTTAGACAGGCTGGTCAAAGTATGGATGGCCACTGGCACACTGGCGGCGTACATTGAAATCGTCATGATGAAAGGCTCTTGCGTTTGGAGGGCCACCATGATGTCACCATCCCCATGCCCCACCAAAA
>JAZJZP010000031.1:3984-5508 GCA_040389805.1 Pseudomonadota bacterium
AAAACAAGGTTTTGCCGACGTGTCCGAGCGAACCCTGGCCGATTACAGCCAGCGCGCTCAAGCCTTCTGGGAAGGCACGCGCCACCACGATGTTCGCCAGAACATTGACGCCTTGCTGCAAGCCATTGAGGGCCCTCAGCCCTTCACGATTCTCGACCTGGGCTGCGGACCAGGGCGCGACCTGCAAACCTTCGCCGAGCTGGGGCACCTCGCCATTGGCCTGGATGGCACCGAACAGTTCGCCGCCATGGCCCGTGCCCACAGCGGCTGCGAGGTCTGGCAGCAGGACTTTTTGCAACTCGACCTGCCGGCGCAGCGCTTCGACGGTGTCTTTGCCAATGCGTCGCTGTTCCATGTGCCCAGTGTGGAATTGCCACGGGTGTTGCGGCAGTTGCATGACACCTTGAAGCCCGGTGGCGTCCTGTTCACCTCCAACCCCCGGGGTGAGAACCAGGAGGGCTGGAGCAACGGACGCTACGGGGCCTTTTACGATCTGGCCACTTGGCAGCGTCATGTGTCCTCGGCCGGCTTTGTCGAGTTGACCCACTACTACCGACCGCCGGGCCTGCCCCTCGATCAGCAACCCTGGCTGGCCACCGTGTGGCGCCGCCCGCTGGAGGGGAGCCCATCCGCATGAGCGCCCTGAAATACCTGACCGGCTACCCCGTAGAGTTGCACGACCAAGTGCTCAAACTCATTGAGCAAGATCGCCTGGGCAGCATGCTCAGCAGCAAGTACGGCGACGCGCATGAGGTGCGCACCGACAAGTCGCTGTACGACTACACCATGGCGCTCAAGAACCGGTATCTGCGCAACGCCGACCCGCTGAACAAGGTGGTCTACGACAACAAGCTCAAGGTCATGACCCACGCCCTGGGCACCCACACCACGGTGTCACGGGTGCAGGGCGGCAAGCTCAAGGCCAAGCGCGAGATCCGCGTTGCCAGCCTGTTCAAGGAGGCCCCGGCCGAGTTTTTGAAGATGATCGTGGTGCACGAGTTGGCCCACATCAAGGAGCGCCAGCACGACAAGGCCTTTTACCAGCTGTGCACCCACATGGAGCCCAACTACCACCAGCTGGAGTTCGATCTGCGCCTGTACCTGACGCAGCTGGATCTGACCGCCGCCGCAGCTGCCACATCAACGCCGGCGCCTTGATGTGATCAGCCCTGGCTTTGCATCCGCAATCGCCGGGCCGCCTCCTCATCACGGGCATCATCGATTTCACGCAAGACACTGCCCAAGTCAACGGCCTTTTCATCGCGCGCAAAGTGGCCGGTGAGCTTCACATCGGGGGTCAAACTGCCCGCCTCGTACAGTGCCCAAATTTCACGGCCGTAATCGGTTTTCAACAGCTCGGGCGCATAGGTGCCAAAGTAGTGGCGCAGATTGGCCACGTCGCGCTCCAGCATAGCGGCCGCGTGGTTGTTGCCCGCCGCGTCCACCGCCTGCGGCAGGTCGATGATGACCGGGCCGTCGTGGCTGATCAGAATGTTGAACTCCGACAAGTCACCATGGACCACG
>JAZJZP010000031.1:5518-21050 GCA_040389805.1 Pseudomonadota bacterium
CCCGCGCACAGCATGCGCACCACCTCCTGAATCAAAGCCTGGTGGTAAGTGCGGGCCAACTCGGGCGTGAACGACAGGTCGTTGAGCCGGGGCGCGGCATCGCCGTCGTCACCCGTCACCAGCTCCATGATCAGCACGCCTTCAAAAAAGTTGTACGGCTTGGGCACCCGCACCCCGGCAGCCGCGAGGCGGTACAGGGCATCGACCTCAGCGTTCTGCCAGGCTTCTTCTTGGGCCTGGCGGCCAAAACGGGTGCCTTTGGCCATGGCTCGTGCCTGACGGCTGTTCTTGGTCTTGCGGTTCTCGGTATAGTCGACAGCCTGACGAAAACTTCGTTTGTTGGCTTCTTTGTAGACTTTGGCGCAGCGAATCTCGTCGCCGCAGCGCACCACAAAGACCATGGCCTCCTTGCCACTCATCAACTGGCGCACCACCCCGTCAATCAGGCCATCTTCAATCAGCGGTTCAAGTCTTTTCGGGATTTTCATGGTGCGTATTGTGCGCGGGCTGGTTGCGACGACAATCTCCCACTTAAGATCTTTTGCTCAACCCATCTTCATCCGTCATGCCCAGTTATCAGGTTCGTCCCGCCAGTCCCCGCGATGCCATGGCCATCGCCGACATCTACGCTGCCGCCATCCAGGTGTCCTTCCAAGGCTTGGTGCCTGACGATGAGATCGCCGCGCTGTACGCCACCAAACGCCAGGGTTACTGGCGCGAAGCCATTGAAATGGGCGAGCCCCAGATCCAGGTGGTCACCGATGGCGAGCAAGTCGTCGGTTTTGTAGGCTACGACCGCTCGCGCGATGCGGGCACGCCGTCCACCATGGGCGAGATCTGGCAGATCTACGTGAACCCGATCCGTTGGGACACCAGCGCCGGTCTGGCCCTGTGGGATGCCGCCCGCGACGGCCTGGAAGAAGAAGGCTGCACCCATGTAAGCCTCTGGCTGCCCATGCGCAACGACCGCGCCCTGCGCTTCCACGAGATCGCGGGCTTCAAGCGTGAAATGACCTCTGCCAAGACGGTGGACCTGGGCGGCACCAAGGTTGAAATGGTGCGCCTCAAGCGCGCCATCGGCTAAGCCGCCATCAACGTCACGAAAGGACCCCGATGGCCGCCAGCAGCCTGTTTGCCCTGATCGACGACATCGCCACCATCCTGGACGATGTAGCCTTGTTGACCAAGGTGGCCGCGCAAAAAACCACCGGGGTGCTCGGTGACGACCTGGCCTTGAACGCCCAGCAAGTCACCGGCGTGACGGCCGACCGTGAATTGCCGGTGGTCTGGGCCGTGGCCAAGGGGTCACTGCGCAACAAAGCCATTTTGGTGCCCGCAGCCCTGGCCATCAGCGCCTTCGCGCCCTGGCTGGTGACGCCGCTGCTCATGGTGGGGGGCGCCTTTCTGTGCTTTGAAGGGTTTGAAAAGCTGGCGCACCACTACCTGCACCCGGCGGCCGAAGACCAAGCCCACCATGCCGAGCTGATCACCGCCCTGACCGACCCCCAAGTCGATCTGGTCGCGTTTGAGCAGGACAAGATCCAGGGGGCGGTGCGCACCGACTTCATCTTGTCGGCCGAGATCATTGCAATCACCCTGGGCACCGTGGCCAACGCCTCCTTTGGCACCCAAGTGGCGGTGCTGGCGGGCATCGCGGTGCTGATGACGGTCGGAGTCTACGGGTTGGTGGCGGGCATCGTCAAACTGGACGACGCCGGCCTGTGGCTCACGCAACAACCGGGTCAAGGCGGCTTCACGCGATTCCAGCACGGCCTGGGCAACGGCATCCTCAAAGCGGCGCCTTACCTGATGAAGACGCTGTCGGTCGCCGGAACGGCCGCCATGTTTTTGGTGGGCGGTGGCATCCTGACGCACGGCACCCCGGGTGCGCATGACCTGATCCACCACGTTACGCAGTGGGCGGGCTCCGTGCCCGGCGTGGGCGGCCTGCTCCATGCCATCACCCCATTGGCGCTGGATGCGCTCTCGGGCATCCTCACCGGGGCGGTCGTTTTGGCCGGGGTCAGCCTGGTTCAGCGCCTGCTCAAGCGCTGATTAAGCGCTGATCAGGCACGCGGCGCCAATATCACACCGCATCCAGCACTTCAAGCACTTCGTCCTGCCACACCGCCAGGTCATCCGGGGTCACGTTCAACCATTGCAAGGCCTTGTCAGCGTAGTTGGTCCAATCCAGATCAGGGACCAAGTCTTCGTGGCGATGCATCAGGTAGTCGGCCACCAGGCCCACGGCGACCAAGGTGTGCACTTCAGGCTCGGTGAACCGGTCCCCCAAATGGGCCAAGTCGTGGTGCTGGCGAATCGCCGCCATCAAGATCGGAGACAAGCGCCAAGCGCGCGCCACCAAGGCACCTACCACGGCATGGTCCGTCCGGTGATTGGCGTTCTCGGTGGCCACAAACGACCGGTCAATGCGCGCCTGAGCCTCCACCAAGGTCCCCACGTAACCCTTGACGCTCTGCATCATGACCGGCAATCCCACGTGGCAAAACAAGCCATAGGTGTAGGCCAGATCGGGCGACACCCCCGGCAAACGTTTGGCGATGAAGGCCATGGCCACCGCACGCTTGACCGCACGCTCCCAGAAGCGCTGTAGCTGCGTGCTCGTGATCCGGATGGCGTTTTGCGCCAAAAAACCGGTCATCACCGACACCGTTTCGTTCAATCCCAGCCGGTTCAGCGCCTGACCGATGCTTTGCACCGGCTGACCACTGGCATACAGCGGCCCATTGGCACTTTTCAGCAAGGTCGCCGACATGGCCACGTCGCTGGACGCAATGCGGGCCACCTCGTTCAAATCAGGCTCTGCCTGTGACATGGCCACCTGCAAGCGGGTCAACAACTCCGGGCAAGGGGGGATCAACAGGTGCTGCAACGGGCCGTTGCGGCGCGCTTGGTCGATTTCTTGCTGGATGGCCGCGGTACGGCCAGGAGCGACCGCCGCCTCAGCCAAATTGGTCGTGGGGGCCTGAGGAACAGTCACAGGGGTAGTCGTCATGGCGGCTCACAGCAGGCAAAAGTGTCACACCTCGTCTTTATCGACCGCTGGCCGCCAGGCTTTAGGCCCTCGCACGCAATTTCAAGGTCAACCCGACCGGGACCATGGTGAAGGACATCACCTCCTGGGCTTCACCGCCATCTGGCGTCCCGACGTGGTCGATGTCGAAATACCGCAGCACCATGGCCATGGCCAGCTTGATCTCCAGCATCGCCAAATAACGGCCCGGACACACCCGTGGGCCAGAGCCAAAGGGCATCGACACGCGCTTGGCCTGGCTGTGGCCCGCCGCCCGCTCACTGCCCTCCTCTTCCAGCCAGCGTTCGGGCTTGAACACCGTCGGGTCCGGGAAATAGCGCTCGGAGACACTGTCGTGCCGGTTCACGCACCAGATCAGCAAGCCCTTGGGGACTTCGACCCCCGCCACGGTGGTATCGCGCAAGGCTTCCACCACGTTGTTGGGCGCCACGGGCTTGAGCCGCATGGTTTCGTGAGCACACGCCTCGATGAATTCAAACGCACCCATCTGGTCAGGGGTGAGGTCGTTCAGATCGCCGACCACGCGCAAGGCTTCGTCCTGTGCACGTCGCAAGGCCTTGGGGTTGCGCGACAGCAGGTAAATCATCCAGGCAATGGTGGTCGCGGTGGTGTCTTCGCCCGCCAGCAGCAAGGTGATCACGTTACCGGCCACATCGTTGTCGTCCACCCCACTGTCGCTCTGGTCCGCCGCCACGATCATGGCCTCCAGCAAGTTAGAGGGCTGCTCTCGCAAGGCGGGGTTGGCGGTGAGGCGCGCGCGTGACTTGGCAATGAAGCCGTCAATGGCCTGGTTGACCACGGCCACGCTGCGGTCGAGCTGGCGGTCAACGGGCAGCTTGACGAAGCGCCAGTACGGCACCAGGGAGTTGATGCGCTTGTACAAGGCCGGAAAAATCTTGTCCAGATGATGCTGGATCACCTCCTCGTCCGACTCCAGGGTATTGATGTCGGAGCCAAACGCCAGACCGGCAATGGCGTCAACCGTGAAGCGCATCAAATCGGCCTGCAAATCAATGGTGGCACCGCTGCCCGCCGCTTTCAGCCAGCGCCCATGCAGGCGTTGCGTCACTTTCAGCAGTGCCGGAAAGTAGGCACGGACATGACTGGGTGAAAAGCTGGCCATGACCATGCGGCGCTGGTTCTGCCAGGCCTGCCCCTCGGCTGAAAACAAGCCCGATTTGAGCCCCATTTCCTCGATGGTGTCCACCAACCGTGCCGGACGCCGGAACCCGTCCGGACGGTCTTTCAGCAAGGCCGAGACCACCTCGTGGTCGGACACCACCAACACAGGGGTAAGCCCCAAGCGCAGCGCAAACACCGAGCCGTACTCGCGCACCCACGCCTCAATGTTCAGGTGCATGCGAGGCACGTCGACTTGCGGCGCATTACCCACCAACGGCCACGGGCGCGGCCCCGGGAGGTCACTGAAACGTTGGGGCTTTTGACTGGTCTGGGTGCTCAAGAGCGATCTCCTGCGTCGAGTAGGTTGACAGTCTCGCACGACAACCCGCACACTCGCGGGCTTGCCTGCACCTCATTCATGACCATTTTGCTAGCGCCCATGGAGGGCTTGCTGGATTTCGCCTTGCGCGACATCCTGACCCGCGTTGGCGGCATCGACCGCTGCGTCTCCGAATTCATCCGGGTCACCGGTACCTTGCTGCCCGACCGCGTCTTCACCCGCATCGTGCCCGAGCTGCACAACGGCGGGCGCACGCTGGCGGGCGTGCCCGTGCGGCCTCAATTGATGGGGTCGGACGCGGCGTGCCTGGCCGAGAACGCGGCCAAACTGGCCGAGCTCAGCCCTTTTGGGGTTGACCTCAATTTTGGCTGCCCGGCCAAGGTCGTGAACCGCCATGGCGGCGGGGCCTCCTTGCTGCAAGACCCCGAGGTGCTGGCTCACATCGTCTCCAGCGTGCGCCGCGCCGTGCCCAAGCACATTGCCGTGTCGGCCAAGATGCGTTTGGGCTTCAACGATGCCTCGCTGGCGGTCGAATGCGCGCAAGCCATTGCCGACAGTGGCGCCGACGAGTTGGTCGTGCATGCCCGCACCAAGGCCGATGCCTACCGGCCCCCCGCCTATTGGGAGCGCATCGCCGACATCCGCGCCGCCATCACGATCCCGCTGGTGGCCAATGGCGAGATCTGGACCGCAGCCGACGCCGCCCGCTGCCGCGAGGCCTCCGGCTGCCACGCGCTGATGGTGGGGCGAGGCATGGTGGTCAACCCCGGGCTGGCCCTGTCCATTGCCCACCCGGGCCACGCGGGCCTGAGCTGGGCTGAACTGGCGCCTTTGCTGGACGCATTCTGGGCACTGGTCGGCACCCGCGTAGAGCCTCGCCAGCGGGCCGGCCGCCTCAAGCAATGGCTCAATTTTTTGCGCCGCCAATACCCGCAAGCCGAACTGGCCTACCAGTCCATCAAGCCCCTCACCGACTCCTCGCACATTGATGCGTGGCTGCGCACGCAAAGGTAGCCGTTGAATGCACAATCGGCGCTTCACGACATAGAGAACATCAAGATGGCGATTCAATGGTTTCCCGGTCACATGCACCTGACCAAAAAAGCCATCATCCAGCGGCTCAAAGACATTGATGTCGTGATTGAACTGCTGGATGCCCGCCTGCCCGGCTCCAGCGCCAACCCCATGTTGGCCCAACTCGCCGGCATCAAACCCAAGCTCAAGATCCTGAACAAGCAGGATTTGGCCGACCCCGCCCGCACCGAACAATGGCTGGCCCACTACAACAGCCTGCCCGCCACGCGGGCCATCGGGCTGGACGCCAGCGAGACCGCCCCCGCGCAGCGCCTCATCAAGGTCTGCCGCGAACTGGTGCCGGGGCGCGGTGGCATGGCCAAGCCGGTGCGGGTACTGATCTGCGGCATCCCCAACGTGGGCAAGTCCACGCTGATCAACACCCTCAAGGGCAAGCGTGCCGCCAAGACGGGCGATGAGCCAGGCATCACCAAGCTGGAGCAGCGCATTGTGCTGGCCGACGACTTCTATCTGTTCGACACGCCGGGCATGCTGTGGCCACGCATCAGCGTTGAAAAAAGCGGCTACAACCTCGCCGCCAGCGGGGCCGTCGGCCGCAATGCCTTTGACGAAGAAGAAGTCGCGTTAGAGGTGCTGAACTACGTCCGCCTCAACTATCCCGGCCAGATCGAAGCGCGCTTCAAGCTCGCTGACGTCAGCGCCCTGGATGACGAGGACCTGCTGACCGAGATTGGTAAAAAACGCGGCGCCGTGCTCAGCGGGGGCCGCATTCACCGCCAAAAGGCGGGCGAAATCGTGATCCACGAATACCGCACCACCGGCCTGGGCCGCATCTCGCTGGAGACCCCCGAGGAGTTTGCCGTGTGGTGGGCCGAAGGCGTGGCCGCCGACGCCGAGCGCGCCCGCAAAAAGAGCAAAGGTAAAAAAGGCTCGTCCTCGCGCGACGAAGAAGAAGCCGATGACGCGTTAGATGACGCCGACGACTAAGCTATGGCGGGCTGAGGGTCCTGCGCTCGCGCAAAGCGTGCCGTGAACCAGAAGGTGCTGCCCCGACCGGGTTCGCTCTCCACCCCGGCCTCGCCCCCCATCAGGCCTGCCAGTCGCAGGGTGATGGCCAAGCCAAGGCCCGTCCCGCCAAACTGACGTGTCGTCGAGGCATCGGCCTGCTCAAAGGCTTGAAACAAATGGGCGATGTGCTCCCGCGCAATGCCAATGCCGGTGTCCTGAACCTCAAAGCGCGCATAGATTTCGTCGCCCTGCGCTTGCAGCAAGCGTGCCCGCAAAGCGATGGTGCCGTGCTCGGTGAACTTCACCGCATTGCTGGCGTAGTTGAGCAGCGCCTGACGCAAACGCGTCGGGTCGCCCCGCAAGCGAAGAGGCACATCACCCACATCCACCGTGATCACCAGCCCCTTGGCTTTGACCTGTTCCGACACCAGTGAACGCACCTCATCCAAGACCGTGCTCAGAGAAAAATCAGTGTGCTCCATCACCAGCTTGCCGGCCTCGATTTTGGAGAGGTCCAGGATGTCGTTGATGATCGTCAGCAGGTGTGCCGCCGCGGTGTCGATCATTTCAAGCCGAACCGCTTGCTCTGGCGTAGGCGCGGCGCGGCGCAGCAGTTGGGTGAAGCCCATGATGGCATTCATCGGCGTGCGGATTTCGTGGCTCATGTTGGACAAGAAGGTGCTCTTGGCACGGCTCGCCGCCTCGGCCACCTCTTTGGCATGCGCCAACTCGGTGGTGCGCGACAGCACCAGCGCTTCGAGGTGATGGCGGTGCTGCTCCAGCTCCGCCTCGGACCGCTTGCGCTCGCTGATGTCCGTCAGGGCAATGCGAACCGTCGGGCGACCGCTGCTGTCATCCTGACGCACACAATCCAGCAGGGCATTGAAGACCGTGCCGTCTGACCCCTTCATGACCACCTCGATGTGGCCATGCTCGCGCTGCCTCTTCAAGTCCATGAAGAGGCGAATCCAACGGTCCTGATCGTCAGGCTGCAACCACGAGGAAAACCGCTTGGACAGCAGCCGCTGGCGGTCCACGCCCAAGAGTGCGGCCCCGGTGAGGTTGATCTCCGAGATCAAGCCATCTTGCGTGAGGGTGAGGTAGCCAACGGGCGCAAAATCGTAGAGCGCCCGATAGCGGTCCCGCGATTCGGCCAGGGCGATCTGGGCCTGCTGCAAGGTCTCGTTCTGCATCTCCAGCTCGATCTGGTGCACTTGAAGCTCATGCAGCAACTCTTGAACCGGACGCGTTGACACCGGCGCCATCGGGGCGCTTTTCAACTGCGTCTCGGCGGCATCCCTCAACTGCGGATCAAGCTTGTTTTCAGAATCGGGCGGGTTCATCGGAGTTCAGGCATGGGATACATTGCAATCCGGGTCGAGGGACTTGTGAGTCAAAGAGGGCATTGGCGTGGCATCCAGAAAAAATTCGGCGGGCATCCCATCCAGCAAAGCAAAGGGAGAGCCAGCAACCAAGCTTGACCAAAGCCCGAACAAAACGACCGCCACGTTCCCGATCGTCGGGCTGGGCGCCTCCGCTGGCGGCCTGGAAGCCTTCGAGCAATTTTTTCGAAGTATGCCGGTGGACAGCGGTCTTGCCTTTGTCCTCGTTCAACACCTTGATCCAAGTCATGCCAGCATCTTGACCGAGATTTTGCAGCGCAGCACCACCATGTCCGTGATGGAAGCCCAGGATCAGATGGCGGTGGTCCCCAACCACGTGTACGTCATCCCGCCCAATCGCGACATGCTCATTTTCCATGGGGTGCTTCAGTTGAGCGTCCCGACGGAGCCGCGCGGCCAACGCATGCCCATCGATGCCTTCCTGCGCTCGTTGGCCGAAGACCAGGGCGAAAACGCCATCGGTGTCATCTTGTCGGGCACCGGCACCGACGGCACCCTGGGGCTGCGCGCCATCTACGGCGCAGGCGGCCTGTGCCTGGCGCAGGATCCGTCCTCGGCCAAATACGACGGCATGCCACGCAGCGCCATTGAGGCGGGCTACACCACCCAGATTTTACCCGCCGACCAAATGGCGCAGGCGCTGCACCCCGGCAAGGTCAGGCCACTGCCCCGACAGCACAATGTGCCTGCCACCGGCATGAGTCGCATCTTGATGCTGCTCCGCTCGGGCACCGGCCACGACTTCTCGCAGTACAAGAAAAGCACCATCGGCCGGCGCATCGAGCGCCGCATGATGCAGCACAACATTGAAGACGCCGAGGTCTATGCCCGTTACATCAAGGAGCACCCGCCCGAGCGGGAAGCCCTGTTTCGCGAGTTACTGATCAATGTCACCAGCTTTTTCAGGGACCCCGAGGCCTTTGCCGTCTTGAAAGACGACATCCTGCCCCCGATGCTGGCCAGCAAGCCCGACAGCTATGTGTTTCGCATCTGGGTTGCGGGCTGTGCGACCGGCGAAGAGGCCTACTCCATCGCCATGGTGGTGCGCGAGATTCTCGATGACACAGGACAAAACCTGAAGGTCCAGCTGTACAGCACAGACCTCGACGACGAAGCCATCACCACGGCCCGTGCCGGCCTGTACCCGCCCAACATCGCGCAGGATGTGACCCCTGATCGGCTGCGCCGCTTCTTTTTCAAAGAAGAGGCGGGCTACCGGATCAAAAAAGAGATCCGCGACCTGGTGGTGTTCGCGGTCCAGAGCGTGATCAAGGACCCGCCCTTCACGCGCTTGGACCTGCTGGCCTGCCGCAACCTGATGATCTACCTGGAGCCCGAGCTGCAAAACCGGCTGATCCCCGCCTTTCACTACGCGCTCAAACCCGACGGGGTGTTGTTCCTGTCGCCCTCCGAGAGCATCGGCAGCCACACCGACCTGTTCGAGCCCATCCACCGCAAGTGGAAGCTTTACCGCGCCATGGCGACCCCCGGATCGACCCAGTCCATCTTGAAGACCGGCCTGTCATGGACCACCGGCAGCAATACCCCCATGCAGCAAAATCAGACCCCCAGGGCCAAAGAGCCGCACATTGCTGAACTGGCCAAACGCATGCTGATGCAGTCCTTCGCCCCAGCCTCGGTCGTGACCGACCTGCAGGGCAACATCCTGTATGTGCATGGCGACACCAGCAAGTACCTGCGCCCAGCGCCCGGACAACCCAGCCACAACGTGGTCGACATGGCCAAAGAAGGCCTGCAACTGGAATTGCGTGAGGCCCTGCGCCAGGCCGCCATCCAAGGCCTGCCGACTTTGAACCACCCGCTGAGCGTCAAGACCGACGACACGAGCCAAGCCCTCAGCCTGAGCGTGCGACTGATGCCCGACCCGGATGCCGAACACAGCGTGCTGCTGGTGAGCTTTCAAGACTTGGCCAGCACCACGCCAGCCAAACCCGCCCGCAAGCCCCGAGGCAAAATCTCTGCCGAAGCACTGCGCATTGCTGAACTGGAGCTTGAAGTCGCGACGGCCAAAGAAAACATGAGCTCCGTGCTGGAAGAGCAGCAGGCCTCGAACGAGGAGCTCAAGTCGACCAACGAAGAACTGCAGTCGACCAATGAAGAGCTGCAATCGACCAATGAAGAGCTGGAAACCTCCAAGGAGGAGTTGCAATCGGTCAACGAAGAGCTGATCACCGTCAACACCGAACTGCAAACCAAGGTCGAGCAAATGGCCATCATGCAGGACGACATGAAGAACCTGCTCGAGAACATCCGCATCGGCACCATCTTCCTGGATCGACACCTGCACATCCGGCGCTTCACGCGCGAGGCGCTCAAGGTCTATCGCCTGGTTGCCACCGACGTGGGCCGACCTCTGGCCGACATCCGCAGTGGCCTGCAAGGCGACGACCTGCTGGCCGACGCACAAACGGTGCTCGACTCGCTGGTGCCCATTGAGCGCGAGGTCTGCACCGCCAACGGCACCTGGTACGTGGCCCGCATTCAGCCCTACCGAACCGTGGACAACGTGATTGACGGCGTGGTGCTGACCTTTGCCGATGTGACCGAGCGTGTGGCGGCCATTGCTGCGCGCAAAGCCCGCAATCTGGCCGAGGCCATCGTCGACACGGTGCCCAGCCCACTCGTGGTGCTCGACAATACGCTGAAAGTCATCTCCGCGAACCACTCGTTCTACCAAACCTTTGGCGGCGCACCAGCCGACACCGCCGAGCAAAACCTGTTCAAGATCAACCATCAGCAGTGGGATTTCCCGGAACTGCACGAACTGCTGGACAGCGTGTTGCCGAGAGAACAAGCCATGAAGCGCCGCGAGCTCACACACGATTTTCTGGGCCTGGGTATGCGCCAACTGCTGATCACCGCGCAACACATCGTCGAAAAAATTGACCAAGTCAAGCTGGTGCTGCTCACCATCGAGACCCTCCCCACCCATCAGGCCTGAGCGCCACATCCATCGAGAACCACCATGGCATCACCCCAAGATAATGTCAGCATGGCGCTGTTTTGCGACTTTGAAAACGTCGCCCTCGGCGTGCGCGATGCCCAATACGACAAGTTCGACATCAAGCCCATCCTGGAGCGCCTGCTGCTCAAAGGCAGCATCGTTGTCAAAAAGGCCTATTGCGACTGGGAGCGCTACAAGGGCTTCAAGTCCACCATGCACGAGGCCAACTTCGAGTTGATCGAAATCCCCCATGTGCGCCAGTCGGGCAAGAACTCGGCTGACATCCGCCTGGTGGTCGATGCGCTGGACCTTTGCTACACCAAGTCGCACGTCAATACCTTTGTCATCATCAGCGGCGACTCGGACTTCTCGCCCTTGGTGTCCAAGCTGCGCGAGAACGCCAAGTACGTGATTGGCGTAGGCGTTAAACAATCCACCTCTGATTTGCTGATTGCCAATTGCGACGAGTTCATTTTTTACGACGACCTGGTGCGTGAACGTCAGCGCGCGGCCGCACGACGCGAACCGCGAGAATCCCAGCAGCCGGCCGCACGCCGCACGCCCGAAGAAGAGCGCCACCGCAAAGAAAAGATGGAAGAGCGCAAGAGCACGGCCATTGAAATGGCGGTGGAAACCTTCGAGGCCCTGGTGTCCGAACGGGGTGACGGCGGCAAGATGTGGGCCTCGGTGCTGAAAGAGGCCATCAAGCGCCGTCGGCCCGATTTCAACGAGTCCTACTACGGCTTTCGCACCTTCGGCAACCTGCTCGAAGAAGCGCAAGCACGCGGTCTGTTGGAGTTCGGGCGTGATGAGAAGTCAGGTGCTTATGTGTTCCGCAGCAATGCCGGCGCGATGGCTCGCCCCGAGGCCGCCGTGGAGCGGCCCGTCGTCGTGCACACTGAAGTGGTGCCCCCGATGGCCGCCCCGACGCCCGTCAGCGAGGCGCCAGCTGACAAACCGGCCAGCCGCCGTGGTGGTCGCGGCGGACGCAAACCCGTCGAGAAGAAAACCGAGCCTGCCGTGCCTGCGGCGGTCACGGTGGCACCAGCAGTGCCTGCCGCACCCGCCGCGATGGAGCCCATTGAGGCGCCGGCTCAAAGCACCAAGCCCGCCGCCCGTGGGCGCCGTCCTCGCAAAGCGGCGGTCAAACCCGCCGTGGAATAGTCCTCGGCCATAAGCGTCACGACCCTATGGCGTCAATCGGACACCGATGGTTTTGATTCGGAAAAATCCGAACCATTGAGCGGCGCCTGGGTGCGCGACAAGCCCAGGACATTGAGCACATTCAAGATCCCCTGTGGCTTCACGGCCACGATGCGGTCTCCCTTGAGGGAGATGGCCGCGTCATGCTGGAGTTGATCCAGGCACGCCACCAGCTCGTTCTCAGACAAACCCAGCCAGCGCCGCAGCACCGCCATGCTCAAGTCCGTCGGCAGGGTCTGCTCGTCAGCCCCCTTCAAGCCCTCAGGCGCAGCCAAGTAGACCAGGTGAGCCAAGCCCGCTGCGGTGCGCTTGTCCGGCGGCAAATCACGCAGGCGATAGACAATGCGCCAGTCACGCTTCATGGCCAGGCACATTCGACGGGCAATCAACTCATCCAGCTGTGGTGACGAGGCTTGGGTGTGCTTCAACTCGTCCAGAGGCAGGGCCAGCAAAGTGCCTCGGGTGACCATGCTGACCGACTCCGAGCGTCGCTCTTGCTGATCGTACAGCCCCACCAACTCACCCGCACTGGCAAAGCCCACCGAGCCCGGAAGATCATGCCCATCGCCATAACGGGGTCCCACGCACTGCACCAAGCCCGACTCGACGATGTAGGCATAGCGGGCCACCGTCCCACATGCGTAGAGCTCATCACCGGGCATCAATTCCAGTCGGATGGTTTCCAGGGCATCGTGCGCCTCATACGCAGCCATGCCCAGGCCGCCCAAAAACTGCGTCAGTTGAGTGATGGTCAGCAAACCCGCGCCCCCATGGGGGGAGGACTGGGGCCCGGAATGCCACAAGGAAGATTGCGCGGCGTGGTCATGACCGCCCGTCCAGTGGCCATGCGCCCGATGTTTGGCGTGATGCTTCAACATGGTGTGTCGCTCCTAGGGGCTCAGACGGACGGTGGATGACACGTGACTGGCTGGGCGAGACGCCTCCTCGACATGCCGACGCGAAACACACGAAAACGCCTTCAATCCCACCACGTCCAGGATCTCGATTTCACGCCTTTTGACCGCGACATAGTCCCAATCGGCCAAGGCACCAAAGGATCGGCTGATCGTTTCATGCGTCAGGCCAAGGTAGCTGGCAATGTCACGCCGAGACATGGACAGATGAATGCGCAACGCCGGTTGCCCAGAGGCCGCGGCCCGGCGCGACAAGAGCAACAAGAACCGCGCCAGACGCACCTCGGCGGCGGTCACACCGGCCATGAGATCGCTGCGGTGACACAACTGACGACTGACCGCCCAGTGCACAGCCCGATCAAGCACCGCAACGCGCTGAGCCAGTGTAAAAAACTTGGACATGGGCAGCACGTAGACCGCCGAGTCCTCCAATGCCACCACCGCCGTTGGGTGGTAGCCCAAGCAAACGGCATCAAAACCGAGGACGTCAGCCCTGCCAGCGAACGCCAGCACCTGCTCATAACCATCTTCAGTGGTGTGAAAGGTTTTAAAGCTGCCTGTGCGCACGACGTAAACGAAATCAGCCCTGGCCCCTTCGTGAAACAGTGCCGCACCCGCGCTCAAGCGCCGCAAGGTGATGGGCTCCAAGGCATCGGCCGGAACCACTTCATTGACTTGAGCCCCCATAAGATGGAGCAGATCCAACAGACGATGGCGCTCTGCGGTGCCTACTGCGGCACCTGCGAAACGGACGGCATGATTGACTTCAAACGACCCATCAACGGCCCTGATTGCATTGTTCATTGTTTGCCTCGCCATAGGTTCAAACGAATCACTCATGAGGTGAGGGTCGAAGCTTGCGAGATGCGAAAGCTCATGGCAATCGGCAGAGCAGCGGATTTTCTATCGGAGCCTTGTGCAGCGCAGCAAGCCTAATCCCAACCACCACTAGGAATAGTCCTAGTACCCGCATCAAGAAACCCTTGTGCGTGTGCAAGATACCCCTAGAACCCTGACCATGACGTTCATCAACCCTTCTAGAATGGACTCCACCTGCTTCACCGCAGGTCAAACTATATAAATTCGGGAACGACGCCATGAGCCATCAATGGGTAATTGGGATCACAAACACTGACCTGTCTGCCGGGTCATGAGGCTGGACCCTTTCGATGCAGCTCATGACGCGGTACTTCCCTCCGCGCATGAAGCCATCATCACCGTTGATCAACAACAGTGCATCGTGATGATCAACCCTGCCGCCCTGAGCATGTTCGGCTGCACCGCGGAAGACGCGCTGGGCAGCAATCTGTCGCGGATCATCGCGCCACCACATCGTGAGTCCTTGAATCGTCGTTTGTGTGAATTGGCGACCTCAGCCGTGAACGCCCCACCACTGGACAAGCGCGCAGCCATCGTCGGCTTGCACACGAATGGCCATGAGTTCCCGGCGGAGGTGGTGATCTCTCGCCAGAACGTGGCCGCCGAGTTAGGCACGCGCCGCTACTTCACCGTGCTGATTCGTGACATGCGCCGAGAGGCTGCACTCGCGAGCCAAATCCAGGCACTCAAGCAGGCCATGCGTGCCATTTTTGAGCTGGCGCCCGTGGCCATCTGGATTACCGAGGGCGACACGATCGTGTATGCCAACCGCTCCAGTGCAGCCTTGTTCGGCGCTCACGACCGTGAGGCTCTCGTGGGCCAATCCATTTACGCGCTGCTCAAGCCCGAGTCCCACGCCTCCGTGCGGCAGCAGATCGACGAGGCCCTCTCAAACGGCATCCCGATCCCTATGCTCAGCGAGCGAATTGCCCGCATGGATGGCGAGGTACGGGATGTCATGATTGCCGTGGCGGCCCTGCCTGACCATGGCCAAACGGCGGCGCAAATGGTCATCTCGGATGTAACCGAGCGCATGCAGGAGCACCAGGAGATGGCGCGCTCACGCGATCAATTGCAGCGACTCTCGGCCGAGTTGGTCACGGCCCGCGAAGAAGAGCGGCGCCGCATCGCTCGCGAGCTGCACGACGAATTGGGCCAGCGACTGACCGCCCTCAAGATGGAGCTGTCCAGCCTAGCTCCAGCGTTGGGCCACGAGGTGATGGCGTCCCGCATCGCCGGCATGCTCAAGATGGTCGATGAAACGGTGACATCGGTGCGACGCATCGCCACCGAACTGCGCCCCATGATGCTGGATGACCTGGGACTGAAAGCGGCCATCGAATCGCTGGCCCGCGATTCTGAGCGGCACATGGGCATCCAGATAACGCTGGAGCTGGACGAAGCCTGTGGCACTGTTGGCGATGCCGCTGCGATAGCCCTGTACCGCATGGTGCAGGAGGCATTGACCAACATTGCCCGCCACGCACAGGCCACCCGGGCTCGCATCGAAATCCGCCCTCAGCACGGCAAGTTGTTACTCAAGGTTCAGGACAATGGGGTGGGCATCCCCGAGCCAACAAAATGCCGAGCAGGCTCCCATGGCTTGAT
>JAZJZP010000032.1:0-3287 GCA_040389805.1 Pseudomonadota bacterium
TGCACATGATCGCCCAGCACTTCGCGCAAGGCCTTGTGCATCAGGTGGGTGGCGCTGTGGTTGCGAACCACCTTGGCGCGCACCTCGGCGTCAACGCGGGCGTTGAGGGTGTCGCCCACCTTGATCTCGCCCTCGACGACACGGCCATGGTGGCCGAATACGCTCGCCTGGATCTTGTGCGTGTCTTCGACCAGGAAACGGCTGGTGCCGTTGCGCAGATCGCCGCAGTCGCCCGCCTGGCCGCCGGACTCGGCGTAGAAGGGCGTGTTGTCCAGCACGATCACGGCGTCATCGCCAGCGCTGGCCGCGTTGGTCGACGTGCCATCAACATAAATGGCGGTGACCTTGGCGCCCTCATGGGTCAGGTGCTCATAGCCATGGAAGGTGGTGGCGACGCCGGTGTATTCCAGGCCGGCAGCCATCTTGAACTTGCCGGCGGCGCGGGCCTGTTCGCGCTGGCGGGTCATGGCGGCGTCAAAGCCGGCTTGGTCCACCATCACGCCACGCTCACGACAGACGTCAGCGGTCAGGTCGACCGGGAAACCGAAGGTGTCGTGCAGCTTGAAGGCCAACTCACCATCAAGCACGCGCCACTCTGGCTTGGGCGCCACAACCTGACCGGCCTTCAAAGACTGCGAAATCTCTGCAGGAATAGATGAATGCTCCAGTTGATGGATCGCGACATCCAACAGCTCCATGCCATTGGCAATGGTCTGGAAGAAGCGCTCCTCTTCGGTCTTCAAGACCTCGGTGATGCGCTTTTCGTTGCTGCGCAGCTCGGGATAGGCCTCGCCCATCTGCTCGACCAGCGCCCCCACCAGCTTGTAGAAAAACGGCGTGCGGGCGCCCAGTTTGTAGCCATGGCGGATGGCGCGGCGCGTGATGCGGCGCAGCACGTAGCCACGGCCTTCGTTGCTGGGGATGACGCCATCGGCCACGGTAAACGAGCACGCGCGGATGTGGTCGGCGATCACCTTCAGGCTGGGGCTGGACGCATCAACATCACCACCACCCGCGGCATCCACGGCCGATTTGGCTGCAGCCAGCAGCGCCACAAACAAGTCGATCTCGTAGTTGCCATGCACGCCTTGCAGCACGGCGGCGATGCGCTCCAGGCCCATGCCGGTGTCGACGCTGGGCTTGGGCAGCTTGTGCATCACGCCCGCTTCGTCACGGTTGTACTGCATGAACACGTTGTTCCAGATCTCGATGAAACGGTCGCCGTCTTCATCGGGGCTGCCTGGAGGGCCGCCGGGGATGTGATCGCCGTGGTCGTAGAAGATCTCGGTGCAAGGGCCGCAGGGGCCCGTGTCGCCCATCATCCAGAAGTTGTCGGAGGCGTAGCGAGCGCCCTTGTTGTCGCCGATGCGGATGATGCGCTCGGCAGGCACGCCGATTTCTTTGTTCCAGATCTCGTAGGCTTCGTCGTCTTCGGCGTAGACCGTGACGGTGAGCTTGTCTTTGGGCAGCTTGAAGACTTCGGTCAGCAACTCCCAGGCAAAGCCAATGGCATCGCGCTTGAAATAATCGCCAAAGCTGAAGTTGCCCAGCATTTCAAAGAAGGTGTGGTGCCGCGCGGTGTACCCGACGTTGTCCAGATCGTTGTGCTTGCCGCCCGCGCGGATGCATTTTTGCGACGAGGTGGCGCGCGTGTAAGGCCGCTTGTCAAAGCCCAGAAACACGTCTTTGAACTGGTTCATGCCTGCGTTGGTGAACAGCAGGGTGGGATCGTCACCGGGCACCACGGGGCTGGAGGCCACGATGGTGTGGCCCTTGGACTCGAAGAACTTCAGAAACTTGGAGCGTATCTCAGCGGCTTTCATCTTTGGCTTCCGGTTCGAGGTCTGGATCGGGTAAAGCTTCAGATTATAGGTTTTAGGGGGTGTCCTATCATTCTGACCCGTGCATGACATCGAGACCACGCCATGACTGCCCTGCCTTCACCGTTGCCTTCACCGTTGTCCCAACTGCAAGATCCGACCCTGCTCAAGTCCCTGGCCTTGATTGATGGGCAATGGGTGGACAGCGCAGAACGCTTTGAGGTGACCGACCCGGCCACGGGGGCGGTGCTGGCGCAGGTGCCCAATCTAGGGGCCTCGGACACGCAGGCGGCCATTGCCGCCGCCAACCGCGCCTGGCCCGCCTGGCGCGCCCTGCCCGCCAAGGCACGCCAGGACATCTTGCTGAAATGGTTCGCCTTGTTGACCGCCCATGCCGACGACCTGGCCCGCATCATGACGGCCGAGCAAGGCAAACCGCTGGCCGAGGCCAAGGGCGAAGTCGGCTACGGCGCCAGTTTCATCGAATGGTTTGCGCAAGAATCCCGCCGTGTCTATGGCGAGACCGTGCCCAGCACCGACGCCAGCAAGCGCTTCATGGTGATCCGCCAGCCGATCGGGGTCTGCGCGGCCATCACGCCCTGGAACTTCCCCATCGCGATGATCACCCGCAAGGTGGCACCGGCCTTGGCGGCGGGTTGCCCGGTGGTCATCAAACCGGCCGAAGCCACACCACTGTCAGCCCTGGCCGTGGCCGAACTGGCCATGCGCGCAGGCATGCCCGCCGGGGTGTTGAACATCATCACGGCCGATGCGGCACGCTCTATCGAGGTCGGCAAGGTGTTATGCGCCAGCGACACCGTGCGCCACCTGTCGTTCACCGGGTCGACCGAAGTGGGCCGCATCCTGATGCAGCAGTGCGCCCCCACCGTCAAAAAACTGTCGCTGGAGCTGGGCGGCAACGCCCCTTTCATCGTCTTCAACGACGCCGACCTTGACGCCGCCGTTGAAGGCGCCATCATCGCCAAATACCGCAACGCCGGGCAAACCTGCGTGTGCGCCAACCGCCTGTATGCCCAAGCCGACATCTACGATGCGTTTGTGGCCAAACTGGCCGAGCGTGTCTCCCAACTGAAGGTCGGCAACGGGTTTGAAGCCGGTGTGCAGCAAGGCCCCCTGATCGACGAGTCGGCCATCGCCAAGGTCGAAACCCTCGTGGCCGACGCCCTGGCCAAAGGGGCCAAGGTGGTCACCGGAGGCCAACGCTTACCGATGCCCGGCGGCTGTTATTACAGCCCCACCGTGCTGTCCAATGTGTCGCCCGACATGCGGCTGGCGCGTGAAGAGATTTTTGGCCCGGTCGTATGTTTGGCAAAAGCGGATTCACTCGACGAGGCGATCGAATGGATTAATGACTGTGGCTTCGCCAATACCACGACCCTTTTTACCTCGTCGGGCGCAGCAGCCCGGAGAGGATCGCCAGCACCAAGGTGGCACTGGCGGCCTGCA
>JAZJZP010000033.1:0-3784 GCA_040389805.1 Pseudomonadota bacterium
GGGGCGCTTTGTTCGGCTTGGCTGATCAGGCCTTGCGTGTCGATGCCCTCGTGCTGCGAGGCGGGTGTGGCGCTCACACAGTTGGCGCTGGCTTCTTGCAAGATGTCGATCAGTGTCTCGTCCAAGGTTTGCGAGATGACGGCGTACAAATTTTCGGCAGTCTATGGCGCAGCTACCACCCGCCGCTTCACGCTCTTGGCAATCGTCTGCGCCAACTCAAGGAACGCATCCTTGCCGACAGGCGCTACCCCTTTGGTTTTGGCATTTTTTGAGTCTTGGATGACGTACAGCATCAGGTCCGGCGTGTCTTGTTTTGCTGCGGGATCACCTCGCGCAACCACCAAGTAGCCATAATCTACAGCCCCGTCTTCGCGAACAATTTTCACGAATGACTCAACGCCTTTCGATTCGGCCATCGTGGTGCGCTTGTAGGGATCCGACCAAACGCCGCGCAGTGATTTTCGGTAAGTGTTGTCATAGCGAGCCCAGAACGAATCCGATATGGCCTCGGGGTCATAAACCTTTGGATTCGCCTTGGGGTCGACCTCTACTGCACTCACGTCTTTGAGCATGACCGTCACATCGGGGTGCTCGCGTAGTCGGTAGGTCGTAGCGATGTGACGGCGGGCCTTTCCGTCGTCTTGGATGAAGGCGTATGGGACGCAGATGCCCGGAGTGCTTGTCAAGGTATGAGGTTCTCTGGGCGATAGCCCTTCAATGATGGTTCGGAAATGCCGACTCTGCTCTGCCTCTGCTATGTCGGAGTAGGAACCCCAAGAAAAGTAGTGTTTTGCAACAAATAGCTGAGCAATTTTCCCGTTATCAACATCCCATGCATAGCCATTTTGATGGGCTACAGAAAGATCCTTAAAAGGCCTCTTGTCTGCCATTTTTGGCAACTTGCCGTTGAAAGTTTTTACGGCAATCCGACCCCGTTCAATTTCCTGAGTGAAGGTTTTTAAATCAGCATCCGATAGTGTTTGAGTGATGAGGACTTCGCCTAGATATCCCAGATCGGACCACTCCGCTTTTTGATCATCAGCAAAGGTATAGGCCACCACTGAGCCAGGCACAGTCCTGCTTCTTAGCCAACTCCGTTTCGAAACAGCGGCGACATCCACATCACCAGGGAAACTCACCTGCATCCGCCCGACGCACTCTGCCTTCCAGTTGGTCGGGGTCTCCCTCGCATTGCAACCTCCAGTGCTAACAGCGAGTACCACTATGGAGCACTGAATCAGTCGCCCGTATGGAAAGCATTTCTTCATACAGAAGCTTTCAATACGCCTGATCCCGATGCCGCGTCGAGCCTACTCAGGCGAACCTCATTAGATGAAGGACGGTCCAGGGGGGTATTGATTGGAAGCCCTCTATCTGCAACGAGTGATGTAGGGAACTCAAACTTAACGTTTTCGTTCTCTGTCCAATGGATCGGGAGCGCCGTGATAAACCCTTTGATGCCGTTGAGCTGACCGACGCCTGCTGGATTGTGTTGAGGGTGGGCCCAAAATTCAGGCTGAAACGGCATCGGAGCGCCGAGGTTGCCCGTCTTGCCCCAACTAGCCTTCTCAGGAGGTTGCAGCGCTGTCTTCCACGTAGGAAGAATTCGGGCGGCCAGAGGCATATTGGTCGCTTTGTCTAGCTCGCCCGACCAATTTCTCGGCACAAACGCAAACGCAGCCTCATAAGCCGCCGCATTTTTTTCAGCCTGCGCTTGGATACGTCGCCAGCTGTCCGGGCTGCCTGGGGCCTCAATGGCGCTTTGCAAATCAGTCGCAGGGCGCACGCCACCTGTGATACCAAAAAGCTTCCGCCACACTTCCATGCGCAACTGGTGCGCGAACTTACGCACAGGCCGCTGACTGCCTTGGCCGTTGATGTCTGCTCGGCTGCTGTCGCCGTCCATCACCAAAACCGCGATCTCGGAATCGCGCTCGCCTAATAGGCTGCGGTCATTGATGTTGGCGCTGCCGTACAGAGCATACAAATCGTCCACGATCATCAGTTTGGTGTGCACATAGACCTGCTCAGTCACATAGCGCTCGTCTTTACCGTTGCCTAGTTTGGCCCAGTTTCGCAGGTTCAGCAGCGTGACGTACTTGAAGCACGCCTCAACTGGAATGTCTTCGTAATCTGTATTGGCATCGTCATTGACGACTCGCATGTAGCCAGCATCACCCTGGTCGCGCAGCTCACGTGCTTTGATGGCCCGTCGAATGCCATTGAGCAGGCTCTTGCTGCCAAAAGCGATGGTCTGCATCGTCCAGTAGACCTGTATTGCAATGCTGGCCTTGCCCAGCGAGCCTTCGGGGTGGACTGGCAGCGTGATGTAAACATGAAAGTTCGGGCGTTTGACATCAAAAATGGCCCGCCCAATGCGTTGAACCAGCGCTTCGCAAACCTTGTTGGTGGGCGGTTTATGCAGCGCCGAGTCATCAATGTTGTTCGTAGGTTTCCACCATTTCTTACCCACTTTCAATCGGCCATCGGCATCAGCAGCACCCATCATCTTGGCTGTGCCGTTCTGGTCACCACCACCATACGCGTTGATGAACTGCGCTGCCGGTGACAACTCCCCGGTCTCGCCACCAATGCGGCCAAATGCCGATACAAAAAACTGGTTTTCGATGTAGATAAAGTGGCTAGCTTTTTCGATCAACTGCACCATGGCGCGGTGAATGTCATCTTCAGTACCCGTAGGTTTTTTGACTCCCGTGTGAGATGCCAACGCCTTGTACTCAGCCTGACCCATGGCAGCGGGTGCACTGCGTAATACTTGAATGTGCGCCTTGCCCGGTTTGCTGAAGGTGTCTGGGGCCGGTGCTGGAGCAAGACGTGGCCCGCCACTGGCGTTCCAGCGGTTCACAAAGTTGCGCAACAGGTGTGACACCGCTGGACCTTCGATTCGGCTGTGCACGTCTTGCCACGGCATGCGGGGCTGGCTGGCGGGATCAAGGGTATGTAAATCTGGCGCGTTGCTCTCCAGAGCAGGAGCGCCGCCTGCCTTGTTGGCAGCAACGTTCCATGCACCTGGTTCCGCATACGGAGCTTGCCATCCACCAGCCATGACCTTTTCTGCCATTCTCACGGCCATGGTTTTACCGTTCATTGCGGAGCGGTCATTGCGATCCAAAAAACCAGTCATCTGGTCTGGGTCAATCAGCTTGTCCGCACCCCACTTCAATTCTTTAGCAGCGGCGACACAACCGTTGTAACGGTTGAGAACTTGCCGACCGTTTTTGTCGGCTTGCAGGTCATAGCATGCATCGTCATAGCGGCCGTAGGCCAAATCGATGCCGCCCACGAACGCAATCTTGCGGTCGACAATGACTTGTTTTTGGTGATGGCTGAAATAGCTGTTGTTGCGTGTGGCTTGTGACTTGGATAGCAGCACCTGAACACGTTTTTTTGCCTTGACATCAGGGTGCTCATTGATGCTCTCAAGTACCGCCTTGGTCTGATCGTCGTAAGTTTGAACGGGGTTGGTGTCATCCCACGGCATGACGTAAATGTGAACACCGCGCTTGGCGGTTCTCAGTAGCAGGTCATACAGGCGCACGGTGGGGGCGAGAAGCGCATCCCAATTCACTTGCCAACCCAGGATGTAGACCGCAGTGCTGGCTTGGTCGCAGGCCGCTATCAGGTTAGCAAAGTAGGCCTCGCCGGTTGTGAATGGGGTGATCTCATTGCCTTCAGTGGCCATAGAAAAAACACCGGCATGTCCCACCCACACGTTGCTGGTCAGCGTGGCGGGAAGTGGTGTGCCGTCTTTGGAGACGATCTG
>JAZJZP010000034.1:0-1657 GCA_040389805.1 Pseudomonadota bacterium
GGTGCAGGCCAGAACTTCCTCGACCGACGTCAAGCCTAGTTTAACTTTATAGAGTCCGGCCTGACGCAGGCTGCGTACCCCCTCGGACTGAGCCTGCGCGGCGATCTCAAGCGCGCTGCCGTCACGCAGGATGATGCGCTGGATTTCTTCAGTAATGGGCATGACCTGGTAAATACCGACGCGCCCCTTGTAGCCGTTTGTACACATCGAGCAACCCACGGGTCGGTAGGGCGCCCATGAACCGTCAACCTCATCGTCCGTAAAACCGGCCTCAAGAAGAGTTTCCCGCGGAATATCGTGGGGCTTCTTGCAATTGGGGCACAGGCGCCGGGCCAGGCGCTGCGCGGTGATGAGGATCACGCTGGATGCAATGTTGAAGGGCGCAATGCCCATGTTGCGCATACGTGTCAGGGTGGTAGGCGCATCGTTGGTGTGCAGCGTCGACAGGACCAGGTGACCCGTCTGCGCGGCCTTGATGGAAATGTCGGCGGTTTCGAGATCCCGTATCTCACCCACCATGATGATGTCCGGATCCTGGCGCAGGAAAGCCTTGAGCGCCACCGGAAAAGTCATGCCGGCCTTGTCGTTCATGCTGACCTGGTTCACGCCAGGCAAGGTAATTTCAGCCGGATCCTCCGCCGTGGCGATGTTGACACCGGGCTTGTTCAGGATATTCAGGCAGGTATAGAGTGACACCGTCTTGCCGGAACCCGTGGGGCCGGTCACCAGCACCATGCCATACGGACGGCTGATCGCATCCATCAACCGGGCTTTTTCCTCGGGCTCATAGCCCAGCGCATCAATGCCCAGCTTGGCGCTGCTCGGGTCAAGAATACGGATGACGATTTTTTCGCCATACATGGTCGGCAAGGTGCTGACCCGGAAATCGATCACCCGGTCCGGCCCGATCTTGAGTTTCATCTTGCCGTCTTGTGGCACCCGTTTTTCGGAGATGTCCAGCTTGGATATCACCTTGATGCGGGCGGCGAGCTTTTCCTTGATGGCCACGGGCGGCGAGGCGATTTCGCGCAACTCGCCATCAACCCGGAAACGGACGCGGTAGGTGTGCTCAAACGGCTCGAAGTGCAGGTCAGATGCCCGCATGCTGAAGGCATCGAGCAGCATTTTCTGCAGAAATTTGACGACCGGCGCGTCTTCGACCTCGGCAACGCTGGTATCGGTGCTTTCGCTCGACATCTCGGCGCTGGACTCATCGAACTCAAAGTCGTCGCCGATGATGCTTTCCATCGCCTCGGCAGCGGTGGTCGTTGATGCCTCCACGAGCTTGGACAGCTTGTCGTATTCGGCAATGACCCAGTCCACGCCCATCTGGGTCGAGAACTTGATTTTTTCCGCCGCCTCCTGGTCGGAGGGGTCCGCCGTTGCAACGATGAGGCGGTTGTTGCGCTTGCTCAGGACAACGATGCGGTAGGTCTGGCAGATCTTTCCGTCCAGCAACCCCTTGGGCAGCCTCTGTACATCGATGGCGTCAAGGTCAAGCAGGGGCGCGGCAAAAGCCGACGACATGGTGTGGGCGAGATCAGACGCAGAAACCGCGCCGGAGCCCGTCAGTTCGGCAATAAAGCTGGTGCGGCCGCTCTGGGCCTTGCGAAAAATGTCTTCAGCGGCTTTTTGACCCAGTTTTCCCGCCATCACC
>JAZJZP010000035.1:0-1091 GCA_040389805.1 Pseudomonadota bacterium
ATGGCCAGACCGGCGCCGTTGACCAGGCAGCCGATGTTGCCGTCCAACGAGATGTAGGCCAGATCAAACTTGGAGGCCTCGATTTCAGCCGGGTCTTCTTCGTCCAGGTCGCGGTAGGCCACGATCTCGGGGTGGCGGTACAAGGCGTTGCTGTCGAAGTTGAACTTGGCGTCCAAGGCCTTGATGTTGCCGTTGCCTTCGAGGATCAAGGGGTTGATCTCGACCAGGCTGGCGTCGGTGTCCATGTAGGTGGTGTAGAGCTTTTTGAGCACGTCCACCGCCTGCGCCTGGCTATCTGACGGGACGCCGATGCCTTGCGCCAATTGCAGCGCTTGCTCGGTCGTCATGCCCACAAGGGGATCGACAAAGACCTTGAGGATCTTCTCGGGCGTGCTGTGGGCCACCTCTTCGATGTCCATGCCGCCTTCGCTGGAGGCCATGATGGCGACCTTTTGCGTGGCCCGGTCCGTCACGGCCGCGACGTAATATTCTTTGGTGATGTCGGCGCCTTCTTCAATCAGAAGGCGGCGCACTTTCTGGCCTTCAGGGCCAGTCTGGTGCGTGACCAGTTGCATGCCCAGGATCTCGCTGGACAAGGTTTTGACCTCGTCGAGGGAGCGCGCCAGCTTGACGCCGCCGCCCTTGCCGCGGCCGCCCGCATGAATTTGGGCCTTGACCACCCAGACTTTGCCGCCCAGTTTTTGTGCCGCAGCCACGGCCTCATCAACGGAAAAGGCGGGGATGCCCTTGGGCACCGGTACACCAAAACGGCTCAGAAGTTCTTTGCCTTGGTACTCATGAATTTTCATGGTGTCGACTCGCAGAAAGGGTTGCGAAACTGTTGCAGCGCAGCAATCAGAATAGCACCGACTGGCGCTGTTTAGTCGAGATCAAAAGCATCTTCCAGGCCATGTCCGCGCACAACGCGGCGAATCACCTCTCCCGAGAAGCCCCGCCCGGCCAAAAACCGCATTTGTTTGGCCAACTCGGCGGGCGTGCTGGCCACCTGACCGTAGCGGCGCTGCCACAGCGCCTGGGCGCGTTCCAGTTCGGTGTCCTGCAAGCCGGCCACGGCCGCACGCACAGCCTCG
>JAZJZP010000035.1:1101-4754 GCA_040389805.1 Pseudomonadota bacterium
TGCTGAGCCAGCTCGCCACGGATGCGTGCAGCCCCAAAACGCGCGGCCTTGCGGTGCACCACGGACTCGACGAAGCGCTCGGCCGACAACCAGCCGCGCACTTCGAGTTCGTCCAGAACCTTGTCGAGCTCGGCCGGATCTGGCGCATGAGGCGCCAGTTTGCGCAGCAACTCGACCCGCGAATGCTCGCGTGCCGAGAGGTACTTCAGGGCACGCCCTTTGAGGGACAGCCCCGGCGCCCGGCTGACTGCGCCCCCCTTGTTGCCCCACGCCATGGCTTGCTCGCGTCAAACGGACTTAGGCAGCCGCCGTACCGTTCACGGCAGCGGCTTGCAAGGTCACGCCCAAGGATTCGCGGATCTTGTTTTCAATCTCGCGGGCCAGTGCTGGGTTTTCACGCAGGAACTCGCGGGAGTTGTCTTTGCCCTGGCCGATTTTCTCGCCCTGGTAGGCATACCAGGCACCCGACTTGTCCACGATCTTGGCGGCCACGCCCAGGTCGATGATTTCACCTTCACGCGAAATGCCTTCGCCGTACAGGATGTCGAATTCGGCGGTTTTGAAGGGCGGGGCGACCTTGTTCTTAACAACCTTGACCTTGGTTTCGTTGCCCACCACCTCTTCGCCCTTTTTGATAGAGCCGACGCGGCGGATGTCCAGGCGCACCGAGGCGTAGAACTTCAAGGCATTGCCGCCCGTGGTTGTTTCGGGGCTGCCGAACATCACCCCGATCTTCATGCGGATCTGGTTGATGAAGATGACCATGCAGTTGGTCTTCTTGATGGTGCCGGTGAGCTTGCGCAGGGCCTGGCTCATCAGGCGGGCTTGCAGGCCGGGCAGTGAGTCGCCCATTTCACCTTCCAGCTCGGCCTTGGGCGTGAGTGCGGCGACCGAGTCGATGATGATCAAGTCGACCGATCCCGAACGCACCAGCGCATCGACGATTTCAAGGGCTTGTTCGCCGGTGTCGGGCTGAGAGATCAGCAGATCTTGCAGATTGACGCCCAGCTTTTGCGCGTACTGGGCATCCAGGGCGTGTTCGGCGTCAATGAAGGCGCACACACCGCCGGTTTTTTGCATCTCGGCGGCCACTTGCAGGGTGAGCGTGGTTTTACCGGACGACTCGGGGCCGTAGATTTCAATCACACGCCCGCGTGGCAAGCCACCGACCCCCAGTGCCACGTCCAGACCCAGCGAGCCCGTCGACACCACCTGGATGTCGTCGATGACTTCGCCTTCGCCCAGACGCATGATGGAGCCCTTGCCGAATTGTTTTTCGATCTGAGCCAGCGCGGCCTGTAAAGCTTTGGCCTTTTCAGCACTCAGGGCGGATTTGGCGGTCGTGGGTTCCATGCAAAGTCTCCGGTGTGGCAATTGATGAGTTGGTCGCCATTATGACAAAAGCTGGATGGATGTACAGTACTTTTTGTTGTCAATTTTCACCCTCTGATGGGTGGGGTTGAAATCAATGCTGCATTGCAGCAAGTTCTGTAGACTGGGGCCATGACCTCAAACAACAGCCCCCCCTCCGATACCGACAGCACGGCAACCAGCCGACCCCGTGTCGATTTGGCACTGCAGGGCGGGGGCTCGCATGGGGCCTTCACCTGGGGCGTGCTGGATCGGCTGCTGGACGACGATGGGCTCGACATTGCGGGCATTTCAGGCACGAGTTCGGGGGCGCTCAACGGCGCGGTCATGCTCACCGGCTATGTGAAAGGGTATGAGCAAGGGGGCGTGGCAAGGGCTCGTCAAGAGGCTCAAAAGGCCTTGAGAGACTTCTGGAGGGACGTCAGCCAGCATGGGCCGATCTTTTCGCCGCTGCGGATGGACTCCTCCGGCGCACTGCAGCCCTCGTTCAACCTGGATCAGATGCCGGGGTTTCAGTGGATGAGCCTGCTCTCGCAAACCTTCAGCCCCTATCAACTCAATCCCCTCAACCTCAACCCCTTGCGCGACACCGTTCTGCGCCATGTGGCCGTCGACGCCTTGCACGAAGGCTGCCCGCGTTGCGGGATCAAGTTGTTTGTCACCGCCACGTCAATGCGCACCGGGCAAGCCCGGGTGTTCACCGCGCAGGAGTTGTCGATTGATGCCCTGATGGCATCGGCCTGCCTGCCCTTTGTCTTTCAGGCGGTCGAGATCGATGGCGAGTCTTATTGGGATGGCGGCTACACCGGCAATCCTGCCTTGTACCCCCTGATCTACGACACCGATGCCATCGACATCCTGCTGATCAAAATCAACCCGCTGCAGCGCGCACACATCCCTCAGCGCAGCGCCGACATCCTGGACCGCCTCAGTGAGATCACCTTCAATGCCAGCCTGATCGGCGAGATGCGGGCCATTGCCTTTGTCAAGCGCCTGCTCAAAGACCACAAGCTCGACCCCGACCACTACAAAAACCTGCACATGCTGGCCGATGACGAGGGCCTGGCCCCGTTCAACCCATCCAGCAAGTCCAACACCGAACGCTCCTTCCTGGAGGAGCTGCACCGTCTGGGGCACCGCGCCGCCAGCACCTGGCTGGCAGCGCACCGAGACAAAGTTGGCCACAGCAGCTCGCTCAACATTGAAGAAGCGTTTTTGAGCCAGGCCAACAAGTCTTGATCTACGGCAAAACGCGCGCCCCGGACAAACCCGAAGATGCCGTGGTGACACCCCCCATCAACACTGATTTCTAGAGGAATACGAATGGTTCAAGATCACCACCCGCTGGCCAAGGACTTCCCTGAGTTGAAGGAGAAGATCCACACCTTGAAGACCTCCAGCACCCACTTCGCCCGACTGGAGCGTGAGTACGAGGATCTGGACAAAGCCGTCGTGCGGCTGGAGACGGGCGTGGAGCACGGCTCTTCCGCCGAATTGGAGCAAAAAAAGCAGCTGCGCGTCACCCTGAAAGATGAGCTGTACGCAATGCTGAAGGCCTGATTCGGCCGCGTTGGGCGCGGGCTCGTAAAATGGTGGCATGACCGAGTCCTCACGCCCAACTTTCGCCTCGCCCTCGGGCGCCCTGCCCTGCACTTCTGCCGTGCCGCCCATGCGGCTATCGGGCCTGGAGCCGGTGCTCATTGGCGAGGGGTCGCTGTTCGTCAACGTGGGCGAACGCACCAACGTGACGGGCTCCAAAGCGTTTGCCCGCATGATTTTGAATGGGCAGTTTGAAGAGGCCCTGGCGGTGGCACGCCAGCAGGTGGAGAACGGCGCCCAGGTCATCGACGTCAACATGGACGAGGCCATGCTCGACAGCAAGGCCGCGATGGTGCGTTTTTTGAACCTCATCGCCTCCGAGCCTGAAATCGCCCGCGTGCCGATCATGGTCGACTCGTCCAAGTGGGACGTGATCGAGGCGGGCCTCAAGTGCATTCAGGGCAAGGGCATCGTCAACTCGATCTCAATGAAAGAGGGCGAAGCCGAGTTCAGGCGCCAGGCCGGGCTGGTCAAGCGCTATGGCGCGGCCGCCGTGGTGATGGCCTTTGACGAAAAGGGCCAGGCCGACACCTACGAGCGCAAAATCGAGATTTGCGAGCGCGCCTACCGCATCCTGGTGGACGAGGTGGGCTTCCCGCCTGAAGACATCGTCTTTGACCCCAATATTTTCGCCATCGCCACGGGCATTGAAGAGCACGACAACTACGCGGTCGACTTCATCA
>JAZJZP010000036.1:0-11448 GCA_040389805.1 Pseudomonadota bacterium
GCGCGAGTTGAGCCAGGCCACGATGCGCAACATTCGCCAGAACCTGTTTTTTGCCTTCATCTACAACTTCCTGGGCGTGCCGCTGGCCGCTGGCGTGCTGTATCCCTTCCTGGGTATATTGCTCAGCCCCATCGTAGCCAGCGCGGCGATGGCACTGAGTTCGGTCTCGGTGATCGGCAACGCCCTGCGCTTGCGTTCGGCCAAGGTATGAGCAGCTCATGAGCGCCACCTTGAAGCCCAGAAAGTCCCCCAGGGCAGTGACGGCTGCGGTCACTGGTCGCCTGAAAATCTTGTCAGAACCCGGCCGCTTTCAAGTCCTTGGCCACTTGTTGATAGAAGTCAGCCGCACCACCTCCATAGGGGGCAGCTTCACGTGACCCGGCCGTGGGGGTGTACAAAAACTCGTTGCGCCCGGTGAAGAACATGTGGTGATAGCCACGGCTCCAGGCGGGGCCGCCCAAGGTTTTGACGTTGTGAAAGTTGGCGGCGCCATTGGCGAATTGCTGACGTGCCACGCCCACATAGCCATCGTTGCTATCGGAGGCCGCGTAGATGGCGGAGAACAGCAAGAAATCGGTGCTGCTGGTGTCACCCCAGCCTGAGTACCACACGCGAATTTTGGCCGAGTAGTTGAAGTACTGGATCCCATTGTTGGCTTCTGATGCAGAAGGGATGAGGTCTAGCCAACTGTTCTCAGCAGCGCCTACAAAGGACTTCAAGTCGGCCCAACTATTGGTGTAGCTGATGCTGCTTTGCGGGCTGCCAGGGCGCATGTACGGGGGGCTGAGGTTGAATGAGGAGCGCAGCGTCCAGGCGTATTTCTGATCGACATTCAGGTCGCATTCACTGCCACGGCATTGCTCGCCCAGCACAGTCAGTGTCTGGCCGTTCACGCTCCTTTTCCAGGCGGTGTTGTCGAAATCCGCTTCGGTCCACATGGTGACGTTGGTGCGGTCGGCCCAGTTGCCATTGTTCTTGAGGTAAATGCTCTGCAGCAGCAGCGATGCTGATTCGGCGCCGCCGTCTTCACCCGCCAGGCTCACGATGGCCGCGACTTTGCTCTTCATGGTGCCCAGCGCCGCGTTGTCATCGCTGACGGGGAGTTTGGCCGCCATGTAGCGGGCGTCTTGCACGCCTTGCGACATGCCGATCACAATCACCTTTTGTGCTTGTTCGGCGGCCAGTGCTTGCAATACCGTGTTGCGCAGCGACCGGGCTCTGACTTCGTAAGAAGCGAAGACGGGCTTGTCGGCCAGGTAGACCTTGTTGCCACAGGTGTCGCGCAGGCGGTTGACGATCGCTGCGTTGAAGTAACGGTGGTACCCGCTCATGTTGCGGGTCAAGGTCCCATCGGTGGCATTGACGTTGCGTGGGGGCAGCGCCTCTTCGGCGGCGGTGACTTTCCACTCGCCGCACATGGGGGCACCGTTGGCATCGACGGACTTGGCGACGCAGTACTTGCTGTAGTCCTCTGCGTTCACGCAGGCAGCGGCGCCACTGCTGGGTGCTGTGTCGCTGCAAATCTGGCGAGCACCCCAGTGGTGCGACAGCACGATCGGGACGTTGACATGGCAACTGGCGTCATAGGCGACGGCGGGTTTGGCCAAAGCAAGGGCCAAGGCGGCGGAGATGAGCAGGAACGTGGATCGTTTGAAGGCTTGCATGAAAAGGCGCTCCCTGTCGCATTGCACAAGCAATGGTTCAGCTTAGGGTTTGTATGGAGGCGCGATTGTGCCTTCAGGCAGTCTCGCGCCAACCCCTCAGCCTAGGGGGTTGGCAATCCAAACGCCTCAAACACCTCACGCCATGCCGCCAGCTTGCGATCAAAGGACCACGACGCGTTGGCCGGGCTGGTGGAGGGCAGCTTGACCACCGGCAAGCCCAGTGTCTGCGTGATGCGCATGTGGCGTGCAGATTCACCGCCGTTGTGGACGAGGGCTCGCAGCCCGGGTGCCCACACCTTCAGTTGGGCCAGGTCATTGAGTTGAGCCTCTTGAATGGCGCTGTCCAGGCTGCCTTGGCGCTGGCAATGTGCATACACATCCCAGATGCCCAGCCCGTGCGCCCGCGCCGCCGCTAACCGTTGTTCATAAGGCTGATGACGCAGGTCCTGGGGCCCTGTCAAACCCCACAACGCCGACAAGATGGGCCAGAACTGGTTGCGGGGGTGCGCGTAATACTGTTGGTGGGCCAGCGATGCCACACTGGGGAAGCTGCCCAGCACCACCAGCTTTGTATTGGCCGAGATCACAGGGGGCAGGCCCTGCAAGGTCGGCAGGGCAGGGGATGGAATCGAACCGCGCATCCTCACCTTATAGCGTGAAAGCCGGGTTCTCCATGCGCCCCATGCGACACTGATGGCCACCCTGATGACAGTCCTTAGTAACGTCCCGTGAAGCGCAAACTCAAACTACCCGAAGCCACCTTGTCGGAATCACGCGGCGTTCGCTGCCTGCACCTTGACACCCCCTGGATCCAGGGCGCCATGCGGGTGAGCAAACCGCTCAAGCTGGAGCTGGAGTACATCCAGCGCATGATGGTCTGGATGTTGTTGCGTGATCCGGCTCAATTGGCCGAGACGCGTTGCGTGCAGCTGGGCCTGGGCGCGGCCTCCATCACCAAGTACTGCCATGCCGTGCTGCGCGCCCCCACCGTGGCGGTGGAGATCAACCCCACCGTGATCGGCGTGTGCCGCAACTGGTTCAACCTGCCCGACGACGACGAGCGCCTGAGCGTGGTCACGCAGGATGCCGCCAAGTACGTCGCCAACGACGATCACATCGCCACGGCCGATGCTTTGTGTGTCGATTTGTACGATCACGAAGCGGCCAGCCCGGTGCTGGACGACGAGGCTTTTTACAAGGGCTGCTGGCGTTTGCTGGACGACGCTGGCGTCATGACGGTCAACCTGTTTGGCCGCGATGCCAGTTTTGAACGCAGCGCCGCGCGCGTGGCTGCCGCGTTTGGCGAAGGACGCACGGCCATGCTCAAATCCACCACCGACGGCAACACCATCGTCGTCGCCTGGAAGGGTTTTGACCTGCCAAGCCGAGAACTGCTGGCAGAACGTGCTGAAGTTTTACAGACTCGATACGAGCTTCCGGCCGGAAAATGGCTCAAGATTTTGTCCACCTTTACCCCCCGTCAGGCGAAATGACTTCTTCAGCCACGTCCTCGCACGCCAAACCCAAGCGCCGTCCGGTCACCCACAAGGGCTTGCTGGACTGGAAGATGCTGTTGACGTGGATGGCTGAAGACGGACTCATCACCATCAAAGAGGGCGAGCGGGTCGCCCAGCGCTTTGCCGCAGGCGACAGCGCCCAGCACCCGCTGGTGCGCCTGGGCGGCATGGGCCTCAAACGGGCCGATACCGGTTCGGTATTGGAGCTGGAGCCCCTGACCGAGTGGCTGGCAGGCCACCTGGGCCTGCCGTATTTGCGCATTGACCCACTCAAGGTGGACGTGGCCCGTGTGGCCGAGGTGATGTCCATCAATTACGCCGAGCGGCGCAAAGCGCTGCCGGTTCAGGTGGGCCTCAACGACATCACCATCGCCACCTGCGAGCCCCTGGACGTGGGCTGGTTGGACGAGATCCTGGCGCACACCAAAAAGACCGTGCGCCTGGTGGTGTCCAGCCCCTTGGACTTGCAGCGCTACCGCACCGAGTTCTACACCCTGGCCAAGTCGGTCCGCGACGCCAACAAAAAGACCGGCGACAGCGTTGCCCACAATTTTGAGCAACTGGTCGAGCTGGGCAAGTCCAACCGCCAGTTGGATGCCAACGACCAGGGCATCATCCAGGTGGTCGACTGGCTGTGGCAATACGCCTTTGACCAGCGCTCGTCCGACATCCATTTGGAGCCCCGCCGCGAGATGGGGGCCATCCGCTTTCGGATCGACGGCGTACTGCACACGGTCTACCAAGTGCCCCTGTCGGTGATGCAGGCCATGACGGCGCGCATCAAATTGCTGGGCCGCATGGACGTGGTCGAGCGCCGCCGCCCGCTGGATGGCCGCATCAAGACGCGCAACCCCAGTGGCGACGAAGTCGAAATGCGCTTGTCGACAATGCCGACCGCCTTTGGCGAAAAGCTGGTGATGCGTATTTTTGACCCCGACAACACGGTCAAGACGATGGAGGCACTGGGCTTTGCCCCGTCCGAACAAGAGACCTGGGAAAAGCTGGTGACCCGCCCGCACGGCATCATCTTGGTCACCGGCCCCACCGGCTCGGGCAAGACCACCACGCTGTATTCCACCCTCAAGCGGCTGGCCACCGACGAAGTCAACGTCTGCACAATTGAAGACCCGATCGAAATGATCGAGCCTTCGTTCAACCAGACCCAGGTCCAGTCCAACATCGATCTGGGCTTTGCCGAAGGCTTGCGCGCCCTCATGCGCCAGGACCCGGACATCATCATGGTCGGTGAAATCCGCGACCTGGAGACGGCCGAGATGGCCATCCAGGCGGCACTGACCGGCCACATGGTGTTCTCGACCTTGCACACCAACGATGCCCTGTCGGCCATCACGCGCCTGACCGACATCGGGGTCCCCCCGTACCTGATCAGCTCCACGGTGATCGGCGTGTTGGCCCAGCGGCTGGTGCGCACCTTGTGCACGGCGTGCAAACAGCCCGACGAGGCCTTGTCTCCCGAAACGCTGGCCGCGGCCATCAAGCCCTGGCGCATGAACGGCACCTTGCGGCCCTACAAGCCCGTGGGTTGCCTGGAGTGCCGCATGACGGGCTACAAGGGCCGCGTGGGCTTGTACGAGCTGGTGCCGATCTCCGAGGCCTTGCGTGCCGCCATCAACCCCACGGTGGACATGACCAAGTTGCGGCAAGCCGCAGCCCAAGAAGGCTTGCGGCCCTTGCGCCTGTCGGGTGTGATGAAGGTGTCCGAAGGGGTGACCACGCTGGATGAGATCCTGCGCAACACCCCTCAGTGGGAAGGCTGAGTCTCTGGGGCCGTCTGTGGCCCCGCACTGGCGGAAAAATTCTCCACCACCACCTCACAACGAATCCCTTGGGGCTCGACCTCGCTCCAGGCGACTGTGCCCCCCAATTGCTTGACGCGTTTACGCACCCCGCCCAGGCCCAGGCCATGCGCCCAGGTCGCGGGCTCGCGGCCCAGGCCGTTGTCAGTCACCGTCAGTGACAGGCGGTCGTTGTCGAGCACCAGCTCCACTTGCACCTTGGTGGCCTTGGCATGGCTCAGGGTGTTGTTGACCAGCTCACGCATGATGCGGGTCAGGGCCGACCACTGAACCATGCTCAAGGTCAGGTTGCTGTCGGTCGTCATCTTCCAGTCCAGCTCACAGCGGGCGGCGCCCAGGCGCTGGTTCAGGTCACGCTTCCATTCGCCAGCGGCTTCACTCAGACCGTGGCTTTGCGCGGCCAGGCCACGGGTCAGCGTCTTCAAGTCCTGCAGGGTGTGGCGGATGTACTCTTCAATGTCGGCATTGGGGGCCTGGTACATCAGGGTCAGCAGGCGGGCGCCGATGTCGTCGTGCAGGTCCTGGGCAATGCGCACGCGTTCTTCGCTGCGGCCTTGTTCAACGGCCTGGTCAAAGCTCAACACCCGGTGCAACTGATCAATGACGCGGTCCGCCAGGCGGGCATCTTCGGTGGTGAACAGTCGGCGTCCCTTGTTGGAGTGCTTGAGCACCAGGGCGTGACGCGGGGGCCGCTCTTGCGGGCGCAGTACCGGCAGACGCACCAGCATCACCGAGCCATTGCCGCGCAGTTCAGAGGCGTTCACTTCACCGTTGACCAAGGTGATTTCAAGCGGGTCAAAGAGCTCACGCATCAGGCGTGTCAGTAACTCGTCGAGCTTGGCAGGTTGGCGCTCCAGTTCTCGCGCGATTCGGTAGAGGCGCTCAAACAGCCGCTCCATGGTGATCGGGTCGCGTCCGGGCAGCTGCGCCATGAGCCAGCGGCGCACGGTCAGGTAAATGCCAAATGACAGAAACAGCGACAGCGTCATCGAGGTGAACTGCCCCAGCGAAAACACCGCGACAAACAGCAAGTCCATGGACGCGGCAACGGTGCTGGAGGCCGCCAGCAAGGAGAACTCTTGCAAGATGCGTTTGGAGCGCGACAGATACGGCGCCAGCAGCAACTGAGAGGCAAAAAACACATGCCAGGTCATCACCCCAAAGGTGGTGATGTTGAGTTGCATGTCAGGGCGGGCACCACCTTTGGCGACGGCAATGCTCAACAGTATCCAGGTGCCCAGCGTGACGGTATAGAAGCGTTGCAGCACCAGCGTGACCGGATGAGGGTGGGCCCGGTAGGCCGCGCTCATCAACAAAATGGCAGCAAAAACCATGGTGCTGCAGCCGGCGTTGATCCACCACCAACTGTCTGCGCGGTCCAGATGAATGGCGCTCCAACCCAGGCTCAGTGCGGCGATCCAGGCCAGTGCGCTATAAAAAGGCCAGCCTTTGATCCTCCTGGGATGCAGCACTGCAATTTGAATGACCGCAACGCCGGTGATCAGGTCCAAGGTGGTGCGAAGGCTGGTGTCCCATTGCATGAACCAGTCGGGCACGAACAAATCCAGGTTGGATTCCATCGCGATGAACATCAACTGTCCCGCCTGACACAAGGCGAGCACCGTGAAGGCCGCATTGCGCCACTGCGGCCCGGCCAGAACCACCACGAACCCCACGGCAAACAAGGTCAGTGCCAGGGTCGACAGCATCCAGAAAGAAGCGCTCAAACCACTCCAGCCACGGGGGCTGAGCAAGAGGGGCTCATTGGGCGCATCCATCAGCTGCAACTGCACCACCGCACGCTCGCTCGGCAAGGTTTGCAGCAGCGAGCTCATGCCGTGATGCAACTCGGCAAAGCGTTTGCGTTGTGCCAGATCGCTGATCCAGCGTCCGGAATGCTGCAAGGACAGCAACTCGATCGGGGCCTCGGTGATCCTGGTGGTGCCTGATGGCAGCAACACTTCTGCTCGCAGGCCACTCACGATGTGGCCCTCCACCTGCTGCAGGCCAGGGTGATCGACGCTGTGCAGCTTGACCAGTCCATCCGGCGTGGCCCGTAAGGTGATGGGGAGTTTGGGCTGGCTGGACAGCCATTGCCCCACCAGGAACAGCAGCGCGCAACCCGTCAGAACGGCGACGACCAATAGCCGCAAACGCCAGCCAATCCAGCGGGGCAGGTCGTGCGAACCTTGTAAGGTGTCCTCCAGGGTGGGGATGTGCCCACCTTCGCGGATCAGCAGGTCGGAGGTTGCCTGATGGGTGCTCATTGAAGGGCAGCGTCAGGCTTGCCTGGGTTCAGACCAGGCCTTGTTTGCTCGCCAGCACCGCCGCTTCAGCGCGGCTGGAGACATTGAGCTTTTTGTAGATGGACTTGATGTGGTCGTTGACGGTGAACCACTTGATGCCCATCAGCGCCGCAATTTCCTTGATGGTGAAGCCTTTGCTGAGGTAGGTCAGCACTTCGGTTTCACGCGGGGTGAGGCGCTCGTGGTCCAAGGGCGCCAGCGGTACAGGGGCGCTGGCTGGCGCCGCGGCCGGTTGGGCATTCTGGCCGGACATCAGTCCATCGCCGGTGCGGAAATGGGTCAACAGTCGGCGGGCAATGGCCGGTGACAAAGGGGGCTGACCTCGAACAATCTTTTGCAGCTCTTCCACCAGCACTTCAAAACGATCCTCCTTGAGGAGGTAGCCGTCCGCGCCACATTGCAGCGCCGGAAAGAGGTGCTCGTCATCAGAGTAAAGCGTGCTGACGATCCGTGTCGCGGGGTAGTTGGCCAACTCGGTGAGCAACTCCAGGCCGCTGCCATCGGGCAATTCCAGGTCGACCATGATCAATTGATACGGATCGTCGGTCTGTTGCGCGCGCCCCCCGGCCTTGTGGCCCAGCAACCGACGTGCTGCCGCCAAATCACCGGCCTCGGTGATTGAGCTGATGTCGCTGAAGCTTTCTCGCACCACGCGGCACAAAAAACCCCGGGCGACCGGGTTGTCTTCGAGAATCAAAACCTTGACAGCCATGGAACCTCTCCCGAAGCCAGCCATCGGAGGCAAGCCGGGGTTGAAATGCGCCCTCATTGGGTGGGGGCGAGCGCTGGAATCAACCATTTGGATGGGTTGACAGTGTCTGATTATCCTCATGTCTGCTGTTTTTGCGGTGCGAAATCGCATCCATCCCACACCGATCTGGGTGGTGCAGCCTCCTACAATGACACCATGCATATTCTGATTGCCAATGACGATGGTTACCTGGCCCCCGGCTTGCAAGCGCTGGTGGATGCGTGCAAGGGTCTGGGCACCATCGATGTTTTTGCCCCCGAGCGCAATGCCAGCGGTACGTCCAACTCCTTGACGCTGCACCAGCCGCTGACGGTGCACACCGCTGCCAATGGGTTTCGGTTCATCACGGGCACCCCCTCTGACAGTGTTCACCTGGCACTGACCTCCGGTTTGATTGCCAAACCCGATCTGGTGTTGTCAGGCATCAATAACGGCGCCAACATGGGCGACGACACCTTGTATTCCGGCACCGTGGCCGCGGCGACCGAGGGTTATCTCTTCGGCATTCCGGCCATTGCGTTTTCCTTGACGGACAAGGGCTGGGCTCATCTGGATGTGGCGGCACGGGTCGCACGCAAAATCGTCGAGCAGGTGTTGGCCAAACCGCCATCGCCAGGCCCCTGGTTGCTCAACGTCAACATCCCGGCACGTGCCGATGCGGACACCATCCCTTGGCGTACCACGCGTCTGGGGCGCAGGCACTCCAGTTTCCCGGCCATTGCGCAGACCAACCCCCGAGGTGAGCCCATCTACTGGATCGGCCCGGCCGGTGCGGCTCGCGATGATGGCGAGGGCACCGACTTCCAAGTCACCCGCGAGGGCGCTGTGTCAATCACGCCCTTGCAGGTCGACATGACCCATCACACGGCCTTGCCCCAGTGGCAGGCCTGGCTGGACACTCCATGAGCCAAAGCGGTTCGGACAGAAAATCGCCCAGCCGTTTCCCGTTGCGACTGGACCAAGTCGCCACCACCCGTGCGACCACCGCCCGCGAAATGCTGCGGCCTCAGGCCCATTTGCAAGCGGCCGAGCGTGATCGTCGGGCGGTGGTCTCGCCGCAAGGCTTGGGGCTGGACTCGGCCCCGATGCGTTTGCGCATGGTGGAGCGACTCAAGGCCGATGGCTTACAGCACGCAGGTGTGCTGGATGCATTTGCCCGCGTGCCTCGGCATTTGTTCGTCGACACGGCGCTGGTCAACCAGTCCTACGAGGACACCAGTCTGCCCATCGGTTTGGGGCAGACCATCTCCAAGCCCTCGGTGGTGGGCGCCATGATGGCCCTGCTGTGCATTCGGCCTGGGCTTGGCTCGGTGGCCGATGCCCGTCGGCCTTTGGGGGCATGCCTTGAAATCGGGACGGGCTGCGGTTATCAGGCCGCCTTGCTGGCGGCCATGGCCCGGCAACTGGTGTCCATCGAACGCTTGCGCGATCTGCACCTCAAGGCCCGTCAAAACCTGGATACCTTGCGGCGAGAGCTGCCTCACTGGCCCGATGTCAGGCTGGTGTATGGTGACGGCATGCTGGGTCATGCCCCTTCCGCGCCCTATGACACCATCATTGCCGCAGCCGGCGGTGACCGTTTGCCCAGCGCTTGGCTGGACCAGTTGGCCCCCGGAGGGCGTTTGGTTGCCCCGGTGGACAACGGACGTGGCCAGGGGCAAGTTTTGACGGTGGTTGATCGTCACCTGGATGGTCGCTTGGAACAATCAGTCTCGGGGACGGTGCTTTTCGTCCCCCTAAAATCTGGCATCACCTGATGCCCCTCTATTGACATGCACATCACTTTGAATTCCAGGTCCTTGGCTTGCGCCGTTGTCGTGCTGTCTCTGGTGGGTTGTTCCACGCAGGGTCACCGTGTTCCTGTTGAAGACCGCTCACGCAATGGCTCGGCGCCATCATCCTCGACGCCCCGGGTTCTGCCTGGTGCCGAGAACGTCGGCAAGCCCGGCTACTACACCGTCAAACGGGGCGATACGCTGATCCGAATCAGCCTGGAAACCGGCCAGAACTGGCGTGATCTGGCGGCGTGGAACAACCTTGACAACCCCAATCTGATCGAGGATGGGCAGGCTTTGAGAGTGGTGCCCCCCGCAGAATCGGGCGCCAGTACTTCGTCGGCCCCCGTGCTGGGGGGCACCAAGCCCATCGCCGCGCCCAAGATTGATGCCCGTGCCGTGGACAGCAAGACCGGCGCGGTAGCGGGGGCAGCGGCATCTGCGCCCAAGTCCGGCGCCTCCGCGGCTTCTGCTGCGGCCTCTTCGGCCAGTCAGGCCGCGTCGGTTGCTGAGGTCAAGGACACCAAAGACACCACCAGCCGCGATACCGGTGAACCCGCTTGGCAGTGGCCAGCCAATGGTCCCGTGGTTGGGGGGTTTGAAGAGGGCAAGCGCAAGGGCGTGGCCATTGGTGGCAAGGCGGGTGATCCGGTGTTCGCAGCGGCTGATGGCAATGTGGTCTACGCGGGCTCTGGCTTGCGAGGCTATGGCAAATTGATCATCATCAAGCACAACGCCGAGTACCTGACGGCTTATGCCCACAACCAGGCCTTGTTGGTTAAAGAAGACCAGACCGTGCGCAAGGGCCAAAAAATCGCTGAAATGGGCTCGACCGATGCGGATCAAGTGCAGTTGCACTTTGAAATGCGCAAGCAAGGCAAACCCGTCGACCCGGCGCGGCAGTTGCCGGTGCGCTGATTGATAATCCGGGGATGACTGAACAGAACGTCTCCCCCATTATTCCCGTGCCTGCCGGCCAAGAGTGGCTGAAGGTTGAATCCCTGGATCTGGAAGCCCAGGGTGTGGCCCACCGAGCCGATGGCAAGGTGGTCTTCATCGAAGATGCCTTGCCCGGTGAAGAGGTCCGCGTCCAGGTGCTGCGCCGCAAGAGCAACTGGGAGCAGGCCTCAATGACCGAGCGGCGCACCGAAAGCTCGCAGCGTGTCGTGCCCAAGTGCACCCATTTTGGCGTGTGTGGTGGTTGCAAGATGCAGCACTTTCATGCCAGTGCGCAGGTGGCCGTCAAACAGCGTGTGTTGGAGGACAACCTCTGGCACCTGGGCAAGGTCAAGGCCGAAACCCTGTTGCGTCCCATCGAAGGTCCGGCCTGGGGATACCGCTTTCGGGCACGCTTGTCGGTGCGTCATGTGCTCAAGAAAGGGTCGGTGCTGGTGGGCTTTCACGAGCGCAAATCCCGCTACGTGGCCGACATCAAAAGCTGCGAAATTTTGCCACCCCATGTGTCCCGTCTGCTGATGCCTTTGCGTGAGCTGATCGGCGCCATGGAGCACTGTGATCGGGTGCCTCAGATCGAGGTGGCCGTGGGGTCGCAGGTCACGGCCTTGGTGTTGCGTCATATGGAGGCCTTGAGCGCGGTCGATGTCCAGCGATTGCGTGA
>JAZJZP010000036.1:11458-19338 GCA_040389805.1 Pseudomonadota bacterium
GTGACTTTGCCACCGAGCACAGCGCCTGGAGCGAAGGGCGCTTTCCGATTGCCTGGTGGTTGCAGTCCAAGGGGCCTGATACGGTCAAGCCGCTCGACGAGTCCCAGCCGGGGCTTGATTACACCTTGCCTGAGTTCGGCATCACGATGCCGTTCAAACCGACCGACTTCACGCAGGTCAACGATGCCATCAACCAGGTGTTGGTCGGGCGTGCTTTGCGCTTGCTGCAAGTGCAAGCGTCGGAGCGGGTGATCGACTGGTTTTGTGGCTTGGGCAATTTCACCTTGCCATTGGCCAGGCAGGCCCGAGAGGTCTTGGGCATCGAAGGCAGCGAGCAATTGGTGGCCCGTTCGCACGAGAACGCCCAGCTCAATGGCTTGGCTGAGCGCACCAGCTTTTTGGCCCGCAATCTGTTTGAGTTGACGGCGCAGGAGCTGGCCAGTTACGGCCATGCCGACAAATGGCTGGTTGATCCCCCGCGTGAGGGCGCCTTTGCCTTGGCCAAGGCCTTGGTGGACTTGCATGAAAACCCGTCGGTAGCGCCTGATTGGCGGCCGCCCAGTCGCATCGTCTACGTGAGTTGCAATCCGGCGACGCTGGCCCGTGATGCTGGGTTGTTGGTGAATCAGGCAGGTTATCGCTGCGTGGCGGCGGGTGCGGTCAACATGTTCCCGCACACGGCCCACGTTGAAAGCATGGCCGTGTTCGAGTACGGGCAGGCTTGAGCTTTGGGAGCCTCAGCGGCCCTTGCAATGCGCGTGGCTTAAGGTGATGTTTCGTCCTGCGGCCTTGGCTTGGTAGAGTGCTTGATCGGCCTGCTCCAGGGTGGCGGCGATGGTGTCTTGGGGGCGATGACTGCTCATGCCGGCTGAAAAGGTGACCCGCAGATCAGGCACGCTGGGGCTGACCACCGTTTTCGCCAGGGTTTGTCGAATGCGGGTCAGCACCTGAGTGGCCGTGTCGCAGTCAGAGTCGGTGAACAGGATCAGGAATTCCTCGCCACCCCAACGTGCCACCACATCGGTCTCACGAAGGCACGCAGTGACCACCTCGGCCATGGAACGCAGCACCTCGTCGCCAGCACCATGCCCCCATTGGTCATTGACACCCTTGAAATGGTCCACGTCGATCAGTGCCAGGCAGCCATGACCATGGTGACGTTCGATGCGCTGGCGCTCTGTCTCCATGACGGCCAGCATGTGGCGGCGATTGAACAGGCCTGTCAGTTCATCCCGAATGGCCAGCTCCCGGATCTGGCACAAGGCGCTGGCCAGGTCATTTTTTTGTTGCGTCAACTTGCCACGCAGTCGGGCCAATTGACTGACCAGCAGGCACACGCTGATCAGCATGATCACCAACACGCCGAAGTAAATCATCTGGAGGCGCACAAAGTCGGGTTTGTCGGCGTGCTGGGCAGAGGCCATCGTGAACACCAGTGCAAACGCCACCGCCGCGAATGCGCTTGAGCGGATCAACTGCCAGGGACTCACGGTGAACAGGCCAAACATCAGGATGATGAACAAGAGCATCAAGGCCACCACGCTACCGGGGCCGCCGATCAAATAGCCCCACGCCAGAAACCCAATCGCACTCATCATTTTGGGTTCGGACATGGAGGGGTCGGCCAGCTTCAGGTTCCATCCCAGTCTCATCACAATGTAGAACACCAAGATGGTGGTGATCGCGCCATAGGTCAGTTGGCGGGAGCCCTCTGGATCAATCACCCCCATGCTGGCGCCCATGTTCAGGGCGATGACACCGGCCATGCAGTTGGCCACGGCCACCAGATAGCGCAGTCCCAGTGTTTTTTGTTTTGGATTTTTTGAGAACAGGACGTCGCTGAGCCAACCCCAGCTCAGCCAGCGAACCAGCCAGAGCGTGGTTTTGCAGCGCAACAGCGCTGCAGCGCTGATCAACATGATCACTACCAGTGCGGTCACCAATGTGCCCCAAATCACCAGGTAGTGAACCTGGGGACTGGCAAGGCGCGGTAGGAACAGCTCGGATAAGGGCGTCACGATGAACAATTCAAAGGCATGCCCCGAAGGTGGGGCCGTTGTCTGAATTGTCAAACGCGGCGGTTTGCCGATCCTCAGGGTTGAGCCTGACGGCTGTGCATTAATGCAAAGGCCTTCCCCCGCGAACCGGGGGCATCGCTCTGTGAGCGACCATGAAAAAGGCCGGGTATGGTGGCCCGGCCTTTGGTGATGCGCAGTGCTTGGGGATGCCGGGTCAGAGCACCTCAGAGGCAAAGTCGGCCAAACGCGAACGCTCACCACGAGCCAAGGTGACGTGGCCACTGTGTGGCCAGCCCTTGAACTTGTCGACCGCGTAGGTCAGGCCGGAGCTGCCTTCGGTCAGGTAGGGCGTGTCGATCTGGGCCAGATTGCCCAGGCAGATGATTTTGGTGCCCGGGCCTGCGCGGGTGATCAGCGTTTTCATCTGTTTGGGCGTCAGGTTCTGGGCTTCATCGATGATCACGATCTTGTTCAAGAAGGTGCGCCCGCGCATGAAGTTCAGGCTCTTGATCTTGATCTTGCTGCGCACCAGATCGTTGGCGGCCGCCCGGCCCCATTCGCCAGAGCTGCTGTCACCCCGGGCCAGTACTTCCAGGTTGTCATCCAGGGCGCCCATCCAGGGGGACATCTTTTCTTCTTCGGTGCCGGGCAAGAAACCGATGTCCTCACCGACCGGCACGGTCACGCGGGTGACGATGATCTCGGTGTAGCGGCGGTCGTCCAGCACCTGGCTGAGGGCTGCCGCCAGCGTCATGAGTGTTTTGCCGGTGCCTGCCGAGCCCGTCAGCGTCACGAAGTCGCACTCCGGGTCCATCAGCAGGTTGAGGGCAAAGTTCTGCTCGCGGTTGCGTGCCGAGACGCCCCACACCGAATGCTTTTGGTGGCTGAAGTCGTTCAGCGTCTTGAGGACGGCCGTCTTGCCCGTGATCTCGGTGACCTTGCCGTACCAAGGCGTCACGCCGGGGGACTCCAGGTAGACAAACTGGTTGATCAACAGGGCAGGCACCATCGGGCCGCTGATGCGGTAGAAGGTGATGCCGCCTTGCTGCCAGCTCTCCATGCCCTTGGCGTGGCGCTCCCAGAAGTCGGCGGGTAGCGGCAGGACGCCGGTGTAGAGCAGGTCGCCGTCTTCCAGTGTCTTGTCGTTGAAGTAGTCCTCAGCGGGCAAGCCCAGGGCACGCGCCTTGATGCGAATGTTGATGTCTTTGGACACCAGGGCCACTTCACGGCCCGGGTTTTGCTCGCGCAAGGCCTTGACCACGCCCAGGATCTGGTTGTCCGCCTTGCCTTGGGGCAGGCCGGTGGGTAATTGCACATCCAGGTTCATGGTCTGGAAGTACAGCTTGCCCCGCGAGTCTTTGTGGCCGGTTTTGGACAGCTCAATGCCGGCGGCGGGGTCTGAGTCAACCCGGCTGCCCATGTCGGCCGCCAGCCCATCGAGCTCGCGGCTCACCTGGCGGGCATTGCGGGCCACCTCGGTCATGCCCTTTTTGTGCCCATCCAGCTCTTCCAGCGTGATCATGGGCAGATAAATGTCGTGTTCTTCAAAGCGGAACAGCGACATCGGGTCGTGCAGCAACACATTGGTGTCCAGCACAAACAGCTTGGCCGGACCCGCCGGGCCCTTGCGGCGGCGGGAGCCGGTGATCGAGGGGGCTCCTGCGTTGACGGTGCTGGGGCGTGCGGTCACGGGCGATGAGGACGTGCCGATTTTTTCTGCCACAGGCGAGGGCATGGGTGCGACACGCTGGGGCGCCGAGGGCAACGATCGGGCCGGAGCCAGGTCGCGAATGGTCTTTTGGAAGGCGGGGGTGATCGGGGTGTCTTTGTTCACCAGTTCGAGCACCGGAGCGCGCACGGGCTTGCTCGGGGCCGCACGGGCGCTCTTCTTGGCAGGCTTGGGCTGAGACGCGAAGTCGTTGGCGCTCAACATGTCAGCACGTTTGGCAGGTGGCTTGGGTAAGGGCATGGTGGGATCCGTTCCTGGTAAGTCACAAACAAAAAAGCCGCACAGAACACTGTGCGGCCTCGCGCTGATCTTGCAGGCAGGGTGCTGCCTTTGGGGGTTCACAACTGTTGCTGAGTTCGGTAATGCTCAAATGCATGAAGATGATTATGCACACTCCATGCGGGCTGCGTGAGGGTGTCGGGGGCTTGCAACAGCCCCTTTGTCACACCTTTGCGGGTCATTCCCATGCTCACAAACGCCAAGAGCGCCTTGAAGCGCTCTTGTGTGTGGATGTGGTGGCAAACCGAAAGGTCAGACCGTCTCTTTTTGCAGACCCTTGACGGCCGCCAGTACTTCTTCAACGTGGCCAGCGACCTTGATGCCGCGCCATTCTTCTCGAAGTACGCCGCTTGCATCGATCAGGAACGTGCTCCGTTCGATGCCTTTGACCTTCTTGCCGTACATGATTTTGTTCTTGACCACACCAAACATGTGGCAAAGTTTTTCTTCGGTGTCGGCAATCAGGTCGAAGGGCAATTCAAGGTTGGCCTTGAATTTGTCGTGCGACAAGAGGTTGTCTCGGGAGACTCCAAACACGGTGGCGCCCGCCTTGACGAACTCCTTGTGGGTGTCTCGAAACTGCATGGCCTCCGTGGTGCAACCCGGGGTGTGATCCTTGGGATAGAAGTAAAGCACCACGGTCTTGCCAATGAAGGACTGGGGGGTGAATTTCACTCCACCCGTGGCGACAGCTTCAAATTCCGGCAGAGGTTTGTTAAGGGCGGGTGTCATGTTCTACTAGTGATCAGCCTGCGTGAATAGCCCCCGATTATAAAGTGCTTCTGAGGTCATCCTTCACACTTGGGCCTATCCCCCTAAAGATGGTGGTTTATTGCGACTCTTGGGGCACCAACAGGGCGGCGACCACCTTGCGGCCTTCGCTGACCAAAATGTTGTAGGTGCGGCAGGCGGCCGCCGTGTCCATGGTCTCAATGCCAATGCGGGCCTGCATCAGCGAGCGCATCAGTGCAGGCGGGGCAAAACGCAGCACAGGGCCACTGCCAAACACCACCAGTTCAGGCGCCATGCGGGCGATTTGTTCAAAATGCGCTTCGGTCAGGTCGGCCATGGATGCAGCTTCCCAGGGCATGGGTTCGCCCGTGGGGGGCACGAGCACGCTGGCCCTGTGTTCCTGTCCATTGATGGAGACGGACTGGCGGGTATAGGCGTTGATGACGTTGACGCCTTCGGCACGATCGGCTTGCAGTTTCATGGGGCGCGCGGGTTAATAGAGGGGGGGCTGTGGTTAAATTCTATCTTTGCCCTCTCATGAACGTCAAAATCCTGCCCGGAGACCCGCTTTGAAGCCGATCAACAAGTCCAGCAAGCTCGCCAACGTCTGTTACGACATCCGTGGGCCGGTCCTGGAAAAGGCGCGGCAGATGGAAGAAGATGGTCACAAGATCATCAAGCTCAACATCGGCAACTTGGCCGTCTTCGGCATTGAGCCGCCCGACGAGATCGTGCAGGACATGATCCGCAACCTGGCAGGTGCAGCGGGCTACACCGACTCCAAAGGGCTGTTTGCGCCGCGCAAGGCCGTGGTGCATTACTGCCAGGAAAAGAACATCTCGGGCGTGACCGTGGATGACGTCTACCTGGGCAATGGGGCGTCCGAGCTGATCGTCATGTCGCTTAACGCGCTGTTGAATGATGGTGATGAGGTCTTGTTGCCTGCGCCCGACTACCCACTCTATACGGCGGCGGTGTCGCTGTCGGGTGGGCACCCGGTGCATTACATCTGCGATGAGCAAAACGACTGGCTGCCCGACCTGGACGACATCCGCGCCAAGATCACGCCCCGCACCAGGGCCATCGTTGTCATCAACCCGAACAACCCCACGGGCGCGCTGTACCCCGACAGCACTTTGCAAGGCATCGTGGACATCGCCCGTGACCACCAGTTGATGGTGTTTGCCGACGAGATTTACGACAAGACTTTGTACGACGGGCATACCCACACCAGCATTGCCTCGCTGGCTGACGATGTGTTCTTCCTCACCTTCAATGGGTTGAGCAAAAACTACCGCTCCTGCGGCTACCGCGCGGGCTGGATGGTGGTGTCGGGCGAAAAGCGCCACGCCAAGGATTACATCGAAGGCCTCAACATGCTGGCCTCGATGCGTTTGTGCGCCAACACGCCGGGCCAGTTGGCCATCCAGACGGCCTTGGGCGGCTATCAAAGCATCAAGGACCTGGTAGCACCCACGGGCCGGCTGTGTAAACAGCGCGACCTGGCGTATGAACTGCTCAACAAGATTCCGGGCGTGAGTGTGGTCAAGCCCAAGGCTTCGCTGTACATGTTCCCGCGCCTGGATCCCAAGATGTACCCCATCGCAGACGACCAGCAATTTGCCTACGAGTTGCTGGCCGAAGAAAAAGTACTGATCGTGCAGGGCACGGGCTTTAACTGGCCCCACCCTGACCACTTCCGGCTGGTATTCCTGCCCAACAGCGATGACCTCGCTGAAGCCATTGGGCGCATTGCGCGGTTCCTCGAAGGCTATCGCAAGCGCCATTCCTGATTCTCAAGAGATCCCATGACTCAACAAACTCAAAAAACCGTCCGTGTCGGCCTGCTGGGCCTTGGCACCGTTGGTGGTGGTACGTTCGCTGTTCTGCGCCGCAATCAGGAAGAAATCCGACGCCGTGCCGGACACGCCATTGAAATCACCATGGTCGCTGACCTGGATGTCGCACGCGCCAGCGAAATGGTGGGTGAGGGCGTTGCGGTGGTCAGCGATGCACGCCAGATCATTGCCCATCCCGAGATCGATGTGGTGGTCGAGTTGATCGGTGGCTATGGCATTGCCAAGGCGCTGGTACTGGAAGCCATCGCGGCCGGCAAACATGTGGTCACCGCCAACAAGGCGTTGCTGGCCGTGCATGGCACCGAAATTTTTGCAGCAGCGCGCGCCAAGGGCGTGATCGTGGCGTTTGAGGCTGCTGTGGCGGGTGGCATTCCCATCATCAAGGCGCTGCGTGAGGGTTTGACCGCCAACCAGATTGAATGGGTGGCCGGCATCATCAATGGCACAACCAATTTCATCTTGTCCGAGATGCGCGACAAGGGGCTGGACTTTGACGTGGTGCTGAAAGAAGCCCAACGCCTGGGTTATGCAGAAGCCGACCCCACCTTTGACATTGAAGGCGTGGACGCGGCGCACAAAGTCACCTTGATGAGCGCCATCGCCTTTGGCGTGCCCGTGCAGTTCGACAAGGCCCATGTGGAGGGCATCACCAAGCTGTCCGCGACCGACATCAAGTACGCCGAACAACTGGGTTACCGCATCAAGCTGCTGGGCATTGCGCGCCGTCAGGCCCGTGGCATTGAGTTGCGTGTGCACCCCACCTTGGTGCCCATGCGTCGCTTGATCGCCAGTGTCGAGGGCGCCATGAACGCGGTGATGGTTCAAGGCGATGCCGTGGGCACGACGCTCTACTACGGCAAGGGCGCGGGCGCTGAGCCCACCGCCTCGGCGGTCATCGCCGATCTGATCGACATTGCTCGCCTGATCGACTCGGAGCCGGCCGCCCGTGTGCCGTCGCTGGCCTTCCAGCACGATGCGTTGTCGAGCATGCCCATATTGCCCATGGACGAAGTCGTGACGGCCTTTTACCTGCGCTTGCGCGTGGCCGATCAGACCGGGGTGTTGGCGGAAATCACCGGCATTCTGGCGGAGCAGAAGATCTCGATTGACGCGCTCATTCAGCGCGAAGCCGACGAGATCAGTGGCGAAGATGGCAATCAGACCGATCTGATCATCCTGACACACGACACGGTGGAAGGGCGCATGAACCAGGCCTTGACCAAGATCCAGGCACTGTCGACCGTGCTGGCACCGATCGTTCGC